>CAZPWD010000095.1:0-10054 GCA_964590025.1 uncultured Nitrospira sp.
GCCATTTATCGAATCGAGGTGGTCGGCGCCGATCGCCTGCCCGCGACCGGGCCTGTGGTCGTCGCACCGAATCATGAGTCGGTGCTCGACGGGATCGTCCTAGGGGCGGCGATCTCGAGGGAACTGCGTTTCGTCGCGAAGGCGGAACTCTGGCGGTCCCGGCTGCTCGCGTGGATGCTCGACGGGCTCGGCGCGATCCCGATTGAGCGTGGCAGCAGCGACTACCTCGCTGCTGCGCGGGTGCTGCAGGCGCTCGAGGCAGGACAGGCGGTCGTGATCTTCCCTCAAGGCGCCGTCCGCGGCGACCGTGCGTGGAAGCAGGGTGCCGCGCACGCAGCGCTCGTAACGAGCGCGCCGCTTGTGCCGGTCCGCCTCATCGGCACGGCACGGGCCCTCTCGCGGGGCAGAATCGGCTTCCCGCGGTTGCGCGTCATCATCGGAGAGCCGATAGAAGTCGCGAGAGCCCCGGAAGACCAGGCCGCGGCGACGGCGCTGACCGAGCAGTTACGCGTCGCCGTCGAATCGCTGGCCTAGGAGCCTGTCCGACGCTTCTTTTTTAGCGACTTCGGTCGGGATGCGCTCCACATATTCTTGCAGAAAATCCACAATCCGATTCTCTGCCCAGTAGGGATCTTCTCCGTTGTGTGCCCACTGAAAGAACCCGCAATGTCCCCCGTGGCGGGGCGCGATCACCCGAATCGTAGGGTGGCGCTGAATCAGCGGCACCGTAAACATGGAGTAGGGAATGAAGGGATCATCTTGGGCCGTGATGATGAGTGTGGGGACGGTGATGGAATCGAGCACGTGACGTGCGCCTGCACGATCGTAGTAGTCGGCTCCGCTGGCGTACCCTCCGTCCGGAGCTGAGTAGCGGTCGTCGAATTCGCTGAGGAAGCGAATGCGGTGAAGTCCGGCGAGATTCCATTTGCCAGGAAAGAGCACCGCTTTCCGTCGCATGCGCTTTTTGAGTTGGGTCAAGAAATGATGGTGATAGATCCAGTTCCGAGGTTCTTCCAAGGCTTTGGCGCATTGCGTCGGATCGATGGTCGGACAGACCGCGATCGCGCCGGCCAACGCTGCTTCAGACGAGCCGGCTTCTCCGGCTGCTTTCAGGACGAGATTCCCTCCCATCGAATAGCCGACAAGCCAGATGCGATCTAATCCATCCACGCGCGCCAATTCTTGGACGAGAGCTCGATAGTCCTGACTCAAGCCGCTGTTGTAGAGCGTCGGCGTCAGGTGCTCGCTCCCGCCACAGGTCCGTTGGTTCATCCGGATGACATTGAATCCCGCGCGATAGGCTTTCGCGGCGATGCCGCGCATATAGTGAGACTCGCTGCAGCCTTCAAGGCCGTGCACGAGTACCACGGTTTGGCATGCTGTGCGGTTTGGTTGCCAGTGGCAGAAGCCGAGTAACTGGGTGCGAGGCTCTGTGGTGAAGAGCCTCGATTCGGTCGGTACTCCGGCAAGGAGCGCTCGACGAGGCCAACGGCCTGGGAGCACTGTCATGAAATGTGGATTGCGGAGCCAGGCGGCTGGTGTAAAATCTCGCTGGTCAAGTGACATAAAGGTCATCATAACGAAAAGTTCCGCAGGGTAGTATACATTCGCAGAATAAATTCACAAGGCCTTCCGAGTCAACAGGGGTGAGACACTCAGCTTCATAGACTGTACCGAGCAAGGCGAGAAAGGATTCTCAGGATGAGTGCGAGCTGTCTGGCGTCTGCGCGCTGATCGTCCTCTCGGTCCGCAAGTCTAGGACAAGCCCAGTTTGTCTGGTTAATCTGGTTTGTTTTGTTTATCTGGTTTATTTAGTTCATCCTGATTTAGTGCATCATGTTAGTTTCGTTCAACCAAATAACCAGAGAGACCAGATAAACCAAATAACCGTCTATTTATGCTGGCGGACTTTTTCAGCATCCTGCTAGAGGAATTTTGCTTTGACCAGGTCGCAGATCCGGCGTGCCGCGTCACCTGAGGGAGTGGTGGTAGTGTCGATTCGGAGATCCGGGTTGATCGGCGCTTCGTAGGGCGATTGGAGTCCCGGAACAGTAAGAGATTCGCCCCGCTGGCCCTTTTGATAGGTCCCTTTCCGGTCTCGCTCCATGCAGGTCGTGAGGGGACATTCCACGGCAATCTCGATGAAGCGAGGGATCACGGACCTCGCAAAGTCCCGATAGACCCGGCGGCTTGCCGTCGCATCGAAGACCACGGTCACACCATGCGCCACGAGCTTCTGTCCGATGAATGCCAACGAACGGTAGAAGAGATCCCGCTCCGCTTCTGAGTAGGTCGGTATCGGCGTGATGACCCGCCTGACCTCATCGGACTCCAACACCTCGACCGTCAATCCGAGCTCTTCGAGCTGGGGCTTCAGGGCAGAGATAATCGTACTCTTGCCCGATGCCGGCAGACCGGTAATCCAAATGGCGAAGGCCAAACCGTGATGAGTGACGGGTGATAAGTGATCAGGAATGGATGGCTCTTTCATCGTATTCACTCATCACCGATCACAGATCACTCATCTCACTCATCACTCACTGCCCTCACTCCCGACAATACTCGTTCACCCGCGACGGATCGAAGCGCGGTTCATCCAGCACATGCTCGATAAATCGGAAGATGGTCCGGCGCACCTCGATCGGCAGTTTGGGGTACCACACAGGACTCGCTATGACTAACCCTCGAAACGCAAAGAAGGGGGCGGCCGACTCTGTGACCGCATGATCGTGGCTTGCCTCCACATAGGTGTCCCAAAAGAGTCGGAACATCACTTCCAACGGCCCCTTCAAGGTGCCCCAGCGACAGAGTGAGAAAAACAGGTAATTGATCGTCATCGAGGTCACGTCGTCTGCCGGTTCCCCCCACTCCCCTCGTGACCGATCGAGCACTGAAAAATCCGTTCCTTTCCGGAACAGGACGTTCCAGGGATGAAAATCTCCATGGACTTGCGACAGACGCTGGGTCTCCCCGCGCAAACGCCAGCGCCACCGGTTGCAGGCTTCTTCGATCCCGCGCAAGAGATCCGCCGAGATGAACTCGTAGCGATCCGGATAACTGTCGGTCAGCCCCATAATACACTCGCCGTGGCCGATCAACTCCCGAAGCCGACGCCGATAGAGGGCGGGATCGCGCCGTTTTCTGGCATGGATCTCCGCCAGATAGCGAGCCAGGGCTATCGTCCGCTCTCTATCCTGTTTCCGGAGCATTCCGCCTTTGGCCAATCGTTCCAGATCGAGATGATAGCTGGCTCCCTCCGTCCACTGGGTCAGGACGAAAAATTCGCGCGCCTGGGCCACCGAGATCAGCTGCCGGTCGTCTGTAAATGCCCCGACATCGAGAGCCTTCACGTGGCGCGGCAGCCGGCCATAAGAGTCATAATCCCAGAGGATCGCCTGGGCCCGGTCCGCAGGATGCTCATGACCGAACGGCCCCGGACTCATCGTCTCTAACACCGCCGACCGGACTGTGCGCCCGATTTGAAAGGTCAATTTGACGGGTGAACCATACCCATACTGTTTGTAGGTGCCCTGCGAACTTTCTTTTCCGATGACCCCATAGGTCAGCAAGGTTGCCTTTGGACCGAACCGGCCGCGAAGGTATCGTTCCAGGGACTGTTTCTTGAGCGTGGGCATCGTATTGAAGGTACGCAATTCGTGTTCCATCACATAGGGTGAGGTTCAGGCACGCGACGGAGCCCAGCAGGAGACCTATTCAACCATTCGCCTCATCGTGGACTGGCGCATAGAGCTTCACTGCCAAGAGCGCCACTGAGGAAAAATGCGCCACTTCAGTTAGGCGGGAGGCGCGCGGCAAAGGGTAAGAGCAAGAAATATCAGCCCCCTAACCGCTAGCCTCTCACCCCAAATCTCCGTTCGAGGCGGGCACATCGCTTGCTGATATCAACCACCAGCAGGCTGATCTGGTCTATCTGGTTTGTATTGTTTATTTGGTTGATTTGGTTCATCTGGTTAGTTTCGTTCAACCAACAAAAACCAGACAGACCAAACAAACCAATTAAACCAGACAGACCGAACAGACCTAATGAACAACAGGAGGCAGCATGGAGCTGGAAATTGAAAGTAGAAACGTCGGGATGACTCCCCGCTGGAAAAGTGAGATTGAGTCCCGCATGGCAGACCTCCAGCGGAGGCACGAGGATCTGGTTCATGGGCGAGTCACCCTGACGAAAAATCTCCACCACAAAAAGCTGGCCAACGTCGCCGAGGCGCTCATCGTCGTCACGCTCCCTGGTCGCCATACCATGACGTCCCGCAAGGAAGACAAGACGTTCGAAGAGGCTATCAGAACTGCCTTCGACGCCATGGCCATTGAACTCCGCAAGCACCGTGAGAAGCGGGGTCGAACCGAGGTGCGCACGTCTCCGGTCCCGCCATTGCGCGGCGTGATCTGCAAACTGTTCCCGAAGGAGGGATATGGATTCATCCTCAAGGAAGGCGGCGGCGAGGTGTACTTTCACAAGCACGCGCTGCAGGGTCTCACGTTCGATGAATTGAGTGACGGCACTGACGTAGCCTTCAACATTGAAGAGGGCGAGAAAGGCCCTCAGGCGTCGACGGTTCACCGTCCGTCCCCCATCGTCCCCTAGCAGGATGCTGAAAATGTCCACCAGCGGCGTTCTCGCATCGCTCAGAGGCTCAACGTACCGAAGCGTACGCCTCGCCTCTTCGCTCGCTGCGGCCTTGCTGGACGGTCATTTTGAGCATCCTGCGCAGGGCTTTCCTATTGCCCTAACCGTTGTGGACCAGTGAAGTTTTGGTGTAACAATAGAGATTTTCCGTAGTCTACTAGGAGTCACGATGACCGTCGACAAATTCAAGATCCCCGTCTCCATGCTGTCGCCGGCCGTCGATCCGGCGCAGCTGGGGTTCGACGATACCAGCGAACTGGAACCGCTGAACGAAATCATCGGACAAGAGCGAGCGGTCGAGGCCTTGGAATTCGGCCTGCACATGAAAGGCCCCGGCTTCAATCTCTATGTGTCTGGTCCGGTCGGGACCGGCAAAGGAACGCTCGTCCGCCATATGCTGAAAAAGATGGCCCAGGGCGCGCCGGCCCCGGCCGACTGGTGTTATGTGAACAACTTTCAGGACGCGTCACGTCCGGTCTGCCTCTCTTTTCCAGCAGGACAGGGCTGCGCCTTCAAACGGGAGATGGCTGCGTTCATCGAAAGCCTGCGGCGTGACATTCCCCTCGCTTTCGAAAGTAAAAAGTATCTGGATGCCAAGGCCAAAATCATCGAGGACACGGAATCGAAGAAGAAAGCGCTCTTTCAGGATCTGACGAAACTGAGCCTGACGCGGGGGTTCGGATTCGATGAAACCCCGGTAGGGTTCGGGCTCGTCCCCCTCAAAGACGGCCATCCGATGACGAACGAACAGATGGAGGCCCTGACGGAGCAAGAACAGCAAGAGCTGACGGAGCGGCGGAAAACGCTCGAGGGTGAGATCCGCGAATTTCACGTTCGCATCCACGGCTTCGAGAAAGAAGCCGAACACCAGCTGCGCCTGCTGGATCACCAACTGGTGGCCAATCTCCTGGAAGGTCGCTATGAGACGATGCGCCGCGCCTACCTAGACTTGCCGGCGATCGCTGGCTATCTCGAACGAGTCCACCACGACATCATTCATCGCTACAAGGATTTCCTCCCGCACGAAGGCCCGGCAATCCACATTCCAGGGCTTGAACCTCGCCGGCACGATATGACCCGGTACCTCGTCAATCTCATTGTCGAGCATGACCCAACGGCGGGAGCGCCAGTGATCGACGAATCCCACCCCACCTATACCAACCTGATCGGGAAGATCGAGCGGAAAGCCCAGATGGGAGTCATGTATACCGACTTTACCGAGATTCGGGCCGGCGCGGTCCTGCTCGCCAACGGCGGATATTTGATCCTCAATGCGATGGATGTCCTCCGCCAGCTTTTTTCCTGGGACGCGCTAAAACGGGTGATCAAGACCGGAGCGGTCAAGATCGAAGACCCCGGCGAGTTCTATGGCTTTTCCACCGCAGGGCTCAGGCCGGAGCCGATTCCCGTCAGTGTAAAAGTCATCATGGTCGGGCCTCCGATGCTGTACCACCTCCTGCAGGCCTACGAAGAAGACTTTGCGAAGCTCTTTAAGGTGAAGGCGGACTTCGATACCGAGGTGGTGCGGAGCGAACGGCAGGATCGCCAATATGCACACTTCATCGCCAAGCTCTGCCGGGAGGAAGGGCTCCCGCATTTCGGAGTCGACGCCGTGGCTGAGGTCATCCGGCAGGGGTTCCGATTTGCGGATCGGCACGACCGGCTCTCGCTGCGCTTCAGTCTGGTCAGCGACCTCATCCGGGAAGCCGGCTACTGGGCCAAAAAGGACGGCCATGCGTTCGTCACACGCGCGGACGTCGAAGCGGCGGTCGCGCACAAGCGCCATCGGTCGAATCTGGCGGAGCAGTGGGTCCAGGATGAGATCCGAGAAGGCACCTTGATGGTGGATCTGGACAAGGAAGTTGTGGGTCAGGTCAACGGGCTCTCCGTGCACCAACTCGGCGATTACGCCTTCGGCCGCCCGACCAGGATCACCGCTCGCACCTCCGTCGGCACCAAAGGGGTGATCGACATTCAACGCGAAGCGGAACTCGCAGGCAACATCCATAGCAAAGGCGTGATGACGCTTGTGGGATACCTCTCCGGTAAGTTTGCCGGAGTACATCCCTTTGCGTTGAGCGCCTCACTGACGTTCGAGCAGACCTACTCTGAAGTCGAGGGTGACAGCGCCGCAGTGGCCGAGTTAGCCGCCATTCTCTCCAGCCTCGCGGATCTCCCCGTTCGTCAATGGCTGGCCGTGACCGGCTCGGTCAACCAGCTGGGCGAAGTGCAGCCGATCGGCGGCGTGAATGAAAAGATCGAAGGATTCTTCGAGTCCTGCGTACGGCGGGGGCTGACCGGGAAGCAAGGCGTCATTATTCCCGCCCGCAACACCAAACATCTCGCCCTGCGGCGCGACGTCGTCGAGGCGGTGGAAGCCGGTCAATTCACGATCTATGGGGTGAACACGATAGAAGAGGCCATCGAATTGCTCACCGGCGTGCCGGCGGGCGAGCGCGGCCTTGACGGGGAGTACGCCCCCGACACAGTCTACTGCCGCGCGGCGCAACGACTCGCGGAACTGGCCCAGGCCATCGCCGAATGGAGCGAGGGCGAAACGAAACAGGACGGACGCATTATCACAGAAGTCTAGGGGGAGGTACTTCATGCCCATGTACGACTATAAATGTCTGGACTGCGGGAAGGAATCGTTGGTGGTCTTGACCTTGAAGCAACATGAATCGAACACCGTGACATGCCCGAAATGCGGCAGCACCAAGCTGCAGCAACTCTATTCGTCGTTTGTTGCCCACACGACCAAGAAGAGCTAGGAGGCCTTGATGCGTGTCATCTCTCGGAACGTAATGTCGGCACTCAGAGTCACCCTGAGCATGGGACTCATCGGCCTTCTGTTCGCTCCTCTCCTCCACGCGCAAGAATATCCGGCCGATACCACACGCGGCAAAGACGTCTATCAGCGCCATTGCCAGGCCTGCCACGGTGTCGGAGGCTGGGGAGATGGACCGGACGCGAAGGATCTCAAGGTGGCACCGGCGAATTTTCACCGCTTTGCGTCCTTTCTGAAATCCGACGAAGAACTGTTGCGGACCATTGAACATGGGGTCGTCTTCAGCCCCATGCATGCGTGGCGAGGCCAGCTGACGGACGGGGAAATGCAGGACGTGGTGGCCTACGTACGTCTGTTATCCCAGCAGGGGCGTTAGCAGGATGCTGAAAAAGTCCGCCAGCAGCGTTCTCGCATCGTTCAGACCCTCAACGTACCCCAGAGGGTACGCCTCCGGGCCTTCGCTCGCTGCGGCCTTGCTGGACAGCCTTTTTGAGCATCCTGCATGGAGGCTCTCCCGTTGTGCCACACGTGACGCCTGTGCGTACCTGCCTGCGTCCCTGCAAGCGGGTCTGCACGCAGACATGCGGACCATCGAAGCTCTTGCGTGCCGAAATAGTTTTGCGCAGGCTGTTAGCGCGCTCTTCCGGCATCGTATTGTTGATATGACCGTCGCGAAGCCATGAGTTCACTAAGAGAAGAGCTGTATGTCGGCGATGCCTTGCTGATCGCCGATGTCCAGAACGACTTTCTCCCCGGCGGAGCCTTAGGGGTGAAGGGAGGCGACGAGATCCTCCCGGTCCTGCGCGGGTACATCGATCGTTTCCAATCCCACGGCCTGCCGATTTTCTTGTCGCGAGACTGGCATCCCCCCAACCATTGTTCCTTTCGCGAGCAGGGCGGGCCCTGGCCAATCCATTGCGTGGCCGGGTCGACCGGCGCTCTGCCGCCCCTCTCGTTCCCCATCCCGGAGACGGCCACCATCATTCATAAGGCGACCCTGCAGGACAAGGAAGCCTATTCGGCATTCCAAGATACGCCCCTGCATGAGCACTTGCAGGCTGCGGGCATCGGGCGACTCTTCATCGGCGGGCTCGCAACGGACTATTGCGTCCTCAACACGGTCAAAGACGCGCGGGTGCTCGGCTACCACGTCTGCTTGCTGACCGATGCAATCCGGGCCGTCAATGTGGCCTGGGAGGATGGACGCAAGGCGGAAGAGGCCATGATTCGATTGGGAGCGATCCCGACCCGTCTGGAAGGCCTCGTTGCATGAATCCCAGCTCCACGGTCCTCCTGACCGACCTCTATCAACTCACCATGGTGCAGGCCTACGTCGAGCAAGGAATGATGGATACCGCTGTCTTTGAGTTTTTCGTCAGGAGGTTACCGGCCCAACGTGGCTTCTTGATGGCCGCAGGCCTGGAGCAAGTCCTGGACTTCTTGGAACAGCTGCACGTCAGCCCGGCTGAACTGGAATGGCTCAAACAGACAGGACGGTTCAGTCGCTCGTGCCTGGACTATCTGGAAACCCTGCGATTCTCCGGCGACGTGCACGCCATGCAGGAAGGAACGGTTTTTTTTCCGAATGAGCCGATCCTTCGCGTGACCGCTCCCCTCCCTCAAGTGCAGCTCATTGAAACCAGGATCATGAATCTACTCAACTTTCAGACGCTCATCGCTTCGAAAGCGGCGCGATCGGTCTTGGTCGCCGGCGGGAAACCGCTCATCGATTTTGGATTGCGTCGGGCGCACGGCGCGGAGGCCGGTCTGCTCGCCGCGCGAGCCAGCTATCTGGCCGGCTTCGCTGGAACCGCGACGGTCCTCGCCGGCATGGAATATGACATTCCGATCTACGGCACCATGGCCCACTCCTTTGTGCAGGCCCACAAAGACGAGACGACCGCCTTCGAGCATTTCGCTCTGGCGCAGCCGGAGAATGCAATCCTCTTGATCGATACCTACGACACGGAGGCAGCGGCACACAAAGTGGTGGCGCTGGCTCCGAGCTTGAGACAACGGGGCATCATGGTGAAGGGTGTGCGGCTAGATAGCGGCGACCTGGCAGACCATGCGCGAAAAGTCCGGCGCATCTTGGATGAGGGGGGCTTGCCACAAGCCCAGATCCTGGCGAGCGGCAATCTGGACGAATACCAGCTGCAACGGCTGATCGCCAGCGGAGCACCGATCGACAGTTTTGCCGTCGGCACCGCCATGACCACGTCGGCCGATGCACCATCGCTCGATTGTGCCTACAAACTTCAAGAGTATGCGGGCCGACCCTGCCGGAAACGATCGGAAGGGAAAGCCACCTGGCCTGGCCGCAAACAGGTCTATCGGCAGTACCGCCGCGATGGACGATGTGATTACGATCTCGTGACCACGGTACAGGCCTCCGGCACAGGAGATCCGCTCTTGCATCCCGTGATGACAGAAGGCCGCCGCCTCATTCCTGCTCAGAAATTGACGGAATTGCGTGAACGGGCCGCCACACAGTTGACACTGTTGCCCGATTCACTTCGGAGTCTTGAGTGCGACCACCCCTATGAGGTTCGGATCTCGCAGCCGCTTCAGGATCTCGCGCGAGTCGTGGACCAATGTGTGTAATAATCAATCCC
>CAZPWD010000096.1:0-10022 GCA_964590025.1 uncultured Nitrospira sp.
CCGACTCACATCTTGATACGGGGTATAAAACGTGGCAAACCGATCACTGGTCTGTCGGTTCATCTGGTTTGTTTTGTTTATCTGGTTCAACCAAACAAACCTAATAACGGTCTTCTTATGCTAATGATCCGGCGTGTTCGAACTACTTCTCGGAGTCACCTCTTCACTATCCCGGATATCCTCTTGTGACGAATGACAGGGCTCCGAGGCAGATGACGCATTCTCATCGACACTAGAGACCCCAGGGTCGCCGAGGCTGAAAAACCGTCTCGCCGCCTCGAGAAAGGCAGTTCCCTCCGAGGAATTCACCTCAGCCTTGAGCGTCACCATTGTATTGTGAATAAGCTTGTTCACGATAGACGACGCCATCGCCTCGACCAATTCACGCTCCGGCGCGGACAGATTCGCCAATCGCCCCAAGGTCTTGTCGAGCTCGGCCTGCTTGATATCATCAACACGTGCGCGGAGAGCCACGATGGTGGGAGTGACCTCCAACGACTGGAGCCAGTGCCGCACAACCCCGACTTCATCCACCACCACTCGCTCGGCTTTCTCAGCCTCGTGTAGGCGCTCCCCGCGATTCCGTTCAACCCGCATCTTCAAATCATCGATGTCAAAGAGAAAGGCATTGTCCACATGCCGCACCGCCGGATCGATATTGCGCGGGACCGAGATGTCGATCAAGAACATCGGACGATTCATCCGTTGCTTGACCGAGCGCTGCACGTCATCCTCGCTCACGAGATAATGCGCGGCACCGGTCGACACCAAGACGATATCGGCGGAAGCCATGTCCTCCCGAAACTCCTCAAAGGCGACCGCGGTGCCGCCAAACCGGTTTGCCAATTCCAGCGCCTGTTGCGGATTCCTGGTCGTTACCCGCACATGCCGGACGCCGTTGGCAATGAAATGTCTCGCCGCCAACTTGGCCATCTCCCCCGCTCCCACCAACAACACCGTTTTCTCGCTTAAATCCGAGAAGATTTTTTTGGCTAATTCGACCGCGGCATAGCTGACCGACACGGCCATCTCGGCAATTTTCGTTTCCGTTCGCACGCGCTTGGCGACGGAAATCGCTTTCTTCACGACCTTGTTCAGAATGATGCCGGTCGCCTTGTGTGTAAGCGCAACCTCGAAGGCCTCTTTGATCTGACCCAGAATCTGCGACTCGCCGACGATCATGGAGTCGAGACTGGAGGCCACCCTAAATAAATGGCTGATCGCCCGATCTCCCTCGTGCCAGTATAAATGGGGAGTCAGCTGCTCCGAGGACAGCGAAAGGTGGGCATCAGCCAGGAAATCCTGGATTCGTCCATACCCTGATTCGATCTCATCTACGACGGCATAGACCTCAACACGATTGCACGTCGAAAGTAATATCCCTTCCCGCACCCCCTGATACGAGCAGAGACGGGTCAAGGCTTCGCCCATCCGGCTCTCAGGGATCGCAAGTTTCTCGCGGATTTCGACCGGGGCGGTCTTGTGGCTCAACCCGACGACGACAATGTGCATGTCAAGACACCGGTCCGTGACTCTTGAGGACCACGCCAATGAGGGTCAGAATAACTCCGGCAAACCCGATAATCGTGAGATATGCCGCTCGTTTTGCTCTCCAGCCCACCGTCAGTCGTCCCATCAATACGACAAAGTAGAACACCCACGTCACCAACGCCCATGTTTGCTCGGGATTCCAGTTCAGATACGACCCCCGAGAGAACTCGGCGGACAGCGCACCAGTAATGATGCCGAGCGTGAGCAGCGGAAACCCCGTTACGATCGACTGTTGATTCAGACGGTCGAGAAAATCCAGGGCGGGCAACTTTGAGTAGAGGACATTGAAACGTTTGGACTTGAGAAGTCCATCCTGAATCAGATACATGAGACCAGCCACAAAGGCGATGGCAAACCCCACGGTACCCAGCATGCTCAGGGTGACATGGACCCA
This sequence comes from uncultured Nitrospira sp., assembly GCA_964590025.1. Taxonomy (GTDB): domain Bacteria; phylum Nitrospirota; class Nitrospiria; order Nitrospirales; family Nitrospiraceae; genus Palsa-1315. The sequence continues at coordinate 1,946 of CAZPWD010000096.1, forward strand.
TAGCGTTCGAAACACCGGCGTGAGCGTCGGAGCGGTTTCCGGCAAGGCCGCGGCAAAAACTAGCGAGATCAGTGCCAGGGGGACGATGAACGAGCCAAGCACGTGCAGATGATGACGAAACTCCACGGCCAGAAAGACCATAATCAGCACCCAGGAAGAAAACGACAGGGCTTCATGGAACCCGGGCTGCGAGACGTCAGCCGCCCCGATCATCCCTGCGACCAATGCAATCGAATGTGAGGTAAACCCGACCGCCGTTATTCCCAGCGATACCTTCGACAGGGCTTCCGTAGGCCAGAGCAAGTAGGCAAGATAGGAAACGGTGGCCGCAAAATACAAGGCCATCGTAACCACGAAAAACATGGCGACCATAGAGGTCTATCCTCTCAACTTATCAGGACAAACAAGCAGGCATTAAACGGAGAATTATATCGATGGCGCGAGATGGGAGTCAACCGAACGATCGCGGAGTGGAAGGCCGGACAACCCTGTCCAGCCCTCCCGGCACCCTCTATGTCGTCGGCACGCCGATCGGCCACCCTGATGACATCACCCTTCGGGCCCTTGCCACACTGCGCCGCGTCACGGTTATTGCATCAGAGGACCCTCGCGCGACCCAGGCGCTCCTAGCCCATCATGGCATCACCGCAACAGTCACAAGCTACGGCCCGTTCAATCGCCACGAGAAGATGCTGCTCCTTCTGCATCGACTCATGCAGGGACAGGATGTCGCCCTCGTCTCAGACAACGGCACCCCGGTCATCTACGACCCAGGCAGTCTCTTTGTGGCTGCTGCCCATCAAGCAGGAATCCCGGTCAAGGTCATCCCTGGTCCCTCTACCATGACGGCAGCGCCGGTGATCTCCGGCTTTTCTGGTGATGCGATCATCTTTGAGGGACACCTTCCCTCAACCAGTCGTCGTCTCGCACAATACCTCTCCCAGCTACGCAAAGAACGAAGAACCCTCGTCTTCTACGTGGATCCCAGAGCCCTGATAAGGCTACTAAAAATCCTGGCGCAGATACTCCCCGCCAGACAGATTGCTATCGCCATGAATCTCACAACCCGCGAAGAGACCCTCTCTCGCGGGGTGCCGGGTGAGCTGCTCGATCAGATCGGACCAGTGCCGAAAGACTCAGCGGTGACGGTCGTTATTGAAGGGTATAAGGTAGGATCGCAAAACTACTCATCTTCTCGGCGGCGGATGACCACTCGATAGGATCCTTCGACGCGATCTTCAGACAGAATGGTGTGACCCTCATTACTCACACTACGAGGGACATTCCGAATCGGGTCGCCATCGTCCAACAACACTGATAGAATCTGTCCCTGTTCCATCGCTTCCAGTTTCAACTTCGTTTTGACGAAGTTATAGGGGCAAATCACTCCCCGTAAATCCAACTCGGCATCCGGTTGACCAGTCACTGTCGTGCTTCCCTCTCCATTAATTGGTTTATTTGGTTTATCCGGTCTATCTGGTTTTTTTGATTAAACGAAACTAACCAGATGAACCAAATCAACCAGATAAACAAAACAAACCAGGATAGTTTTTCCGCAGCTTGTGCTGGCCAGACGCAAATCCTAACAAGGAATCGGCGGCCCTGCAAGCACTACACCGAGTGGAACGGCATGGTGAACGCAAAAAAGGGGCAGCGAGGCGCTGCCCCTTCTCATACTCTCACGGAATGTGTCTCGACTTAGTTCAGGCCCTTGACCATGTTTGGCTTGGTGTAGTCCGTCCCGTAGTCTGACTGGTTGCCGACTGCGTTGCCCCATCCTGGCTGTGGTTCACACTGCCAGCAGGGAGCAGCACCGGTATATTCACCAACCGGGCTGGTGATACCGGAATCGATCTTTCCTGGAAGAACAGAGCCAGCAATGCCGCCGGTGATCCCGCCACGATTCGTATCAATCGATCGCTCATTCTGAGGATCTGGGCGTTGTCCTAATCCACCGAACCCCTGCTTCGTCGCATCAATGTGAACCACGTACGCCTCGAGCACAAGCTTCTTCCCTGTGCCAAACGGTTGGTCAACGGTTGTCTGTTCCCTGACTTGAATGCTGACATCGTCGCCGACATTCACTAATTTGAGACTCTGCATATTTGAATGCTCATCGATGAGCAGGGTCATGACCGTCCGAGCCCCATACCCTGACTTGCCTTCCTGCCCTTCGTCAAATGTCTTCCCAGCCCCGCCTGTTTCAATCATGAGCCTATGCTGCGCTAGGTCAAGCGCAAACACACGTCCATACACCGTCTCCGGCTGCGACAACCGATCGAGGAACTGGGTTCGATCAAAGGTGGTCACACGAGTGCTCGACCCCGACACATCGCCAACTCCTTCACCCACACCCATTCCGGATTGGTTAGACTGCAAGCGCTCCTGAGCGAATGACATACTCGCAGCACCGACAACAAGAATTGCTGCTCCTAGTGCCAACACGTTACGCATGTGCTGCCTCCTTGGTGAGATGAGATTAGAGGATGAAGGGAAATGACGGACACCAAGATGGGACCAACATCATGACTTTTGAAGCGTCTTCATCACTCTAAGCCGAGGAATATAGGCTACCCATTCGGACATGTCAACTGGGGGATCTGCGTGTGTAATCTGATTTGGATTCGCGCACAATCCGACCACCGCCCGAACGGGCAACCCCCCCCCGCGTCAATCCTGTTGCCACGTTGTGAACTGATGGTGCCCAGAGGGAGGGTCGAACTCCCACTCTCTTACGAGAACCGGATTTTGAGTCCGGCGCGTCTGCCAGTTCCGCCATCCGGGCATATCCGATCAAAAGGCGAATCTTCTTAGCACGAAGCCCTGTGCTGGTCAATCTGCTCCCCTCTTTTCTTAGCACGACCGCAGTGTTACAATCTCCGCTCACACTCACCTAATAATATATTCAGGAGGATCCTCACACCATGGCAGACGTCCAGTGCGTCACGTGTGGACAAGCCGGAGAAACGATCACTGATCCCCTCTTCATGGGGAGGCTTGAATCCGAGATCAAAGCCAAGGTCTGCAAACCCTGTTGGAAAAAGTGGGAAGGTATGCGGGTTATGGTCATCAACGAGTATCAGGTCAACCTGGGCGAAGAGAGCGGCAGAGAACTCGTGAAGAAGCAGATGAAGGCCTTTCTCAAACTTGGGGAGCAAACTGATACCGGAAAGCTCGATCAGAACTATCGCCCACCAGCCTAACAGGCTCGTGAATTTCTCCAGCGATCTCGCAGGCTTCGTTGACAGGCCGATTTCAGAAATGCTATTTTAAACAGTTACTGATCCATCCGCAGCATCATCAACATTCCCGTAAGGTTAGGAACAGGAGCCGGTTTCTTGTGATTACACAGATGCATGTAAAAGGGTTGATGTTCGACCCCTATAATAACGCGTATATCGTGGTGCTACGTGACGAAGAGCATTCCGACATGCTCCCCATTTGGATCGGCAAGTCAGAAGCAGGTGCGATCAGCATGTCACTGGAAAACGTCACGCCCCCCCGGCCTATGACGCACGACTTCATGAAGTCGCTCCTCGATGCCTACAACGCGAAAATCATCAGCGTGGTCATTACGGACTTGTCGGAGCACACCTATTTTGCGAAAATCCATTTGATGTACGAAGATTCAGAATACACCGTCGATGCCAGACCCAGCGATGCGATTGCACTTGCGCTTCGGAGCAATGCGCCGGTGTTTGCGAACAATTCGGTCATCACCAAACAGAGTTCCGAAGAACTCGAACAGTGGCTGGAAAATCTCAAACCGGAAGATTTCGGCAAACTGGACTCCTGAGCCAGCGAGACGCACTATGAGCGCCGTCAATCTACCCAAAGAACAAGACCTGGTTGAATACCGGGTGGATCGCATCCTCGAGGAGGCCAACACCGACACTAGAATTGTCGTCTTGGCACGACAGGAGGGCGCCCTCGATACGTTTCCGATTTGGGTCGGGGCCGCGGAAGGTAATGCCATTAAATTAGCGCTCGATACCATGATCACGCCACGGCCAATGAGCCATGACTTGATCAAGAGTTTTGCTGAACATTTGAACATCACGATCCAACGCGTCGTCATTGTGGACGTCAAAAGCAGTACGTATTACGCCATGGTCTATGTCGCCAACAAAGGCGTGGAGCGGACAATCGATGCCAGGCCCAGCGATGCAATCGCGTTGGCCCTCCGGACTCCTTGCCCGATCTACATTACCCAAGATGTGTTGAAGCGGCGGAGCACAACGAATCTCGACGCCTGGCTGGCAAAACTAGAGTCGAAAGATATCGGCACACCGGAAGTACAGGAAACTTGATTCACTCGATAGCGAAGGAGCGGGAAGAACGATGTTGACCTACATGCAAAAGCCTTTGGACGTGCAGGGAAAGTGGTACCTCGTGAATGCGGAGGGGAAAACGCTGGGCCGATTGGCAGCCCGCGTCGCCGGGATGTTGCGCGGCAAACACCGGCCAACCTTTACCCCCCATGTGGACATGGGGGACCATATTGTGATCGTGAATGCGGAGAAGATCCTTCTGACTGGCAACAAAATGGCCACGAAACTCTATCGCCATCATAGCGGCTTTCCGGGCGGGCTCAAGACCGCAACGGCGCAGCATGTCTTCCGAAAGAATCCGACAGAACTCTTGACCAAAGCGATCGAAGGCATGCTTCCCAAGAACCCATTGGGGAATCATATGGCAAAGAAACTCCGCGTCTACGTCGGGCCCGCACATCCGCACCAGGCTCAACAACCGGAACCGATTACCCTGTAGCAGGCTGTGGGAAAACCATTTCGGCATATCAGAATTTGGATAATCTGTACGTCTGTGGCAAGAGAAGAACACTGACGCAGGATGCTCAAAAAGGCCTTCCAGCAAGGCCACAGCGAGCGAAGAGGCGAGGCGTACGCTTCGGTACGTTGAGCCTCTGAGCGATGCGAGAACGCCGCTGGAAGACTTTTTCAGCATCCTGTTAGACATCACCGCGAGCGAAGGAAGAAGGAGACCTTGTAGCATGGCAGTAGCGACTCAATATGCAACCGGACGACGAAAGTGCGCAATTGCTAGAGCCTGGGTCACTGGGAGGGCAGGCGACATTACGATCAATGATCAACCGATCGAGAAGATCTTCCCACGACTGACCTTGCGGCAGATTATTCAGTTCCCGCTCGAAATTGGCGGTGTCGTTGGGCAATACTCGATCAAGGCCACGGTTCACGGCGGCGGACCGACCGGACAAGCCGGCGCCCTGCGTCATGCGATCGCGCGCGCGTTGGTGGAACTCAATCAGCCCCTCCGGACGCCCTTGAAGAAGGAAGGCTTGCTGACACGGGACTCTCGCGTCAAAGAACGGAAAAAGTACGGACAAAAGGGTGCGAGAAAGCGGTTCCAGTACTCAAAGCGATAAACATCGGAGCCACGGTCAGAAAAAGGGAAGGCTCCAGGCCTTCCTTTTTTTTGTGTTTGTGGGGTGCACAGCGGGTGAGACAGATGAAGAAAATACGCATCGCAATCGCAGGGGCCAGTGGATATGCCGGAGCGGAACTCATTCGCCTGGCAGCCCTCCACCCGCATTTTGAGCTCCACGCCGTTACATCGGAGAAATCCGCGGGGACTCCCGTGGCAGCGGTCTTCCCCAGTCTGACCGGCCTCGTGTCTCTCTCGTTTCAAGCGCTCTCACCCGAAGCCTTAGCGGAACAGGTAGATGCAGTCTTTTTGGCCCTTCCCCATACCAAATCATTGGCGCCGGTCTCCGCCTGCCTCCAAACCGGCAAACTGGTGGTAGACCTCAGCGCCGATTATCGGCTCAAGGATCCAGCGGTGTATGAACAGTGGTATCAGACGCCGCATACCTATGCAGGCTTGCTGAAGGACGCGGTCTACGGACTTCCGGAATTGCATCGTGCCGCCATCGCCAAGGCAAAGTTGGTTGCGTCGCCTGGCTGTTACCCAACTGCGGCCATTCTGCAGTTGGCCCCGCTGTTCGCCCAGGATCTCGTGCAACCACACACCGTGGTCATCGATGCGAAATCTGGCATTTCTGGCGCGGGGCGAAGTCCGGCTCTCCCCTACCATTTTCCGGAAGCCCATGAATCCTTAGAGCCCTACAAAATCGGGCAGCACCGCCACACCCCTGAGATCGAACAAGAACTTGGTGAGTTGCTTCGACGCGTATTTCAGCCATCGGGAACGGTTGTCGCACAGCCGATCGTGACATTCACCCCGCACCTCGTACCGATGAACCGCGGCATCTTGAGCACCACGTACTGCCGGCTGAAGAGTCCGATGACGCTGCCAGACCTGCGCGCACTGTATCGAACCTTTTACAAAGGTGAGCGATTCGTCAGGGTCCAGGAAGACATCATACCGAATCCACGCTACATCAAAGGTTCCAACTATTGCGACATCGGGGTCTACCTAGACCCCCGTGCAGGATCAGTCATTACGGTGGCCGCGCTGGATAATCTTGTGAAAGGTGCCGCAGGCCAGGCCATTCAGGCTATGAACCTCATGCTGGGCTTCCCTGAGGAGACAGGCTTGACGGCTCCCGCTGCCTATCCCTAGTCCACATATAGCAGGACATCTCCTTCACGGGTATGGCCAAGAGATCACTAACCACATCTCCACGCCTCGGGATCACCGCACCGCAGGGGTTCCGCGCAGCCGGCATCCATTGCGGCATCAAGAAACCAGGCCTGCTCGACCTCGCGCTCGTCGTCTCAGAACAGAGCGGTCCCATCGCCGGAGTCTTCACGCTAAATCAGGTGGTCGCGGCACCGGTCATTGTCGATCGCCTGCACCTGCGCCAGGGAATCGGACGGGCCATTCTCGTCAACAGCGGTAATGCGAACGCCTGTACCGGCGCCAAGGGATTAGCAGCCGCAAAGAAAACCACAGTGTTGCTCGCACGACACATGAGAGTCCCTTCACACCAGGTCTTCATCGGGTCCACCGGCGTGATCGGTCGTGTGTTGCCGGTCAATCGAATCGTCAAGGGCATACCGCAGCTGCTCACTCAGCTAAGCGACCGTGGAGGCCTGGATGCTGCTCGGGCGATCATGACGACCGACCTGCGCCCGAAATCCATCGCCCTTCAGGACAGCATCGGCGGTCGTTTGATTACCATTGGCGGGATGGCCAAGGGCTCTGGAATGATCCATCCCAACATGGCCACGATGCTGGCTTATTTCACCACAGACGCCTCGATCACGAGGAGCGCCCTCCAACAGGCGCTCAGCCTGGCGGTCGACGAGTCATTTAATTGCATCTCGGTTGATGGAGACACGAGCACCAACGATACCGTCCTGTGCTTGGCGAACGGCATGGCTGAAAACCGCACGATCAAAGAGGGGACGGTTGCCTTCCGCCGATTCCTGCTGCTCCTGACAGAAGCTTGCCAGACACTCGCGCTAGCCATTTGTCGCGACGGGGAGGGTGTCACCAAGGTGGTGAACATCGAGGTGACCGGAGCAGCCAGCGTGGCACAGGCACGGCAGGTGGCCCAAACCATTGCGACCTCGAACTTGGTTAAGACCGCCCTGTTCGGCGAGGATGCCAATTGGGGTCGTGTCATGGCGGCGATCGGGCGAGCCGGGGTCCCTATTACCCCCGCGAAGCTGAACGTGTGGTTTGGCGGGGTCCCGATGGTACAGCGAGGGATTGGACTCGGACTCGTTGCTGAACGCCGAATCGCGAAGGTCTTTCGCCAGAAAGAATTTACGATTGCCGTGGGGCTGGGGCAAGGTCGTCATCAGGCCCATATGTGGACGACCGATCTGTCGTTTGACTATGTCCGCATTAACGCAAGCTATCGATCTTAGCAGGATGCTGAAAAAGTCCGCCAGCATCGTTCTCGCATCGCTCAGAGGCTCAACGTACCGAAGCGTACGCCTTCGCCTCTTCGCTCGCTGCGGCCTTGCTGGACAGCCTTTTTGAGCATCCTGCGGGGCGTACTCCTACTGTCCGATACGTACAGGCCCATCAAATCCAGGCGTGCCCACATAGTTTTTCCGAAGGTTACTATGAGATATAATTCCATCATGGCGTCAGTTTGATTTCCGGCGGTGAAAAGTGCAAAATA
>CAZPWD010000097.1:0-9795 GCA_964590025.1 uncultured Nitrospira sp.
TTCGCCAACGTGTCTTTGACATGGTAACGGATGTTGTCATCCGACTCGCGTGCCAGCACGGCCAGCAACGGCGCAATCACGGCGGAACCGAATCGAGTCAGAGCGTCGGCGGCTTCCGCTCGCGTCACCGTATGTCGGAGCGCCTTCATGAGCGAGGGTATGGCCGTCTCGTCTCGGATCGCGCCCAACGCTCTGACAGCCGCGCCCAATGTCAGTATTTCTTCATCCCACCGATCGCCGCAGCCGTCGATCGGCCGCGAGACCTCCGGTCGGTCCACTCCCTCGAGCACGTTGATCAGCACCGGCACCGCACGACGATCGCCGATCCGTCCCAGCGCCTCAACCGCCAACGGACGGAGCCCCGGTTCTTTCATCGCCGTCATAAGGAACTCCACAGCGCGCGCATCGCCGATCTGACCAAGCGCGCGGACTGCGTCCTCGCGAACCGCCCTGTCCCGATCGTTGAACAGTACCGACAGCAGAGGGTCCACAGCCTCAGACGACCGCGTTTTCTCCAAGGCCTCGACTGCATGCAGCCGCACCAGCCATTCAGCATGGGTCAACGCGCCGAGCAGCGACGATAGCGCCGCCTCCCCAATGGCCGCGAGAGCCGTCGACGTTTCTTCGCGCACGGCCTTCACCGAATCTTGTAAGAGCGGCACCAGCGGCGCCACCGCTCCTGGGTCTTGAATCCGACCCAGCGCCTTGGCCGCATGCATCCGCACGATCCAGTCGGGACTCGCGAGCGCCTTGATGAGCGGCGCGAGCACCCGCGCATCGGCAATGGTCGCCAACACCGACGAGGCCAATTCCTGAACCGTAAGCACCGGATCGGAAAGGCAGACGCCCAGCGTCGTCACAGCCGGCTCTCCGATGGCCAGGAGGGCGCCGATCGCCGCATCGCGAACCGCGCGATCGCCGTCACGAAGCACAGAGACCAACGGCGCCACAGCCCGGGGGTCGCGAAGCGTGCCAAGCATCGTGGCGGCCTCTTCGCGAATCGCCCAATCCTCGTCTTTGAGAGCAGCGATCTGTTCGGCTACCGCGTCTGCCATATTTTCCTGTAGCCTGCTAGCTCCTTTGGGCAAAATCTCCCGACGGGCCAAATCGGCCTGTGTCGCCAAGAGGCATGTCCACCCTGGCGTTGTCGACCACGCTCGAATTGACGGTGACGTCTTCCGGCGCCGGCATCCACCCCAAATTTTTGAGTGTTTCAAGCGCCAATTGCCGCAAAGCATCTTTCGCCGTGAGTCGGACCGACGCATAGGAGAGCACCCGCTCCCCTTCTGCGATTACTTCGGACGCTTTCGGGTCATATAGAAAGGCAATCAACGGCTCGATCGCCGTATCACCGATAGTGGCCAGGGCGGCACTGGCCTTTTCGCGCAGGACGCCGTCCTTCAACAGCATGATCAAGTCGGGAATGACGCGCGGATCACGGAACTGGCCGAGCGCCGTCGCCGCCGCTTCCTTAATAAAGGCGTCTTCGCTGACGATACAGCCGGGGGTCGGGGTCCCATCCTGTCGAATCCCCTTCCCTTTCAACGCGTCCAGCACCGGAGGCAAAGCGCGAGGATCGCCGATCATGCCGAGCGACGCAATGGCATGCCGCTTCACCACGCCATCCTTCATCGCCTCGATCAAGGCATCGATGGCCCGTGGATCGCCGATCTGGCCCAGGGCAATCGTGGCATCTTCACGGACGGCCCGATCCGGATCTTTCAGAGCAGCAATCAGGACGTCGACGACTTTGGAGTCCCGCACCCAGGTTCGGCCGATTTGATAGTCGGTGGTCATTCCACCGAGTGCGCGGGCGGCGTGGCACCGGACCACAAAATCCTTATCCTTCAGACACTCAATCAGCGGATCGACGGAAGGCTGGCCGATAGAGATGAGTGCAGTTCCGGCTGTTTCTCGCACTGTTTTCGAGGGATCACGGAAGAGTTTGATCAGGACTGGGATCGCTCTCGGGTCGCCGATCTTGCCCAGCGCCTCTGCCGCCGCACTCTTCACGGCGCCATCACGATCTCGACAGACGAGCATGAGGGCCTCCACGACGCTCCGATCTTTTATTTCCCCACAAGTTTTCGCCGCATGTTCGCGGACACGCCACCGCTCATCCTTCAATGCGGTGATCAGGCGATCAACGACTGCGGCTCCCATCGAGGCCATGGCTGCCACGGCATCGTTCCGCACGTCCATGATGGAATCATTAAACAGGACGATGAGCGCTTCTACTGCTTTAGACCCTCCGATCCTGGCCACGCCCCAGCCCGCATGAGCCCGCACAGTCCAATATTCGTCTCCACAGGCACCGACAAGCGCGTCCAATGTGGTGGGGTCAGCGAGTTCGGCAAGTGCCTTGGACGCCTCCTCGCGGGTCGCGTCGTCGACATCCTCGAGTGCTTCTAACAGATCATCAAGCGCCTGGGCCATTGGTCCCGCTCCTCTACTGATACTGGTAATCGCGCTGGCCGCCATGCGGATAGGTCCGGCTGCAGCGGATGGTTAAGGTCTGGGTCCCTCGTCCCTCCACACATTGGTCGAGCGACTGGGCAAACTCCAATTTTCCATCTAAGTTCACCGTGAACGGAAAATCAAATGTGAAGCTTCCAAATGTATATTTTCCCGGCTTCAGTCTGAGGGCGCGGGACTCGGTCGTCTTGTAGGCATCCATGGACTCGGGGTCCGAAGCATAGATGGACGGGGTGATGCCGGGCACTTGCCACCAGGACTGAGGATTAATGGTGGTGGCGTCGATGGTAATGGCGTGCTCCTGGGTGTAGGCAGCCGGCTGACCGGCCGCGGCCGTCTGGATGACCGTCGCGGAGCCCAACAACCCTCCGACCAGACAACGGATCATGTACCGTTTCACATTCTGCATCACGTGACCTATTCCACGGATCCCCGTGGGGCCGCGGCAAAGGCTGCCTGAAAGATTTCTTCCACAGCATGACTCTCCCATTCGGTATGGGTCTGTAATCCCAACGTCCGCATCACCGTCGCGCCGGTATCCAAAATTGAGACCGGCTGGTGAATCGCGTGACCAGGTTTAATCCCCACCCCCGAGGCAATCCATGGAACCATCGGAACGGCCGCGTCAGTCTGTTCCTGGTTCGCATCCCTGCCTTCGGCACTAAGCGATGTCACGAACAAGGTCGTCCGCTTGGTCAACCCCTGCTCTTGATAGATGTCCAACACGGAGTGTATGGCCTTATCCACTGTGCGAAGGGCGTCACGGTACTCCTTCGAGGTCCAGCCTCGGGACACGCCCACTCGACCCGCCTCAGGAAGATGCACGACCAGGAAATGCGGCAGCGAAAGAATGGCATGCCCATAGCCATGGCCGCTGGTCGCTTTCTTGAAGTATTGACGGATGTAGGACACGATCCGGTCCGTGCTGCACTCCGGCTTCAGAGGCCCGCACATCTGGTAATCCGTGTAGGGCTCGGGTCTCGCCAACTGATAGAGCGACTCGTCCATGAGGAAAATCGCGCTGTCGCGCCCCCCGCTGAGATCGAGATAGTCAAACACGCTCGGGGCGCGTGGGTAGCCGCGGCTGAATTCGAAGGTGTTCCAAGTAATGCCGTGTTTCTCGACCGGCATTCCCGTAATCAATGACGCCATCGTCGGTAGCCGTAACGCAGGCTTCACCGCCGTGGCAGACCAGGTGACAGACCCTTCCTTGATCAACCGGCTGAGGGTCGGCATTGTGCCGCCTTTCAGGGAATCTTGGCCGAATCCTTCGAGGACAAAGAGAATCACGTGCTCGGTCGGGGCCATTGAGGCAGGAGCCGGCGCCGATACAGTGGCAACCGCCGCGTCTCTCGGAAGGACCAGACAGAGAAAGACAAGGGATACGGCCAGTATCCGAATCGACCATCCGCGATCAAGGCTGATTGGCCTGTACACTGATCAGTTCTTTCCATCCTATTCCAATAGGACTTCTACGCTACCATGGCGTTTTCTGCCAAGGCAAGCGAGGCAAGGCCTCGCCCCTCATGATCCATCACGGTTCATGCGGGTGGGACGGCTCCTGGCACAACGGGCGATGGCAGTGTTATGCTTATTCGTAACCTCGTGGGAGTCAACGAATCGGCCCCTGGCGTGTCAGTCCTATCCAGAAGGTGAGGGCGATGCCACAGATCTCTCCTCCGCATACTATCACCCAACTGGCACTCCCGCTCATCTCATCGCCGAGCCTGAGCCTCTTTGCACTGTGCGCCATCCTGTCTGTCTGGCCCTCAGTGACTCTGGCAGAAGTCCGAGTCGTGACCGCTCAGGGTGAATACCGGATGGGAGACCGTGACACCAGAGAAGACGCCATCCGCCTCGCCACCGAAGCGGCCAAACGAAATGCCCTGGAGCAGGTCGCCGTCTACCTCGAAAGCATCACAATCGTGGATGGTCTGGATGTGACGAAAGACGAGATTCGAACCTATACCGCTGGGTTGGTCCTTGTCCTGGAGCAAGAGACCAACACGACGCTCGATGGCAACACCATCGTTGTCACAACGGATCTGGTCGCCCAGATCGATACGGAAGAAGTGCGACAGGCTATCGCGGCCTTGCGGGAGAACGAGGACGCTCGGCATCAACTCGTCGCGCTGCAACAGGAAAATGACCAACTACAACAGGACCTCGACGCGGCGAATCAGGCCTTGGCACAAGCCTCGACCGCGGAGCAGACACAGCAGGCGGCCCAGCAACGCCAAGACATCTTGAATCGGGTGCAATCGAACGCCATGGTCTCGCAAGCCTGGACGGATTGGGTGCTCGTCTCGCCGGCTGTCTATTCCTCTCAGTGGGCAGGGTCGGCACAGGTCCTAGCTCTCCTGAACACCGCACAGGGCTTATATCCCACAAGCCCGCATGTCCACGTGGCGCAACAAGTGATTACCACAAGACAGCCGTCGTCGCCGCCACGACCGCCCGTTCCCCCTGCACCGGGAACGAGACAGCCGACCATGCCAAGGCACCAGATCATGCCGGCGCCGGGATCGCAGACTGTTCCGCGAACGTTGAACGAAATCACGCAGAACACACCGACGGCACCACCGCACATCGGCAATCAACCCGGCGTCATACATCAGATACCGCCCTCGACAGGATCGAGAAGGTTGACCGATGTCCGCCAGTTGAATCCCTTCTTGCCACCACCGAGCGCTGCTCCACCCGTATCGCAACAGACTCCGATTCCCGGCTCACGGTCAGCTCGCGCACTTCAGCAATTTTTACAGCCGTCGCAGGCAGCGGCAGGCGTTCCACCGGCTTTGCAACCGCCTGTGGCAAGACGATTACCTCCAGCGATGAATCAGATCCATCCGCCGACCCTCCATCAAGTACCACGCGTGCCCAATCAAATCGCCCCGAGGGGGTTTGGTGGCGGAGGGCACAGTGGTGGAGGCGGTCGAGGAGGCGGCGGGCGTGGTGGGAGCGGAGGACGAGGGAGGTAGCGAGTGAGGAGCAGACATAGTCAGTTGATTATTGCGTTGATCGCCACGGGCTGTTCAGCCTTGCTGCCGCTGCATTTGTTTGCTGCGGATTCAGGCGATGTACGAAGCCACGCGGAGCAATCCTTCGATCAACTCAAGCAGCACAGAGGGCAACAAGACTCCCCAAAAGCGTCGCCCGGAATGCGCCACAAGGTTGAAGATCGCAACAGCTATTCAGGCGATCACTATTTGATCGGTAAGGGCCAGGGGGACATGGCGAAAGGCCCAATCATCTGCCGGCGGGTGTCGGAACTCTCTGCCCGCACCGACTTGGCCAAACAGATTCGTATTCTGGTGAAGGAACATATGGTCGACCGAGTTCGCGAGCGGACAGGCCGAGAGGCGGAACAGGACATCGAACTCACCAGGGAAGAAATCGTCCAGGAATATCTCCACGGCGTGAAGATCGTCGATCGCCAAATCGACGAAGACAGCAAAACCTGTAGCGCGACCGCCGTCATGCCCAAAAGCCAGATCCAGCCTAATCCAGCACCCGACCACCTCGAACCCACTCCGACAGTCGTTCGGTAAACGATCCCCCCTCTAACAGACTTCGGGGAAACCATTTCGGCACAGCGCAACCTCGATGGCCTACGCATCTGGGATAAAAAAAGTCCTTGCAGGATGCTCAAAATGGCATCCCAGCAAGGCCGCAGGGAGCTCGGCGACCGAAGCGTACCCTTGGGGTACGTTGCAGGGAGACGGGCGACTGAGAACGACGCTGGGGGGCATTTTCAGCATCCTGCCAATCTTCCGTTGCAGTCCGTCACTTACATCGGATATGTAACTCCCCCATGCCGATCGAAAACAGCTTTCAACACGACGAGATGTCACGAAAGAATCCCGGCGAGCGCCTCACCGTTCGGGAGGTCGCCCCGACTGCCCTGCCAGAATCGCCCGCCGGGCTGGACGCGATGGCCGCGCTCGGCAAGCGCCTCTCGCAAACCGGTGTCCGTGTGATCGTCTTGCTGCACGGCTCCATCATGGGGACCGACGTCTTTGGGGTGCAACGGTTGGACGAGCTGGGCGGGCTCAAGCGTGGCTACTCACGCGGCGTGGCGGGACTCGATGCCTTATTGGCCCTGATGCGCGAAAGCAGTAATGCCATTTCACCGCTGCCCGGTTGGTTGAAGCCACCGCTCGCGAATGATGACGCCATCAAGAGGCTGCTCGATGAGCAGATCGGGGATGCCGGCAATTTCACAAACGCCTATCTGGAACTGATGAGACAGTCGCTCAACCGAGGCCTGGATCGTCCGATCCATTGCGTCCGCGAGCTCTGGTCCTGCGAACACCATCACCTGGGCCGTGCCATGGCGGCTGTCTCGATGCTCGGACGTCTTCGCGACTGGGTAGAGGCAGACAAGCTGGGCCAAGGAGATCGGATCCTCGTGCAGGCTCATGGGCAGGCAGGGTTAGTCCTCGCCCTCGTCTCGAACCTCTTATGTGTGGCCTCGAGCAGCAGCCGGACTCGGCTGTTCGCCCTCTTGTCGGCTTTTGCCTCGCAGGTCAATCGACCAGACATCGCCTTGACGATCCAACGTGTCGCTCCGCTGCTGTCGAATGGCACCCTCCTCAATGGAGCGACGCTGAACGTCGTCACGTTTGGTATGCCAGTACGCTACGGGTGGGATCCGTCCGGATTGGGCAAACTGCTGCACATCGTCAATCATCGAAATCTTCGGACCGATGGAAAGACCTGGCTCTCAAAAATGGAGTTGCCCCAGATCACGATGGAGATGCCGATCGCGTGGGGTGGAGATTATGTACAGGAGCTGGCCGTGGCCTGCAGCGATGCCGTGCCGACGACTGAAGTCTCCAAGGCGGCCAATAAAGCCCTCTGGGAACTCGTGGAGCCGTTTGATGGATTCGAACGATGGCTCGAATGTGCCCGCCGCGCCGTTCGGATCCCCAGTGAGGGGATTGGCATTCTCGCAGATTACAAAGATTCCACCGGGTCAACCAATGTGCGCGACCACTACTACGGTCACGCGGCCTATACTCGTCTCAACGCGATGCTGTTCAACACAACCGAGATCGTTCGCACCCTCTATTCGTAGAGGACCATCTCGACCACCAATCTCCCCAAGGATGTTCAAAAGGGCCAGACTTCTCACCCGCCCAACCCTGGCGGCTACTTCACCCGCCAGCCCTGAGTCTGCCAAGACAGCCTCTTCGCCCAGGGCCGCGCCTTATCCCAAGCAAGGCCGCAGCTCCGAGGCTGGCCCTCGTTTCACGTTTCACGCCTCACGTTTCACGGTTCTTGGGAGCGACGCGAGAACGTGGCCTGGAGCAAGGCGCGTCTCGGCGCGCCGGGGTTGGGTGGGTGAGAAACCGCCGCCCTTTTCAACATCCGCTACCCTTCACGCAGCTGCACCGTTAAAGGTTCCCAGGAAAATATGCCGTCAAGGTAGGCATGGCCGTTCGGCGTGGTGGCAACGAGTTCGATGGATTCGTATACAGTGATCGTCGTGCCGCTGCCGGCTGAGGCGGAGACTTGCATCGTGAGGGCCGCGCTCGGCGCGGGTGACGCAATGTCCTGATGCGTCCGCAATTGTTTTGGCGGGGCGAGAAGATTCACGAACTGAGCGGGCGGCGCCTGACGAAACTCGCCATCATAGGTCACCCACAGTCGTACAGCAGCCGACACATGGGCGTACCACTCGTCTCCGATCGCGTTCGTTTCGACCCAATTAAACAGGGTGTTTACCCGCGACATGATCGACACCGTCGTCTGTTCCAACGAGGCGGGAATCTGCAGCAGGGTCGTGTAGCCCGCGTGGACATACCCGAGCGTATCCCAGAGCGAAGGATTCGCCCCGACGCGCGCCTGGAGCGATTTGTTCGGCAGCACATGCTCCACGTAGTGGGGATTCGCAGCAAGACGGAGATAGTGCGTGTCTTCAAGATATTTGATCTGATCGAGCTTGCACAGCGTTTCATCCCGATCGCCGAATCCGATGGTGTTCGGCGCCGAGACACTTTCCGCTCCGGTAAAGATCAGCTTGCTCCAGCCGATCGGCGCAATGCAGCTGGCACTCGCCGACCCGTTCAGCTTTTCCAGCACCGCCACACGGCTCTTGATGTCGCTGAAGACCGATTCCAGCCCTTCCTTCGTTCCGCGAACCCGTTCGACCAGAAGAGTCTTTTCCAGTTTCCGTTGTTCTTCGAGTTGCCGCACAAACGAGGCTGTCTGCCGATCGAGTTCCAACACTGGTGCCATCGGATCCCCCTTTTCATGTAACGCCCTTTCCCGCACATGGGAACCAAGGAGAGAACAGCAAGATGGGTGCCCTCCTAACCCCGCGCAAATTGGCTCTGGATAAAGGTGAACCGAAGGCAAGGACCAACTTTGAGGACAGGTTTGAACGGATATGGCTAGGAACTTTCCAGAAGCACGGTCGATTTCTCAAAGGTTTTGACTTATCCTAGGGCCGGTCCAAAATTAGGTGGGTCAGTACAGAACCTTTCGCCAACCTCTAGGCCGCCGTTTCTTTTGACGAACGTCAGCCCAACGTCTACCCTTGCAGTGTGATGCGACAAGTAGTGACCACCTTCAAAAACATCGCCGGATATGGACTCTGGTGTGCCGTGGTTGGATGCATACTGGGGGCGCTACTAGTTGGTATTATTGGTGGGGGGATACATGAGTATATGACAGGAATCCCAAGTGGCCCAGTACTGATGGCGTTCACCGGGACTATCGGCTTTGTGTGCGGCATCCTGTATGGGATTTGGAAGGAATATTTTTGAAGGCTGGTCCTTCCTAAGAAAGAGTTGCGAAGCTCGACCAGTAGGGGGAGTGTTATCCGTCAGATCACTACGTTAACCTAGAAGGGAAAATTTCATCGAAGATTGTCTCGGGCCTACTCGGGCGCCAACGCTTTTCGATGAATTCCTTAAATCGCTCCAGATCTCCCTGGACGCGCGAAGACACCACTCCCAATGCATCTCCTACATTTTCGGCCAAACCCTGAGGGGCATACTCTAATTGCAGCATGACCTTTGATCTGGCATCCGAGAGTTGGTAAAATGTCGCGACCCATCCTTTGATGGCGCCGCCTCGACTCGTCCACGCGAGACGCTGGTCCGCCAGCTCTTCTGTGATCTCCGCATCCCACTCTGTGTCCTGGCCCGCGATCTCTGCTTTCCAATGAAGACGTTTGACATCCAGCCGTTTAACTTCTTTCACACCTTCCATGAACTGGGGAAATTCCTCAAAGCGCATCCATTGAGCATAGGCGGTATACACAGGCACGTTGACTTCAATGGATTTCTCAATGGTCGACATACGTTCCTC
>CAZPWD010000098.1:0-9698 GCA_964590025.1 uncultured Nitrospira sp.
GGGCAGGCGTGGTGAGTGTGTCTAGTTTGTATCTGTGTCGGATGGAAGAGAAGATGACTGTGCCGCTTTGTGTTTTAGTGCGCGACCTTTGTCGGGAGTCGGGTCTGTGACGATGCCGTAGACTTCCCGTCCTTCGTGGCCTTCGGGGAGATATTCCGTGATCGGCAGGCCGTCTTCCCGCACAAATAACAGGCAGTGGCAGTATTTGTAGATCTGCATTTCATCGCAGGCGCACATCCAGCGGCGGAGTTTGGCTTCGGCTTGTTTATCGTTGTAGAAGTTACAGGGGCAGAGGGGTTTGCCCAGCTCGTCCATGTGCATCGCGAGGCCGTTGACCACGGCTTCGGTGACTGCGGGCATGGGATGCATGGTCGTCCCGCTCTTTTCCGCGAATCCCTTCACATACTTCCACATCTTGTCGAGACTTTCTTGCTTGGGCTCGGCCATTCCGAAATCCTTTCAATGGGCTAATCGCCCCATGCCCGCGCGTCAGCGCACAGTTTACAAGCGCTAGGGCGTCCTTTACAATCTAACCCGCATCATTCATGACCGCTTCTGCTGCAATCGCCGATCCGCTGCTACGACAGGCCTTTGGCCGGCGGGCTCGCCCCTCAGACCCTCACCGTACTGCACGAGTACGCATCGGGGCCTCAGGGCTCCGCGCGCCGGTCTCGCGACGCGGCTCAGCGATTTCGCCACGAATCGTCATGAATAGTGCGGGCTAACTCTTCCTGCAAATTCCGTAGGATTGGATCGAGGATGGAGATGTCGGATACCCATAAGCAATTGATTGCCAAACTGGCGGAGGAATTGGGACCGGCCACGGCCCAGCATCTGGTTTCTTGTCTCGCCGACTCCACTGCGAAACCGAACCAGGTGGAAGGCGTCTTGCTCTTGCTCGACGAGTTGCATGAGGTATCGCCGAAGGTCGCTTGTGCCGCAATCGAATCGTTCCCTGATTTGCAACAGCGAGGTCGGCTCAGCGATGCGGTGGCCTGGCTGGATCTAGGGATTGCGTTAGCCGAATCGTCCGGTGCGATCGGATTGAAGTTTTTCAAGGAGAGCCCGCTGGTTCTGGGTCTGATCGAGCAACTCCCAGTACGCTCGTTAGTGCTGAAAACCGCCCTGGAACTGGCCGAGCAGGATGCAAACGTTGCGCTGGAATTTCTCCGTGTGTCACCGGAAGTGGTGACGGTCCTCTCGCCGGATCAGCTGGAGGACTGGTTAGAGATCGGACTCGAACTAACGCAGGTCGATTTTGTCGTCGCGCTGGAGTACATCCGCCAGATTCCCGCGGTCGCCCGCGTGTTGCCGATCCAGGACGCCAGAGCCTGGACGACGTTCGGACTGAAACTCATTTCCCAGAATAGTTTCGGCAAGACGGACTACTTCGGGACCATCGAATTCCTCCGCACCAGTCCGCTCATCCTCGGCGATCTCGAAGACCCGTCGGTGCGGGCCAAGGTCGTCACGGTCGGGTCGTTGCTGGCTGAACGTGATCCTGGGGCGGGCATTGCCTGGTTATCGGAATCGCCACGTCTGTTGCGTGCCGTGCCGAATGAGGGATGGCGGCTCAAAGTATTGCAGTACGGGGCCTTGGTGGCAGAGCGTGACGCGGACACGGCGCTGGCCTATTTGCGGCGCGCGCCGGAACTGGTGAGCGTGATCGGCGAGTCTGCTGAGGCCACGGCTCGCTTCGAGGCCTGGCTCACAACTGGCATGGAAGTCCTGGCGTACAGTGTCGAAGGAGCCAGAGCCTATTTTGCCCTGGAGTCGCAGAAGGCGCTCACGTCGGTGGAAGCGGCATTAAGCGGTGTGCCGCTTCGGCAAGTGGCCCGTACCCTGAAGCTCTTCGTGCAAGGGCTCTGTGGAACGGATCTGGCGATTCAGGCGCTTCCCGATTCGCTGAGCCAGGAGAAGTCTGCGCGGGCCACGGTGAGCCAGGACGGGCGCATCATCTCCCTGCCGGCGCTCCTTCGTCGCTATCCCACCGCCGAGGAGAATACGCGCTTGTATCTGGTGATGGCGGCTCATGAAGCGGGGCACGTGGAGTTTGGGACGTACCGGCTGACCCTTGAGCCGCTCGCGGACTTGGTCATGGCTGTGCGGCAGAAGTATGGCCTGATGAAACAGGCTGCGCCGGACACCTTGGCGGCATTGTTTCGGCTGTATCCTCATCCGGGACTGATCCAAGACTTGTGG
Source organism: uncultured Nitrospira sp. (assembly GCA_964590025.1). Classification (GTDB taxonomy): domain Bacteria; phylum Nitrospirota; class Nitrospiria; order Nitrospirales; family Nitrospiraceae; genus Palsa-1315. Next base: position 2,203 of record CAZPWD010000098.1, read on the forward strand.
ATGCTCGTGGAGGATGCGCGGGTGGAGTGTCTGCTGCAGCGGGAGTACCCGGGACTTCAGCGCGATCTACAAGAGTTCGCGCGGGAGGCAGTCACGACGCGGTCGCTGACACATGGGCTGACCATCAAAGAACTCGTCGTCGATCAATTGCTCCAGTTGTCGACCGGTGCGTCGCAGCCTGTCGCAATTCACGAGGCTATCAAGGCCGAGATCGCCATACTCTGGCCGATGTGCCAGGCTATTCTGGCTCCAGCGGCGACGGCGGAAGAGGCCGTGCGCGTCGCCCATGCGCTCTACGTGCGGCTCGAAGAGCTGTTGGCGCCGAAGGGGGCGATGATCAATGCCGATCAGGCCGATGACGTGTCAGAGGATCTGGGTGTGGGCCCATCCGCGTCCGAACGGACGGGTGAGGACTATCGCCCTGTCACCAACTGGGTATATCGTGGGGCGATGAATCCTGAGTTCATTCGTCATCAGGACCAGGATGAACGTGCATCGGACGATCAGAAACAGTCAGAGGACATCGAACGAGTGGCGAGCGCCGTCGGCGGGGCACAGGAGTCGTCAGCGCAGGGTCAACGGGATCGAGAGGGAACGCACACGGCGACCGAGAGTGACAGGCTTGCCGGGGGGCGGCAGTTGCCTTCCCATGTGGAAGAACTCCTGGCCTTGAAGGTTGAGCGGCCAGCGCCGCTTGATCATGCCGGGTCGGGCGATCGTGAGGTGCGCTATCCGGAATGGGATCAGGAGATCGATGACTATCGCCTCAATTGGTGTCGCGTCGTCGAGCGTGCCGCAGAGGAGGGGAGCGGGGATATCGTGGGTGCCATGTTGAGCGCGCACGGGACTGAGGTCTCAGCCCTTCGGCGATTCTTCGAAAGTCTGCGGCCCCCGGGGTTGCGGCGCGTGCCGGGCCAAGCCGACGGCGACGAGCTCGATGTGGATGGGGCGGTCCGTATGTGCGCGGAGCGGGCAGCGGGGGCAGACCTGTCGGACCGGATCTACATCAGGCGGGAGAGAAAAGAACGGGATGTCGCGGCCGCGTTTCTCGTCGACGTGAGTGGGTCAACCAGTCGCCAGTTGGACAGCGGCCGTCGCGTGATCGATCTGGAGAAAGAGGGGCTGGTGCTCTTGTGTGAAGCGCTTGAAGCGGTCGGAGACCAATATGCGCTCTACGGCTATTCGGGCCAGGGCCGCGGGCAAGTGGATTTTCTTGTGATCAAAGATTTTGACGATCAGTTGGGCGGGCAAGCGGCGCAGCGTTTAGGCGGGTTGGCTCCCCTGCGGCAAAACCGTGATGGGGCGGCCATTCGCCATGCCACCGCCAAATTGCTGGCGCGAGAGGCGCGGACGCGACTGCTCGTCCTCATCAGCGATGGGCGTCCGCTCGATGACGGCTATAAAGACGAGTACTCGCTGGAAGACACCAAGGCTGCGTTACGAGAGGCGCGTCAGCGGGGGGTGCATCCGTTTTGTATTACGATCGATCGGGAGGCCGATGGTTATGTCCGGAGAATGTACGGGGACGTGCAATTCGCAGTCATTGATCATCTCGAAGCCTTGCCGAAGCGATTGCCGCGGATCTATCAGCGGCTCACGACATAGAAGAGGTCAGGGGTGAGGGGTAAGGCGTAAGGGGTACGGAGAATCAATGGCGAATTCAACAGAGAGACCGACAGTGCCGCCCTGGCTATACAAGCTGTTTACGGGGCATCAGTATCCCTATGTCCGTCGGTTGGCGAAGTTTGCACAGCCCATCAAGCCGGGGGAGGATCGCCAGGAGCCGACGAAGGACCTGATCGAGGCCAAGTTTTGGGAAGTCTATCCCCGTTGTTGGGCCAAGATTCTCCAAGAAGTCAAAGTGGGGATGATCGTGGTATTCCACGACCTGGGCGAATATCCGGCGGGAGGGTATCAGGCACTGGTCGATGATCCAGACGCCTTTCTGGCAAAGACTTATGGCAAGAAGAAGATTAAAGTCAATTTCTATGACGGAGACAATTTCGTCTGCACGATCAATTTTAAAGTCGCGGGCTGGACGGAACACGAACATACGTGAAGGGTAAGGCGTGAGGCGTAAGGGGATTTGCGCTTCACGCTTCACGATTTACGCTTCACGAGGAGTCGATGATGGGGAGACCGAAGATTACGGTGGTGGGCGCGGGGAACGTCGGAGGCACGACGGCGCAGCGGCTGGCCGAGAAGGATGAGTACGAGGTAGTGCTTGTCGATATTGCCGAGGGCGTTCCGCAAGGCAAGGCCCTCGATATCACACAGGCCGGGCCGGTCTTCGGCTATAGCACCCGCGTGGTGGGAACCAACGGTTATGATGAAACGGCCGGCTCGTCGGTGGCGGTGATCACCTCCGGAATTCCTCGCAAGCCGGGGATGAGCCGTGACGAGTTGTTGACCACGAACGCGAAGATCGTGAAGTCGGTCGTTTCTGCGCTGGTATCTCGATCGCCGAACGTCATTCTGATTCTTGTCACCAACCCGTTGGATGCCATGGTCCATGTGGCGCGTCGTGTGAGCGGACTGCCGAAGTCGCGGGTTTTGGGTATGGCGGGGGTGCTCGATTCCGCCCGCATGCGTTCCTTCATCGCCGCTGAACTGAGTGTACCAGCTCCCGACGTGGCTGCGATGGTGCTGGGGGGGCACGGCGACACGATGGTGCCGCTGTTGCGCTACACGACGGTGAAGGGGAAACCGGTCTTGGAGCTGATGTCGAAGGACCGGTTGGAGGCGATTGTGAAGCGGACACGCGAGGGAGGCGCTGAAATCGTGGGTCTGTTAAAAACAGGCAGCGCGTTCTATGCTCCGTCGGCCTCGGTGGTCGATATGGTTGAGGCGATCGTGAAGGACCAGAAGCGGGTGTTGCCCTGTGCGGTGCTTTGCGAGGGCGAGTATGGATTAATGAATGTCGTCATTGGTGTGCCGGTCAGGCTGGGTCGGGGTGGGGCGGAGCAGGTGGTCGAATATGAGCTGACGGCGGAGGAGCGAGCGGCATTGGCGACCTCTGCTAGCGCGGTGCGCGAACTCTGCGTAACAGTCGATCGGTTGATGGAGTAACGAAATGGTCAGCGGTCAATGGTCAATAGTCACTGGCAGGAACGGCAGGCCACATCCCCTCTGTTGACCAATGACTGACCTGTTCCTTGCTTGACATTCAGGGCAGGGCTACAGTACAGACAGCGACTAAGCAATACATTGAGCAGTACTTTGAGCGAGGAGATACTATGAAATTTCTTGAGAGTCCGATGCAAACCATGGGCGTAGGATTCGCACTCGCCGTGGTTTTGATTATGGGGTATCTCGGTATGACCGGCATGGCGGTCGGTGATGCCGACTGGTTTGGCTTGTTGTTACGCTGGGCCCATTTCTTGGCCGGGATCACCTGGATCGGGTTGTTGTATTTCTTCAACCTGATCAATGCGGCGTTCTTGAAGAGCCTCGATGGCCCCACTAAGAACATCGTGATTCCCAAGCTGATGCCCGCTGCGCTGAACTGGTTCCGTCATGGCGCGACGGTCACGGTGCTTGCCGGAATTGTATTGTACCTCTACCTGTATCAGAGAGGTGGAACCGGCGCGATTCCGTTGGGAATCGGCGGGTTATTGGGGATCATCATGATGGCCAACGTCCACGCGATTATTTGGCCGAACCAAAAGAGAATTATTGCGGCGGTGACGGCAGCAGCCCAGGGGACCCCTGCACCGGCAGAAATGGCCCAGTGGAGTCGGACCGCGCTTCTCGCTTCCCGGGTCAACTTTATGTTGTCGATTCCCATGCTGCTATTCATGGGAGCCGGCAGCCACCTCAAGTAAGATGATGTACGACTGCCGGTGGGAAAGCCCGCTGGCAAGTCCCGTTCATCTCTCGTCCAAAGAAAAGAGCATATGGCGTATAGCCAGAGGACGAAGAGCTTATGGCTAATGGCTTATGGCACAAGATTCGGTCGTTCTGATTTCGAGCAATAGGCCATCAGCTATAAGCCATAAGCTCTTCAGAGCCATTCTCTCCAGGTATACGCCATTAGCCATACGTTCTTATCCCCAACGAGATACGTTTCACCTTTCACGTCTTACCTTTTACGACTCGATGGCCCATATGGCCAATCTTATATAGGGCAGTGGCCCTAAGTCGTTGAGATTCAGGCCTATTATCATGGCATTGCCTTGACGAATACCGCCCAGGCACCTTATAGTATCGCTCCATTCGTTGAGCCAAACGGGTAAGGAAAGGCGCATGACGACTGCGACTGAACCACGAGTTCTCCAAACGCTTGATGGCGCTCCCTGGGATATCGAGGCCTACCGGAAGATCGGGGGCTACGAGGCCTGGAAGAAGTGCATCAAAGAGCTGAGCGCGAACGATATCGTCAATGAAATGAAGAAAGCCGGGCTCCGTGGGCGAGGGGGCGCGGGCTTTCCCACCGGCATCAAATGGGAAAAGGTCCTCAATCATCGGGTGAAGGAACACTATTTCGTCTGCAACGCAGGCGAACATGAGCCAGGGACGTTTAAAGACCGCTACTTGCTCAAGCAGGCGCCACACCAGCTCATCGAAGGCTGCCTCATTGCGGCCTACACGGTGCAAGCGAAGGCGGCGTTTATCTATGTGAATCATGAGTATCACGAAGAACGGGAGAATCTGAAGAAAGCGTTGGCGCAGGCGAAGGCTCAAGGGTTCTTGGGCAAGAATATCCTGGGGAGTGGCGTGGATCTCGATCTACAAATCTTTGAAGGCCACGGGAGTTACGTGGCCGGTGAAGAAACAGCGATGCTCGAATCCATGCAAGGGCGTCCGGCGATGCCGAGACAGAAGCCGCCTTTCTACCCGACGGACTTCGGCCTCTACGGGAAGCCGACGCTGGTCAACAATGTCGAAACTCTGTGCAACATTCCACGGATCCTCATGAAAGGCGTAGCCTGGTTCACGCAGGTCGGCACAGAAAAGTGTCCGGGCACAATGATGTTCTCCCTGAGTGGTGCCGTGAATCGGCCCGGCGTGTACGAGATGCCGATGGGTACGACAATCCGGGAACTCGTGGACAAGTGCGGTGGGGGGGTGCCAGGCGGGCGCAAGATCAAGGCGGTGTTCCCTGGTGGACCGGCGTTTTCGATGGTCACCGCCGATCAGCTCGACCTGACGATGGATTTCGATTCGTTGAAGAAAGCCGGCACGGGGCTTGGGTCGGCCGGTGTGATCGTGGTCGATGATGCGACGTGCATGGTGGCGCTGACGCTCAAGTTCTCCAATTTCTTCAAGGCCGAGAGTTGTGGGCAGTGCCCACCCTGTCGAATGGGGACCATCAATCTCGCCGCGCTCATGACCAAGATTGAGGAGGGAGAGGGGACGGAGAAAGACATGGAGAGTCTTCTCCAGGTCTGTGGATTTGTGAAGGGGACGGGCTATTGCACGCTGGTGACCGGGGCCGCAGTGTTGGTTCAGAGCAGCATGAAATTGTTCCGTCACGAGTTTGAGGAACATATCCGATTGCAGCGCTGTCCCTATCAGCCGGTGGCGGCCGGTGCTATGGTGCATTGAGGGGGATTCGCGATGCCGCGCGTGACGTTTCTCCATCCTGAGGGCAAGAGCGGAGAGGTTGAGGTCAATACGTCGTTGTTGGAGGCGTCGAAGATTCTCGGGTTTGTGTTGAACCACGATTGTGGCGGGAACGCCTCCTGCACCACCTGTCGGGTCGAAGTGCAGATCGGCGCCGAGAACCTGTCGGAGATCGACTTTGAGGAGCAAGATCTCCTCGATCGGGAAGCCCTGAGTGAGCCGTGGCATCGTCTTGGATGCCAGGCCAAAGTGCTCGGAGACGTGGTTGTTCGGGTGCCGGAGGGCAAGTGGGTTGCGCCCACAATGCAGCAGTCGGAGTCGCAGGGTATTGAAATTCAGTAAAGAGGTGTTACACTAAGCCATTCCAGGCAGGTCTTCGAAGGACGGCCTGGTCACACGAGGAGGATCACAATGGTTACGATTACGGGGATTGCGGAACAGAAGATCAAGGAATTAATGGTGGAAGAGAAGGATATCGTCGGCCTGCGGGTCTATGTCAAGGGCGGCGGGTGCCACGGGTATACATACGGGATGGCCTTCGAGTCGAAGATGGCTGACGACGACACCGTGATTGAAAAGGGTGAGGTCAAGATCATCATGGATTCGCAGAGCGCTCCGCTCCTTCAGGGAGCCGAAGTTGATTACGTGGACAGTCTCCAAGGGTCCGGGTTCTCGATTAAGAGTCCACAAGCGAAGACCACGTGTGGCTGCGGCAGCTCCTTCAGCGTCTAAGGAATTTGCGCTGGAGTGGCGCGAGCGGGTTGACAGGAGAAGCCAGGATTGTCCGAATACGGCGGCCAGTCCTGGCTATTCTATTTTTGGGCTGGATGTGAGCTGAACCCACGATGGCACAGGCGAGCGTCACGAGGCGATATCGGTTTTGCGCGGCGCACCGGCTGCACACGGATCATCTGTCTCCCGAAGAAAATCTGACTGCATTTGGGAAGTGCAATAATCCCAATGGGCACGGCCATAACTATGTCGTGCTGGTGACCGTGAAGAGCACGGTTCCGACCACGACCGGTGGAGGCGTTGACCTTGATCGGCTGGATCGGACTGTGGGACAACAAATAATCACGCGATTCGACCATCACGATCTCAACCAAGATCCTGAGTTTGCCGATCGCACCACGACGGGAGAAAACCTGGTGCTACTGATCTGGGATCTGTTAGTGAAGTGCCTCCCCACCGGGCAACTGGAAAAGGTCGGGCTGATTGAAACACGCGACAACTACTTCGAATATGCGGGGTCGATGAGCCAGGCCCCGGTGCTCAGAGAGGGGCGGCATGGGTAAGCAAGGAATCAGGCCGCGTGGTCAGCAGCAGGTCGAAGACGTTAGGGGGAGTCGCAGAACGGCGAATCTGGACGTGCTGCAATCCCTGGTCACAGAGATGCTGCTGGCCCTCGGTGAAAAGCCAGGCCGGAACGGGCTCCTCAAGACTCCCGAGCGAGTGGCCAAGGCCTTCGCTTTCATGACTCAGGGGTACCACCGCGACATTGATCATCTCCTGAACGGCGCCCTCTTCCCGATCGAGTACGACGAGATGGTCATCGTGAAGGACATCGATTTCTTCAGCATGTGTGAACATCACCTGCTGCCGTTCTACGGCAGAATCCATGTGGGTTACTTGCCGAATAAGAAAGTGGTGGGGCTCAGCAAGATTCCGCGCATCGTGGATGTCTTTGCGCGCCGGCTGCAAGTCCAAGAACGGCTGACCGTCCAGATCGCCGAAACCCTGAAATCGAAGCTCAACGCGCGCGGCGTAGGCGTGGTCGTCGAAGCGCGACACCTCTGCATGATGATGCGGGGCGTCGAAAAGCAGAACACCGTCGCGGTCAGCAGCTCCATGTTAGGCGCCTTCCGCAGTCAGCCGCAAACCAGGCTGGAGTTTCTCAAGCTCATCCACCGAGGCAGCGTAGGCGACTCCGA
>CAZPWD010000099.1:0-9675 GCA_964590025.1 uncultured Nitrospira sp.
CCTGAGAAAGCACCCCGCCTCCGAGAGAGAGGGAGCGAAATGTTGAATGTTAAATCATGAATGGTGAATTGAGGAGTCCTGAGGGCTGAGGGCGGTTGGTCTGGTCTGTCTGGTTTTTAGGTTGAGCGAAACTAAGCCGATGAACCAAATCAACCAGATAAACAAAACAAACCAGATGAACCAGATCAACTCGTCCCGCCTTTCTGACCCATCACGCCCGTCTCGCGGTTCATCATTCCGACCCGAGGAACCGCCAACTCATCGCCCCAATGACTGCGCCAACCATATCGGCCAGCCAATCCTGCCAGCTCGATTCGCGGAATGGGACAAAGAGTTGATGCGCTTCATCCGTCATTCCGTACAATGACGCCGTGACGATGGCGAAGAGGAGCGCGCGCGACGCCACCTGGCCGCTCATACCCCAGCGGAAGGCCCGGTAGCAGAGTCCGCCAAGGACGGCATACTCCATCGCATGCAAGACTTTGTCGCTGACCTCTTCGAGCAAGAACGATGGCAGTTGCTCTTCCAGGTGCGACTGGGCCGACAGGTAAAAAATCGTCCCGGCATACAGCACCACCGGCACCCAATACCAGAGCACCTGAACCATCACACCTTGCCGAGCTATGTCACGCATTAATTTCCTCTCGCTCCATCTCCTACCCTGTGCGATACTTATAACGAACAGGGTGCGAAAAGACTATATGGACACGCCTTGTCCCAAGCAAGACCGCATCGAACGATCACTTACTAAGGGGTGGCTGGGATGATCCCAACTGCGCGCAACGTTCTCACCCGCCCACCCACTGGCACGTCGAGACGTGCCATTTGCCCTGGCGAGGGCCTTCCGATTTTCCCCACTTTGCATTCAGGGGGGCGGCCAGACTGTCCTTCACTGCGCGCATCGAACGAGCACCGTTTTATCGTGCGCGTTCTGCGAGCACAAAGGATGGTCTGGCTGTTCCCCTTCCGTCCTTTGGAGGCCGCGCGTTGCGCGAGCACGGGGATCGTTCCAGCTACCCCATCTCCTTTTTCAGCCTCCTGCTACAGTCGTCAATAGCATGCGACCATGAAGACTGCCCACATCTGTTTTCTCTGGCACATGCATCAACCGTATTACACGGACCCGGTCGCGGGGTCTGCCAGTATGCCCTGGGTACGTCTCCATGCCACCAAGGCCTACTACGACATGGCCTATGGGCTGGAGAAATTTCCCGCTATCAAAGCCACATTCAACTTTACACCCTCGCTCCTGCGACAGCTGGAAGAAGTCGGATCAGGGACGGTGCGCGACCTCTTTCTGGAACATGCGCAGCGTCCGGCGGTGGACCTTTGTCCTGAAGAGAAAGCCTTTCTCGTCCGACATTTCTTCTCCGCCAATTGGGCCACGATGGTGCGTCCCTACCCTCGCTATCATGAATTGCTCGTGAAGCGCGGGACCGACGTTTATGGTCGCGACTTGGAGCGGGTTGCGCGGCAGTTTTCCACGCAGGACCTGCTGGACTTGCAGACATGGCACAACCTCGCCTGGTTCGGCTACGGCATGGTCAGTCGCTATCCGCGCCTGGCCGCGTTGCGCGCGAAAAACCGGGGCTTCACGGAAGAAGAAAAACAGGAAGTGTTGGCCCTCCAACTCTTCGCCGTGCAGGACATCGTTCCGCTCTATCGACGACTGATGGAGTGGGAACAAATCGAGCTCACGACGACCCCTTTCTTTCACCCGATCCTGCCGCTCATTATCGATACAGACTTCACTCGACGCGCCAGACCGGATCTCCCTCTCCCCTCGCGATTCCATGCGCCCGAAGATGCGGAGATGCAACTGCACCGCGCCGTCGAGTTTCATACCGCCACATTCGGCCGGGCTCCCGTGGGCCTCTGGCCATCGGAGGGTTCCGTCTGTCCAGAACTGATTCCGATGTTGCCGAAGGTTGGACTGCACTGGCTGGCAACCGACGAAGGCATCCTCGCTCGCTCGCTCGACGCGGCCCAGCAACCGTGGCAACGCCACCGGGATCTGTATCAGCCCTACCGGGTCGGGTCGGAGGACCAAGACGTCACGATGCTGTTTCGCGATCGGGAGATCTCCGATGCCTTTGGATTCATCTACCACAAGACTACTCCTGAAATGGCCGCCGAGGATGTCCTTCGTCGGCTGCGCCACATCATTCACGAAGCGCCGCAGGACCAGGTCACCATCACAATTGTGCTCGACGGGGAAAATCCATGGGAACACTACCACGAAGGTGGCGAACAGTTTCTCTCGCTCCTCTACAAGGCCTGCTCGACCGGCGCGCTCGATGACGATGCGGTTCGCACCACCACCGCGACGATCTCCAAAGCGCTCGAAGCCGCGCCAGCCACGCATCGAGTGAGCCACCTTCACTCGGGCTCCTGGATCAACCAGGACTATAAGATCTGGATCGGTCACCAGGAGGACAATCGCGGATGGGACCTGGTGAGTCACACGCGATCCCGTCTCGCCGAAATCGCTGCCACGCTCCCCTCGGATTGCGCGCAAGCCGCCTGGGACGAACTCTACGCCGCCGAAGGCAGCGATTGGTTCTGGTGGTATGGGGACGACTTTGATACCGACTACAAAGAGGAGTTCGATCGGCTCTTTCGGACCCACCTTCGGAACGTCTGGACGATCGCGGGATTGGCTCCACCGGACCTGTTGAATCAGCCGATCTGTAGCCCCCGCGGCATGCCGGAGGCAGACCTCGTGACCGCGCCTGTCGCCCTGCTGAACCCCTCCATCGATGGACTCGTGACCGATTTTTTCGAGTGGCACGGAGCAGGCAGAATCAAGACTCAGCCGCCGTTTGGCGCAATGTGGAAAGCCGTAGGGGTGCTGACCGATATCCAGTTTGGCTGGAGTCTTGACCAGTTGTATCTCCGGCTCGATCCGGACGAGCAATCGCAGACGCAGGAGGCAGGGCTGACGGTCGAGCTGCAGCTGCAGACGCCCGAACACCTCTATCACCTGTCATTTTCCCTTGCGCCGTCAGGACCAGACCAGTTTCTGCTCTCGCAGAAGCTCGCAAGCGGATCCTGGCAGGAGATCGGCCCCTACCAATCGATCTGTCATCGGAAGATTATCGAATTGGCTGTGCCATTCAAGGACTTACAGCTCACACCTGGGCAGGAACTCCGCATGACCATTCTGGTGCTGGAACATCGCTTGGAAGTCGCACGCTACCCGCACCACAAGCCTGCGACCTTACTCCTTCCAGGTTCAGAGTTTGAAGCGAATCTGTGGCGAGTGTGATTAAGAGCGTGAGACGTTATACGTGAAACGAAAGAGAGTTGATTCAGAATTATCTCTGAACAGTGGACTGCCTTTTACAACTGGCACCTTACGATTGACGTTTCACCTTTCACGTTTCACGTTTAACGGAGGAACGCATGCCTGATTTACGCCGTGATCCGATTGTCGGTCGGTGGGTGATTATTACGACGGAACGTAGCGGTCGGCCTCACGATTTTGTTCCCGTGCAAGCCGCCAGGCCTTTGGCCGCAACCCTCTGCCCCTTTTGCCCAGGGCAAGAGCGACTGACGCCGAAAGAAGTCATGGCCTACCGGCTGCAGCCGGTGGAGCCCAACGGCCCGAACTGGACCGTGCGTGTCGTGCCGAACAAGTTCCCCGCGCTTCAGGTCGAAGGCGACCTCGACCGTCAAGGCCTCGGCCTCTACGATCGAATGAATGGGATCGGAGCACACGAAGTCATCATCGAGACCCCGAACCACCAAGATAGCCTGGGCGACATGCCGATAAAACGGATCGAGGACGTGCTGTGGGCCTATCGCGATCGCATGATCGATCTGAAGAAAGACGTGCGGTTCCGATACATCCTGATTTTCAAGAACCACGGAGCATCAGCTGGCGCCACACTGGAGCACAGCCACTCACAACTCATTGCCCTGCCGATCATCCCCACCAACGTTCTGGAGGAGATCGAGGGCTGTCGGGCTCATTATTTTCAGAAAGAACGCTGCATCTATTGCGATATTCTCCGGCAGGACCTCTCTGACGGCGATCGCATCGTGGCGGAAAATCCCGAGTTCCTCTGCGTCGCCCCGTTTGCCCCACGCTTTCCCTTTGAAATGTGGATTCTCCCTAAACGCCACGCCGGCTATTTCGAAGAGAGCCAGAAAACACAATTCGAGTTCCTCGCGCCGATTCTCTCGGAAGCGCTACGACGGATGGACAAGGTCCTTGCTAAACCCTCCTACAACTTTATCCTCCATAGTTCCCCTCTCCACGAAAAGACCGGGGATTTCTACCACTGGCACATCGAAATCATTCCGAAGCTGACCCACGTGGCGGGCTTCGAATGGGGCACAGGGTTCTACATCAATCCGGTGGCACCGGAAGAATCGGCGAAGTTTCTGCGGGAGGCGGCGCTGTAGATGCCCGTTCGCTTTCGCATCGAGAACCCAGCGCTCGCGGGGCCTCTGCGCCAAATTGAACAGCTCGTTCGGCGTGCCGGCGGCCGGACATGGCTGGTCGGCGGCTGCATACGTGACCTCGTGCTTGGTCGGCAACCGCGCGATCTGGACCTCGAAATTTCCGGGCTGCCGCCTGGCCAGCTCCATGCGCTGCTCACAGAACACTTCTCCGTGCAGTTCGTCGGGAAGGCCTTTGGCGTGTTCAAGCTGCAGGGCCTGCCCGTCGATATTTCCATTCCTTCCCGCATGCTCACCGACAACGAATCCGCCCAAGGACTGCTGAGGCAGTCCGACCCCGACATGGACATCGACGAGGCGCTGGCGCGGCGCGATTTCACCATGAACGCCATGGCCTGGGACCCAGATACATTGGAACTCCGCGATCCCTTCAACGGCCGGGCTGACCTCGATGCGCACGTGCTGCGCCACGCCTCGGATCGCTTTCGCGAAGACCCCTTGCGCGTGCTGCGCGGCCTGCAACTGGCCGCACGATTCGGCTTGACCGCCGCGCCGGAGACGGTTGCTCTCTGCAAGACACTGACGCAGGACGGGCAACCGGGCGAACGGCTATGGGAGGAATGGAAGAGACTCCTCCTCCAAGGCATTACGCCATCACTGGGTCTACAGTTCTTGAGCGACTGCGGCTGGCTCCGCTTCTACCCGGAACTCGCGGCGCTGCAGGGCTGCGAGCAAGATCCCATCTGGCACCCGGAAGGCGATGTCTGGAGCCACACGCTCCACTGCTTGGACTGGTTCGCCATGGAACGCACCGGCAATCAAGACGACGATCTGATCGTAGGCCTCGGCATCCTCTGTCACGATTTCGGCAAACCTGCGACGACCACAACTGACTTTGGACGCATCACGTCGCGCGGCCACGAACAGGAAGGAGAGGCCCCGACAAGACGCTTCCTCGAACGACTGACGAACCAAGACGATCTCATCAACGAGGTGATTCCTCTTGTGCTCTGCCACCTCCGCCCCCGCGCACTGCATGAGGCGAACGCCTCAGACAGCGCGGTTCGCCGACTGGCTAGGCAGGTCAAACGGATCGACCGACTGGTGCGCGTCGCGCGGGCCGATCACGCGGGCCGCCCGCCAAAACCCTTTGACGAATTTCCTGCCGGCACCTGGCTGCTGGAGCGCGCGCGTAGACTGGAAGTTGAAGACCAGGCCCCCACTCCGCTCGTCATGGGTCGCCATCTGCTGGAATTGGGCATCCCGCCAGGCCCTGATATGGGACGGCTGCTCGATGCATGTTACGAAGCGCAGTTGGATGGCGAGTTCACCGCCGCCGACCAAGGCATCGCATATGCCCGACAGCGACTCGGTTTATCCCATCACTCGTAGCCTCCTTTCGGCCGCCCATCACACATCACCAATCACTGCCCCCACACCCCTTGCCCCTTGCCTGCATGGAAGATTATGATCCTCCCATGCAAGTCCAACTGAACCATCCAGCCAGAACCGTCGAAGTCAAAGGCCCCAAGAAGGTCAAAGAGCTCTTACGCGAGTTGAATCTCGTCGTCGAAGCGCATCTCGTGATCAAAGGCGACGATCTCGTCACCGAAGACGAGATGCTCTACGACGGCGATCAGATCGAAGTCCGACCGGTGATCTCCGGTGGCTCCCCACGTTTCACGCCTCACGTTTCACGCCTCACGAGCCAAGAATGAATTGCACCAAATGTAAAACCAAAGCTGTGATCGGTCTCCCGCGCCACAATGCGGCTTTCTGCAAAGGCTGCTTCAACGGCTTCGTCCACGATCAGGTTGCCCGGGCGATCAAGTCGGAGAAGATGTTTGGAAAGGAAGACCGAATTCTCGTGGCGGTGTCCGGCGGGAAGGACAGTCTGGCGCTCTGGGACATTCTGCTCAAGCTCGGCTATCGCGCCGACGCGCTCTATGTGAACCTCGGCATCGGGACCTATTCTGAGCAGTCACATGCCAAGGTGACGAAGTTCGCCGAGGCGGTCGCGACCTCACATGGAGCCACGTTGCACCTCCATACGGTCGAACAGGAGGCCGGAGCGGGGATCAAGGAACTGGCCCAGCTCATCCATCGCCCAACCTGTTCCACATGTGGGACCATCAAACGCTACCAATTTAACCACGTGGCGATCGAACAGGACTACGATGTGATGGCCACGGGTCACAATCTCGATGACGAAGCGGCCCGGCTCCTGGGCAACGTGCTGCATTGGCAGGAGGAATATCTGGATAAGCAGGGCCCGTCGTTGCCGGCCTCGGTGGATGGTTTTGCCAAGAAGGTGAAGCCCCTCTACCGGCTCTCGGAACGAGAACTCGCGGCGTATGCGATATTGAACCGGATCGATTACATCGTCGAGGAATGCCCCATGGCCAAGGGCTCCAAGGTGCTCCTGTACAAGGAGGTCCTGAATCGTCTGGAGACCGAGTCGCCGGGCACAAAGCAGATGTTCTATTGGGGTTTTCTCGAGAGGCAAAGCAAGAAGCAGCCTACTGCGACCACCATGACGGAGAAAGACCGAGCCGTCCTCCGCCCCTGCACCTCTTGCAGCCAGCCCACCACCGCCGAAGTCTGCTCCTATTGCAAGATGATGGCGCGGGCGAGCACGGCGAAGAGCTAATAGCCAATAGCCTATAGCTAATGGAAAGAGACCCCGTCAGGATTTTCCTTTCGGGCCTTCTTAACCGTCATATGCCATACGCTCCTGTCATACACTCCTGTCTTGAAAAGTCTTCACTGACCCCGTAAGCTGCGTTTTAGATAGTTGACCTGTACTGAAGCAACCATATCTCCACCCCCATGGCAACAACACAACGCGACTACTATCAGGTTCTCGGTCTTCCCAAGTCTGCCTCGGCGGATGACATCAAGAAGGCCTATCGTCGCCTCGCGCGCCAGGTCCATCCCGATCTCCATAGCGGTTCCAAGAAATCCGAGATGGAGAAGAAGTTCAAGGAGTTGAACGCGGCGCACGAAGTCTTGAGCGATCCGGACAAACGCAGGAAGTATGATCAATATGGAGCCAGCTGGGAGCAGGCTGAGGCCTACGAGCAGGCGCGCCGGCAGGCCGGTGCCCGCGGAGGGAGCGGCCCGGAGACTTCGTTCGGCGGAGAAGGTTTTTCCGACATCTTCGAGAATCTGTTCAAAGGGCGAGGGCGAGCCGGCAATGGCCGTGGATTTGCCATGCAGGGCGAGGATCTTGAAACGGAGGTGCAACTGACGCTGGCCGAGGTGTTTACCGGCGTGACGAAGCGCATGACCTTGCAAGAGCCAGTACCCTGCTCCACCTGCCACGGGAGCGGAGCCTTTCGCGGACGCCCTTGCCCAGCCTGTCAGGGGCACGGTGCGACGCTGCATCCCAATACGATCGAAGTACGAATCCCCGCCGGGGTACAGGATGGAACGAGGGTTCGCGTGGCCGGCAAGGGACAAGCCGGCGCCAACGGCGGCAAGCCCGGTGACTTGTACTTGCGCGTGACGATCGCTCCGGACAACGTCTTTCGCCGACAGGGGAGCGACATTCATGTCTCCCTCCCCGTCTTTCCCTGGGAAGCGGCCTTGGGGGCCGAGGTGATGGCCCCCACACTGATGGAACCGGTTCGGATGAAGGTTCCGCCGGGGAGTCGGGCTGACAGTAAGCTTCGACTGAAGGGCAAGGGCCTCCCCGCTGCGACGGGCGGCCACGGCGATCTCTTCCTGACGATCCAGATCGTGATGCCGCCCTCATCGACCGACGAGGAACGCAAACTGTACGACCAACTCAGGGCCATCGCGCACCCGGACCCGCGTGCCGAGCTACTCGCCCAGGCCCGACGCCGATCACACCCCTAACTCAAGCGAGACGGGCGGGAAAAGCACGACTGGCGCGACTCGAAATTCAAAGTTACGGAGACCTCGAACTCTTCCCCGTCTCGCCAGTCCCGCCTTTCCCGCTCGTCTCGCATCGCTCACGTCACGCGAGTCTCGCACCTCACGCTTGTCGCGTGCCACTCTGCCATTACGCCCCAGGAGGCCGATGAGGGCAAGACCCGTGACTATTTCCAGCATCATTTTGCTGGAAGCGTAGACCGCTTCGTGGATTCATCGAGTTGTGATGTTGGCTTGCGTTGTGTTGGTCGATCTGGCAAGCTACATCCACTTGCGAAGAAAATTATGCCCGCTTGATGGGGCTGTTGCCGGCTGCACTCGCGGCGCAATTCTTGTTTAATGGGCTGAAGGGCGGGCAGGGATTACTGGAACGTTCGTCATCGTGGAGTCAGACGTCTTCATTCGGTTCAACCTAAGGAGGTAGGCATGAAGCAGGAAACACGAACAATCATGACGCTGGGCGTCGCATCGGTATTCGCGCTGACCGTTGGGATATCTACGGTCTGGGCCAATGAGCCAGGCTACTACGGCAGGGAAGGACATGGGAGCGGCGGGCATAGCATGATGGGCGGGTATGGCGCGGGCATGATGCACAACAGCACCGGCCACCTGATCCGGCATCTGCTCAAGCACGAACAAGACATAGGGCTCACCGCGGAGCAAGTGACAAAACTCAAAGACATGCAACTCAACCTGGACAAGACCCGCATCAAGAGCGAGGCCGACATCCAGGTCGCGGAGCGCGAGTTGAAAGCCCTGACCGAGGATGAGAAGTCCGACTTGGGAGCGGTTGAAGCCAAGTTGAAACAGAGCGGGGATCTGCAAGTCGGCTTACGCATGGTCTCCATCAAGGCCCGGCGGGATGTGCTCGCCCTGTTGACTCCGGAGCAGCGTGCCAAGGAAAAGACCGAGCATGAGAAGGTATTGCAGCAGCACAAGGATGCCGGCAGGGGTTACGGCAACCCTCATGGCGGCGCAATGAAAGACAGTCCGCATATGGGTGGCGATGCTGCACAGCCGGCACCTCCATCTGGTATGTACATGCAGTAGTTCTATCCAAGAAGCCCTAGCCCGCATTATTCATGAGCGCTTCTGCTGCAATCGCCGATCCGCTGCGCTTGCGCGTGAAGCGTCGTTCGTGAAGCGTGAAGCGACAGTAACCGTAATGCTCAATGTTGAATGTTCAATTGAACATCAAGAATTGCGCATTGAACATTCCTTGGAAACACGAGATACGCTTCACGAGGAACGCGCATTCAGGCGATATTGCCACGAACCGTCATGAATAATGCGGGCAGGTAGATGGCGCGTCTTGGCGCGCCTGGGATGGGAGGGTGAGGAATGAGGGCACTTTCAGCAGCCTGTAAGAGG
>CAZPWD010000100.1:0-9647 GCA_964590025.1 uncultured Nitrospira sp.
GCGAGTGTGCGTCCGACGGCCAGCCCTGACCCATTGAGGGTATGGACAAATTCTGTTTTCGCATCCTTCTTCCCGACTGTACCCTTATATCGAATACTGGCCCGCCTGGCCTGAAATCCCTCAAAGTTGCTGCAGGAGGAGATCTCCCGATAGTGGTTCTGGGAAGGAAGCCAGACTTCGATGTCGTAGGTCTTCGTCGCGGAGAATCCCATATCGCCGGTACAGAGGGTGACGACTCGGTAATGAAGTCCTAATCCCTGCAAGATCGCTTCGGCATGGCCGGTCAACCGCTCCAGTTCCTCATACGACTGTTCAGGTTTTGCAAACGCGACCAACTCCACTTTGTTGAATTGGTGGAGGCGAATGAGCCCTCTGGTGTCTTTTCCATAGGATCCTGCCTCACGGCGAAAACAGGGGGTATAGGCCGTATACCTGATCGGCAGCGCACTCTCGTTGAGCGTTTCGTCACGGTGGAGATTGGTCACCGGCACTTCTGCCGTCGGAATCAAGAAATAGTCTTCGTCTCGCAGACGAAAGAGATCCTCTTCGAACTTGGGTAACTGGCCGGTTGCGGTCATGCTCGACCGATTGACGAGGAGTGGCGGCAGAACTTCCCGATAACCATGCTGTGTCGTGTGAAGATCGAGCATATAGTTGATGAGGGCCCGTTCGAGTCGCGCCCCGGCCCCCGTCAGGACCGCAAATCGTGCGCCGGAGACTTTCGCCGCACGGTCGAAATCCAGAATGCCAAGAGCTTCGCCGAGATCCCAATGACTCTTGGCTGGTGCGGTCAACGCGGGCGGGGATCCCCACCGCCGGTTTTCCGTGTTGCTGCTCGCGTCTTTTCCTGCCGGCACCGAGGCATGTGGAAGATTCGGGATGCGGAGATTCAGATCGGTCAGGGTCTCTTCGACATCCCGTAGTTCGTCTTCAATCGTCTTGATCCGTCCGCCGACGGCCTTCATGGCAGCCATGGAGGCATCCGCCGGCTGTTTCTCTCTTTTCAGCTTGGCGACCTCCTCCGATCCCTTGTTTAGTTCGGAGCGAAGTTGCTCGACCTGGCCGGTCAAAGTGCGACGTTGTTCGATCAGCGTGCGCAGTCTATCCCAGGGGACATCGGCGCCGCGGGGGCCAAGCTGTTCCCTGATGGCGTCTAAATTATCGCGTAAATAGCGTAGATCGTACATAGTCGTGTGGTCCGAGAAAGCGGCTGGAATTTAGCATCGGGGTAGGGGTTAGTCAATTAATCGGGCCGTGATATTCCGCCTTGGCAGGCGTGTTTCGTCCCGTTGACAGGAGCGGGCGGATCGAGGACCATATCCTGATGCGCACGGTAATGAATCCACCTAATCCGTTTGAATCACGGCACCGAGATCTCTTGGAGCCTGCTCCCCATGTGCAGCTGCAGATGTTTGAGGATGCAACCCGTGACATTCTCAGTCGGAACGAGAGTCCCGATTTGCCGTTTCGATGGAGCCTGAATCCGTATCGCGGCTGCTTCCACGCCTGCGCCTATTGCTACGCCAGACCGACTCATGAGTACTGGGGATTCGGCGCCGGGACTGACTTCGAGTCCAAGATTATCGTGAAGCGAGAGGCGGCGACTTTGCTCCGTCGGACGTTCGAGAAACCTTCGTGGAAGGGTGAATTGATCCTGTTCTCTGGGAACACCGATTGTTACCAGCCGCTGGAAGCCTCGCTGGAGTTGACGCGGGCCTGCCTGGAGGTCTGTGCCGAGTATCGGAATCCGGTCGGGATTATCACGAAAGGAGTGTTGGTGTTGCGCGATCTGGACCTGCTGTGTCGGTTGCATCAGGAGGCGTCGGTTCGTGTGTATTTCAGCATACCGTTTTCAGACGATGAGGTGGCACGCAAGGTTGAACCTCATGCGCCTTCCAGCCGGAAACGCTTCGAGGCGATGGCGACCTTAGCGGCCGCCGGGATTCCCACCGGCATTTCGTTGTCTCCAATCATTCCTGGTCTCAACGATGAGGACGTGCCCGATCTGTTGGCCCGAGCCAAACAAGCCGGGGCGGTCGAGGCGATGGCGACGCTGCTGCGTCTGTCTGGCCCTGTGGAGCCGGTGTTCATGGAGCGAATGGCGGCGGCATTTCCAGATCGCATCACCAAGATCACGAATCGGATTCGGGATGTGCGTGGTGGAGCGATCAGCAAGGGGGCCTTCTTCGAACGTCACCGTGGCGCAGGCCCCTATTGGGCCATGATCGAACAGTTATTCGAGGTCTCCCGACGCAAGGCAGGATTGTCGGTGCTGTGCGACGAGACGGTTTCCACCACCTTTCGCAGGCCGGGGATCGAACAAACGGTTTTATTTTGAAGCAGAAAGGGCGCAAGGATGAAACATAATCTGGGTTTTCTCAAGTTGGTCGATGCGGCACGAGCACGGGCCAAGGAATGTACGGTGGCGCAGGCTAAAGCCAGGCTTGATCGGGGCGAGGTGCTGCACTTTCTCGATGTGCGCGAGGACCACGAATTTGCGAAGGATCATGCGAAAGGTGCCCGTCATCTGGGAAAAGGGATTATCGAGCGCGATGTGGAAACGTGTATTCCCAATAAAGAGGAGGCCATTCTGTTGTATTGCGGAGGCGGCTACCGGTCGGTCTTAGCCGCGGATGCGCTTCAGCAAATGGGCTATACGAATGTGGTATCGATGGATGGGGGAATCAAAGGCTGGCGGGATGCGGGCTATCCGATGGAGCGTTGAATGGGACCTCAGAGGGGCCGAGGTCCCATCTACGTTCGATCACGAATTCAGGTGTGTACGCTCGGGAGGGTTACTTGCTGTTGGCTCGATCGAATTCCTTGATCACCTGGTCGGTTAAATCGATAGTGTCCTTATTATAGATCACAATCTTGACTGTTTGTTCGCTGCCCCTATCGACGACGAGAGCAAACCCGCCTTTTTCGGCCACGGCTTTCGTGGCCGAGGATATTCTCTTCATGTAGTCATCGACCAACTCCTTCTGCTTTCCCTGTAACTCCTGATTAAATTCTTGCGCGCGTTTCTGGTAGTCCTGGACCTTTGCGCGGAACTGGGTCTCTTTTTCTTTTTTTTCGGTGTCGCTTAACTTCGCGCTTTGCTCCTTGAGCGTCTTCTCCGTGCTGCGCAACTCTTCTTCATCCGCGGACAACAACTTCTGTCTGGTGGATACATATTCTTTGAGCCCATCCAAGGCTTTTTTGCCCGCTTTTGATTTTTCTAAAACGGCCTGAGGATCGACGACACCCATCTTGAAGGCCTCGGTAGCCTCTGCAGCTGGGAAAGATGCGAGCAGCATAATGCCCGCGGCGACCAAGGGGAGGGTTATCCGCCCCAAGAGGATTCCCGTTGTATGCATAACACGCGCTCCTTGTTGGTAAACAATGCAAACAGTGTAACCGTTGCGAGAATAGCTGGGGGGCCAGGCCCTGTCAAGAGATTGGGTCGCGCGGAGGCTAGACGAAGTATCGGCTGGTGTCGAACTTGTACTCGGTGTTGTCGATCAAGCGGATAATGTTGTCGCGGAAATCTCCGGTCTCATCTTTCTCGGTCAGGTCTACCTCGCGCCCGTGATCGACCGAGTTTCCCTGTGGATCTGTGATGACTCTGACGAACGGTCGTTCGGTGTTCGCCTTGTCTGTAGCCGGCTTGATCACGACCGCCAGTTCGCTCGTCTCCAGCATCACCAGGCTGCCGATGGGGATGATGCCGACACAGTTCACGAACAGCTTGAGCAGCACCGCGTCAAACGACTTCCCGGACTTTGAAAGCATCATGTTCAACACTTTCGATGGGGCCATGGGTTCCCGACGATAGACACGGGAGGAGGTCATGGCGTCGTAACAGTCTGCGATCGTGAGGATGCGACCGGTCAGTGAGATCGTCCAGGGCACGGTAAGTTTCGGATATCCGGAGAAGTCCTGGTTCATGTGGTGCTCGAAGGAGGCCGCCGCCATGCGGCCCGGTAGATTCATGAGGCCTCTCATTTTCGAAAGACCCAGAACTCCCTCCGTGGGATGATTGCGCATGGCCACCCAGTCGTCATCGGTGAACTCGCCTGGTTTATTCAGGACCTCCATGGGAATGGTGGATTTGCCCATGTCATGGAACAGCGCCGCAAGGCCCAGGTCGGCCAGTTCCACTTTGGGGTAGCCGGCGCGATTAGCCAGCGCCATGGACAGCAACGACACATTGACCGAATGGTTATGTGTGTACTGATCGTGGCAACGAAGGGTCGTGAGACCGAGGACCGCGTTTTCATCATCCGCCATGCGATCGATGATGTTTTGGATCGCCCGCCTCGCCTGTTTAAAGCTGACCCTTCCTCCCTCGCGGGCTGATTGCGTCAGGGCTCCGACTGATCCTGCCATATTGGTATAGCCGTTCTTGGCATTCATTTTCCGTTGTACTTTTGGATCGGCGCTTTTCGTGCTGTCCGCTCCCGTATTCTCCCCCGTTCCGGGTCCTTTTCGGATTAGCAGCTGCCGTTGTTCTCCTAGCGTAATGCCGGCGATCCCCCGTGCTGTGATTTCTTTCTGAAGGTCTTCGAGGGTTTTGTTGTCAGGATCAAGGCTGACAAAGAGCGCGGCGAACTCACGCAGATCCTTCGACTCCACGGTCAACGAGAATGTCATTCCGCCGATCTTCCAGGCGTTCAAGGTATCGATGATGCTGGTGGCCACGGCCATCTGCTGCGCATTCACTTTCAAGTGACTGTCCCCGAGAAACAAGAAATCGTTCTGCAGGCGGAGTGTGACCGGTTGGTCATGTGCCATGGTCTTGATCAGGGTCAGCATCGCGTCGACGGGTTTATCCAGTGCCGCGTTGGTGCGCTCATAGATGCGGGAAGTTTTGATCAAGACGTTCAACTGTGTGACCAGCTGAATTCCCAGCATGACCATCTGCTGGTCAAGCATGTCCCTGGCCTCCGATCCACGGGCGATCTTCTGAGACAGAGACTTTTCGTGGGTCAGGATCGGCTCGGTTTGTTCCTCCGCGACCGGGACCTCTTTGATCTTAAATTCACTCACGGCAAAAGCTCCTTACTATGATGCAGCTTGCTTGAGATGCTGCTGTCGTTGGGCTTGGGCGAGTGCCGCGGTGCAGGCTTGCCTTACGGCGGCGCCACCTTTTTTCTGACCCAGTTCAAGGGCGGTGAGGGCGGCAGGGGTGGGCAACTTCCCCAATGTCTCAGCGGCGAGGGCAGCGAGCTCCTCCTTGTTCTTCCGGTTGGTCCAGGACCGTTCCGTGATCAAACTTTCAAAGAACGGAATAACCTCATCGCTACTGGTGGCGCGCATGGCTTGGAACATCGCGCGTTTTTCACCGAGGGTTCGATCCATGAATGTGTCCGCGGATACGAGGGGTGACCAGGTGGAATAGGGAGCCTTATACTGACCGGTCATGAGCAGCTTGAGTGCCGCAAACCGGACCGATTCCTCGCTATCATTCAAGAACGCGATCAGTTTCATCCCGTTCCCGTTGGGACGGAATATCCCGATCGCACGCACGACTTCCTTTCGTACCTGAATGTCCGGATAGCGCACCAGCTTTTCAACTGCGTCTGCAAATCGGGGATTGTTCCATTTGAGAAGGATCGCAAGAAGGTTCTTAACATAGCGGGGGCGGCGGTCGGACAAACCGCGAAGCACGTGATCGGGCTGATCCTTCGCGAGTGTCTCGAGGGCCTCAGCCACGACCGCCTGATGGGCCGGTGCCTCCAGATTTGCCAAGAGGGTGCACAAGGCAGAGACGGCTGCCGGCGTCATCGACAGCAGAACTGCCGGCAATCCTACCGTAGTTGCGTCGGGGATCTTGTTCAAATAGGTCTCGATCATCTTCATGCGTTCAGGTCGGCCAAGGTTGTCGAGCAGGGCTGCCAGTTGTTTCTTGTGATCGTCGCCGAGATCCGGTCTGACTTCAGCGGCGGCATGTAACAGTCCCAGTACGCTGTCTAACACGGTCCATTTGCCCTGGGCCGCCAATGAGTCGAGGACGTCTCCCCAGAGGTCGAGCAACTTGGTCAGGATCACAGAAGATTTTTCCGACGCCAGGATCGCGGTGAGCATATCCAATAGGTATGTCATGTTATCTCTGGCACTCTCAGTCTTGATCTCCATCGCCAGTTCGGCTAACTCCTTGTCAGAGACCTCGTAGCCCGCTTGACCGGACTGGAATCGGCCAGCCCTTGCGGCTGGCTTGTCGCCCAAGGGCCTGCTGCCATCGATTCCAAGGCCAGTCTCCTTCCTGGTTTTGGCCTGCTCCCGGTCCAGGATGTCCCGCAAGTTCGATTCCGGTGCCGCCATCACCCCGGCAGTAGGCAGCGCAAAGACATCCCCACCGGTCGAGGCTTGGGCGACTTCTTCGGCGGTGACCATGGTGATGGTGGAGAGATCCTTGGACCATAAACGAGTCACAATGTCATCATCATCTTCCTCGGAATCAAGGCTGCCCCAAAGCGAATCAAGCAAGTAGGAAAGGTCTTCAGCAGCAAGACCTTCGAGAAATGCGAGTTCTCGAATACCATCCGCATAGAGCTTGAACGCGACGCTTTCATTACTCGAATCCTGCTCGGATCGGTAGACGATTTCCCCGTTGAAGTACAGCTCGGAGCGTTGAATAAGAAACGCCAATTTGGAGTAGGTGGCGAGGTGAGCCGTGAGTCCCTCGAACAACTCTTGGAAGAACTTCTGGGCCACAGGGTTCGCTGACCCGTACGTCCGGCTGGATTTTGCGGTCTTGTCCAAGAGCATGAGGAGTCGCTTGACGGAGGCCAACTCCGGATCAGCCGGCTCTTTTGCGGGCGCAATCGGCAGTGCGCCGTCGTCTGTCTTCGGCTCGTCCATGATGATTAGTCGTACCCTGGAGGTGCGGAATCGTCAAGAAAATAGCGGCTCTTAACCTGCCTCTCACCGAGGAAATGCCGAGGAATTCTCCCTTCCTTCAGCCATGGACAAGAGGGCATTGTGAACCCCCCGGCGAGGCCGGTAGAATCCGTCTCATATTGACGATTGCCTCGAGCCACATTGTGTGTTTTGGAGACAGCCTCACGGCAGGGTTTCAATCGCCCACTGCCGACAATCCTCAAGGCACTGAGACGCCGTATGGGCGGTTCCTGCAAGAATTGACAGGGCCTGCCGTGCGCGTGTCAGTGAGCGGCATCTGCGGTGAACTGACCGGTGAAATGGCGATGCGGTTTCGGTCGGCTGTTCTGATATACCAACCGGCATATGTGGTGATTCTTGGCGGAACGAACGATCTTGGATGGAACGCAGCGCCAGCAGACATTATGCGCAACCTCCTCAAGATGTATGAACTGGCCGCAGCGGCCGGGATCAAGCCGGTGCCGGTGACCGTTCCATCGATCAGAGTGGGTGACGATCTTCGCAGTGAGGAGGGGCGTCGGTGGTTCGCAGAGCATCTTGAGCGGCGGCGCGAGCTTAACGGGTCGATTCTCCGCTACGCCGAATCGAAACGGCTGGCAGCCTTCGACCTCTTTGACGCCACGGCGGAGCCCGAGACTCAACAACTTGCGGCCCGGTACTCCAATGACGGGCTGCATCTGACCACAGCTGGATATCGGCTGGTTGCTGAGCGGTTGTACCAGGAGGTGTTTGCAGCAGCGCTGGCGTGTGGGTCGTGACACGAGGAGACCATGATGCGTGACGTGACCGATCGGGACTTCGACCACGTCGTGGAACAGGCAGGGTTGCCGGTGCTGGTGGAGTTCTGGAAACCAGGATGCGGGAGTTGCCGAGCGCTGATGCGTGAACTTGAGAAACTGGAGCTCGATGTGAACGGCAAGGTGCTGATTCTGAAAATGAACGCCGAGGAGAACTTCCAGATTCCAGCGGAGCTGGAAGTTCGCGCATTGCCGGTGCTGGCCCTCTATCGCCAGGGAAAGTTCGAGCGGTTTATCGGCGGGCTAGGGACCAGAGAGGAGATTCTCAAGCAGTTGCGGCTGATATGAAATAAGTCGCTACAAGGTTCGCCAGGTCCGCCCATCCTTTTCAATGAGGCGATCGGCCTCTACCGGCCCACAGGTTCCCGCCGGATATTCAGGCAACCACCGCAGCCCTTGCCGGTGCCATCCTTCCAGAATTTTGGTGATCCATGCCCAGGAGGCTTCAACGGCGTCGCGCCGCATGAATCGGGAGGCATCGCCGGCCATCACGTCCAAGAGCAACCGCTCATAGGCTTCGGGCGACGGGCGGCCGAAGACCTCGCTGTATTGAAAGTCCATTTCCACCGGGTGTGTCTGCGCGCGAGTTCCCGGCACGCGCGAGACGATGCGGAGAGAGAGCCCTTCCTCCGGTTGGATGCGCAGCGCCAACACGTTCGGCGGTTGCGGCTGCTGCGCATTGGCGTTGAACAGGATTTGCGGGATGTCCTTGAATTGCACCGCGATCTCGCTGGCGCGATGAGGGAGCGATTTTCCGGTGCGCAGATAGAAGGGCACGCCGGCCCAGCGCCAGTTTTCCACGAAGCATTTGAGCGCGACATAGGTTTCCGTCGTGGAATCAGGATGAATCCCGTTCTCACGACGATAGCCCGGGATGGGCGCGCCTTGGCCCGTGCCTTCACTGTATTGGGCACGGACGGTGACGTGCTCGACGTCCTGATCGGTGATGGGCCTGAGGCAGCGGAGGACTTCCATCTTCGCATTGCGCACCACATCCGGATCGAGCGAGTAGGGAGGTTCCATCGCGACCAAGCAGAGCAGCTGCAGCAGGTGGTTCTGCACCATGTCGCGTAACGCACCGGCTTCTTCGTAATAGCTGGCCCTGGTCCCGACGCCTTCCGCTTCGCTCACCGTGATCTGCACGTGATCGATGTACTTGTGGTTCCAAATCGGCTCGAAGATGCTGTTGGCGAACCGGACGACCATCAAATTCTGAACGGTTTCTTTTCCCAGATAGTGATCGATGCGGAAAATCTGCGATTCGTCGAACACGCGCCCCGTCACTTGGTTAATGGCTTGGGCGGAGACCAAATCTCGGCCGACCGGTTTCTCGACGATGATGCGGGCATAGGGCGTATGAGCCTCCGGCTTCGTCGCCAATCCGGCTTGTTCAAGACCCTCGCACACGGATGCAAACGAACTGGGAGGGATGCTTAGATAGAAAATCCGGTTGCCGGGTAACTGGAGGTTCCGCTCAATGTCTTCTGCTCGAGCCTTCAGTCTGGCATAGGTGTTCGGGTCGTCATTTCCCCCGGACACGTAAAAGAGGTGTGGTGCGAAGTCTTTCCACTTGTCTTCTGCCAAGGCTTGCCGGGAATGTGTCACGACGCCGTCACGAACCGTGGCGCGGAACTCCTCGTCGGTCATCGACTTGCGGCCCAACCCAATCACTGCAAAGTTCGGTGGAAGGAGTCCATCGAGGAGCAAATTGTAGAGTGCAGGAATCAGCCGCCGCCGCGCCAGATCGCCGGACCCTCCGAAGATGACGAGGGTACAGCGCTTGACCGGGGGAATCGTTTCCTCTGAGGGGCTGATATCGATACGTGAGCTATTCGGTGGCATTTGGCTCCGGCGTTACCAGGCTGCGGAAAAACTCGATTGATACACAAAACACCGTTGGAATTTTCCTTTTGCCGCTGATGCCTGAAAATTTTCAGGATGCTCAAAATGGCCGTCCAGCAAGGC
>CAZPWD010000101.1:0-2305 GCA_964590025.1 uncultured Nitrospira sp.
GTGCGAACATCCCGTGCCGAGACATTCAGGATTCCGTTCGCATCGATTAAGAACGTAACTTCGATGCGCGGGACGCCGGCCGGCAGCGGGGGGACCTTCAACCGAAAGCGGGCCAGACTGCGGTTGTCCTTCACCAGTTCTCGTTCGCCTTGGAGAATATGGATATCCACGCCGGTTTGGCCGTCGACATAGGTCGTGAACATTTCCTTGGCACTAGCCGGGATGGTCGTGTTGCGTCGAATCAAGCTGCTCATCACTCCACCCATGGTTTCGATGCCAAGTGAGAGGGGCGTCACGTCGAGCAGCAACAGATCGGTCGTTCCGCCACTGAGAATGTCGGCCTGGACAGCCGCGCCAAGCGCGACGACTTCGTCGGGATTGAGTTCGCAGTGGGGTTCCTTGCCGAACAGAGCCTGAACACGCTGCCTAACGAGCGGCATGCGGGTCAAGCCGCCGACGAGGACCACCTCATCGATGTCGTTCGAGGTGAGGCCGGCGTCTTTCAGGGCGAGACGACAGGGGCCGAGCGTGCGCTCTACCAGCTCCATGGTGAGGGATTCGAGTTGATCGCGCGTGAGATCTCTCGAATACCGACCTTTGCCCTCCGGCAGGTCGAGGATGGCCGTGGTCTTCAGCTCATCGGAGAGGCTGATCTTTGTCCGTTCAGCCTCCAGTCGGACCGTCTGCATATGGTCCGGATAGGCGTTCAAATCGAGACCATGTTGTTCGCGGATTTCCTTTACGAAGAGATCTGCGATCTGGCGATCGAAGTCATCGCCTCCGAGATGTGTGTCGCCGTTGGTCGCAAGGACTTCAAAGATGCCGTTCTTGAGTTTCAGAATAGAAATATCGAAGGTTCCCCCGCCAAGGTCATAGACGGCAATCGTGCCCTGAGTCTTCTGTTGGAGCCCATAGGCCAGCGAAGCAGCAGTCGGTTCATTGATAATTCTTAACACGTCGAGCCCTGCAATCATGCCCGCATCCTTCGTCGCTTGCCGCTGGCTGTCGTTGAAATAGGCGGGGACGGTGATGACGGCCTTGGTAATGCTCTCGCCGAGATGTGCCTCGGCCCGTTGCTTCAGTTCCTTCAGGATCATGGCCGAGATCTGCGGCGGCGAATAGGTTTTCTCGCCGAGCCTGATCCGGATCACTCCGCCCTGTTCCGTCAAGTGGTAGGGGAAGTAGGCCAGCTCGCCCTGTACGTCCTCAAGGCCCTTTCCCATGAATCGCTTCACGGAATAGACTGTCCGTTCCGGGCTGCGCGTCAAGTGTTCTTTCGCCGGATCGCCAACGATCAGCCCGTTGTCGGTCATCGCCACAACAGAGGGAACCATCGTACGCTCGTTCCGACCCGGTATGACACGCGGATGTCCGTCCGCCATATAGGCCACGAGCGAATTCGTTGTGCCGAGATCAATGCCGACGATACGTGCCATGGCGGTGATTATCCGATAGTTGAGGTGAGGTCGCTCACGATGTTCTTGACATAGGTACGGTTGGAGAGATTTTCGCGCATCTGCTTCAGAATACGGTCGCGCTTGGTCCTTGCCTGGTCGGTCGCCTCCCCGCGATCTTGGAGTGTGTCCCACTGAACGAAGAGCTGCTGCAGGGTGGCTTCCATGTCCCGTTGCCGTTGTTCGAGCCTGTTCCGTTCCGATTGGAGTTTCGCGCGGAGCATCGACTCGGTTTCTGACGCGCGACCGGCGGCTCGGTACTCGCTTAATGTATCTTGTAGTCCAAGAATTTCTTCAAAGAGGTCGGCGGGAGGAGAATTCCGAATCTCCTTCACCGACCCGGCTTCCAGATCGAGGAGATACTCGGCCCGCTCGATCGGATCACGGAGCGTCCGGTACGCGATATTCAACATGGCGGAATTGCCGAGGCTGATGGTCTGCTCGGCAGCGCTCTTGTTCTGATAGAAATCGGGATGGAATGCCCGGCTCAGTTCGTAGAATTTGGCTTCCAGCTGGTGCTGGTCGATCCTGAGGCGGCGGGGGAAGCCCAGGCAGGTGAAGTAATCGAGGTCTTTCGAAACCGGCTGGACCTTGACGCAACGGTCACAGAAATATTCACCTGCCACTTCAGATTGGCAGTGCCAGCACATGCTGCGAGCCATCTGCAGCTCACGTGGCCCGGCAGTACTATGGGTATGATGGTCCATGCGTTCTCCTCTGACAGCACGGGCATGGCGACCTGCCATGCCCGTCGGACAATTGCCGTGCTCTGCTGACGCTCCCTGGGAGCCTGTCCGACATTGCCCCTTCTACTGCGGCGAACGATCCGCGACCATCTGCGTCGTTCTCGG
>CAZPWD010000101.1:2315-7693 GCA_964590025.1 uncultured Nitrospira sp.
ATTCCAATGAATACGTCTCCGGTTTTTCCAGCCCTGCGGCCTCGTATCTGACCGCACCTCCTTCGCCTCGTCACGAAAGGCAATGTCGGACAGGCTCCTAGGCCGAAAACGACTCTCCGCAGCCACAGGTCTTGTCGGCGTTCGGATTGACGAATTTGAAGTTTCCGCCCATCAGGTCTTTTTGGAAGTCCAACTGCGTGCCTTGAAGATAAATAGCGCTCTTGGCGTCGACAATGACTTTCACACCGTCAAAATCATGGACTTGGTCGTGCTGGCCGATCTTCTCGTCGAAGTTGATCGTGTAGCTGAGGCCTGAGCAGCCGCCGCCTTTCACGCCGAGACGGAGCCCCCCTTCAGTGAGGCCCTGCACGTTGATGAGGCGTTTCACTTCTTTCAGCGCCGCCTCGCTGAGCGTAATCACCGGAGCTTGGGTTTCTGCGTTCGTCGTGTCCATGGCACGCTCCCTTTGTTCACGTTACTTCGCGTCGGTCAGTGCTCCGTCGGATTTCTTCTGGTAGTCCGCGAGGGCGGCCTTGATCGCATCCTCGGCGAGCACGGAGCAATGGATCTTCACGGGCGGCAAGTTCAGCTCCTGCACGATGTCGGTGTTCTTGATCTTCTGGGCTTCTTCGATCGTCCTTCCCTTCAACCACTCGGTGGCGAGGCTCGAGCTGGCGATCGCGGACCCGCAGCCGAAGGTTTTGAACTTCGCGTCCACGATCGTATCGTTCTGCACCTTGATCTGAAGCTTCATGACGTCGCCGCACTCCGGGGCTCCGACCATGCCAGTGCCGACCCCTTCCTCGTCCTTCTTGAAGCTCCCCATGTTGCGGGGGTTATTGAAATGATCGACGACTTTGTCACTGTAGGCCATGGTTCATCCTCCTCTTAACTATCCTGGTCAGTGGGCAGCCCATTGGACTGATTTCAAATCGACGCCTTCTTTTGCCATCTCGTACAGTGGAGACATTTCGCGCAACCTGGTGACGACCTCAACTACCTTCTTGACCGTATAGTCGATCTCATCGTTCGTGTTGAAACGGCCCAGACCGAAGCGGATCGAGGAGTGCGCCAGGTCCGTCCCGACCCCCAACGCGCGGAGCACGTACGAGGGCTCCAATGTTGCCGAGGTACAAGCAGAACCGGACGAGAGGGCGATATCCTTCATGCCCATCAGCAAGGACTCACCTTCCACGTAGGCAAAGGAGATATTGAGGTTGCCGGGGAGCCGGCTGGTTGGATGGCCGTTCAGATAACTTTCTTCTAGGGCCTTCATGATACTGGCCTCCAGCCGATCGCGCATCGCAATCAACCGTGCGGTGTCCTTGACCATCTCCTGCTCGCAGAGTTCACAGGCCTTGCCGAATCCCACGATTAAGGGCACCGGAAGCGTCCCGGAGCGCATGCCGCGCTCGTGCCCGCCGCCATCCATTTGCGCCGTGATGCGAACCCGAGGATTCTTCTTTCTCACGTAGAGCGCCCCGACCCCTTTGGGGCCATAGATCTTATGGGCCGAGAACGACATCAGATCGATCCCCATATCCTGCACATCGACCGGGATCTTGCCGACGCCCTGCGTCGCATCGCAGTGAAAGAGGATGCCCTTTTCCTTGGCGATTTTGCCGATCTCTTTGACGGGGTTGATCGTGCCGATTTCATTGTTTGCCAACATGACGGAGATGAGGATCGTCTTCTCTGTAATCGCATTCCGCACATCCTCGGGACTGACTATCCCGAATTTATCGACGGGGAGATAGGTGGCTGTCGCTTTACCCTTGCCCTCCAACACTTTGACGGTGTCGAGCACGGCGCGGTGTTCGGTGGACGACGTAATAATGTGGTCGCCCTTCTCCTTGTACATTTCAACCACGCCCTTGATCGCGAGATTATCCGATTCGGTGGCGCCGCTCGTGAAGACGATCTCTTTCGGATCGGCCTTGACCAGCTTCGCGATCTGCTTCCGGGCGTTTTCGACTGCTTCTTCCGCGGCCCACCCGAAGGCGTGGTTGCGGCTGGCCGCGTTCCCAAATTTCTCGACGAAGTAGGGGAGCATGGTTTCCAATACGCGTGGATCCATCGGTGTGGTGGAATGGTTGTCTAAGAATATGGGCAGTTTCATCGTTCGACTCCTTGTGCCGTGGGAGACTGAATCGTAATGAGGGGTGTGCCACCCATCATGTCTTGCAGGGTCATGTTATTGAGCAATTGGGCGATGCTGTCCTGGACTTTCAAGAGCGGTGTGCGGATATGGCAATTTTCCAGCTGCATGCAGAACTCTCCATCCTTCTCGTGCGAACAATCGGTGATACCCAAGGGGCCTTCGATGCTTTCGAGAATTTGCGCGATCGTAATCTGGTGCGCGCGCCGGGCCAGCACGTACCCGCCCTTGGGACCATTGTGGCTCTCGATCAGTGCGTTCCTGGCAAGGGTCTGGAGCACTTTGGCCAGTAGCTCAAGGGGGATGTTATATTCCTCCGCGATCTCCTTCGTATTCACCACGCGCCCAGGCGTCACGTCGCCGAACTGGACAGTAGCGATGTGCTGAAGGGCCATGAGGGCATAATCTGCTTTTTTCGAAATCTTCAACATTGCTATTGCCGATCTCCTAGGTCGGAGACTATAATGATCTCCGATCAAAAAGGTCGGACTAATGATAGCACGCAGGTTTCAGAGCTGTCAACAGCGGGAAATAAGGCTGAATCGGTCTGAGAAAGGAACGGGCATATGGGCGGGACCAATCCCTATATTGAAAAAGCTGACTACGAGCTCGCTCAAAAGGCCTATACCGTCACATTTATCGCTCCTGACGGTGTGGTGACGAAGGTTGAGGTCGATCCAGCCAAGATCCCCTACGGCCCGACGGGGCTCCCAGGGAGCCTTTTGGATGTGGCGATGGGCAATGGGGTTGCGCTGGAACATTCCTGCGGGGGGGTCTGTGCCTGTTCGACCTGCCACGTCATCGTGAAACAGGGGCTTGAGAGCTGTAACGAAGGCACAGACGATGAATTTGACCAGCTGGAGGAAGCACCGATCACCACGTTGCAGTCACGGCTTGGTTGCCAATGTGTGCCAAACGGGACGAAAGACATTGTGGTTCAAATTCCTGCGGTCAACAAGAATCTCGTCAAAGAAGGCCACTAATTGTAAGTCTCTGTTTTCACTGCTTTCCGGTCATAGCCCGCCTCGACAAAATATGCTCGCAGCGGCCGCACGAAGCCTTTTGTTCCACAGAGCATCGGGATCACTTTAGGCGCATCATCGATCAATGGGCGGAGCATCGAAAGTGTGAGATCGACACCTTGCTGTTCCCCGCCGGCTGCCACCAACGGTAAGTAGCGGAACCCCGGACGGGTCACGGCCAGCGTCAGCAGTTCCTGATGAAAGAAGAGTTCATTCTCCTCAGGGGCCACCACGATGAGCAGGACGGAACCAGTCTGTCGCTGCGAATACAACTGTTTCAGCATGCAGCGGATCGGGACGAGGCCGGTGTAACGGGCGATGAGGATCAATTCTCGATCAAGTTGTTTCGGAAGTGTGAAGTTCCCGTAGGGGCCTGAAAGGTGTGTGTCATCACCGGGTTTGAGTGTGTAGAGATAGTTGGACCCAACACCACCCGGTACGCGATCGAAGATTAAGGTCAATTCGCCTGACGGCGTGCCCGGTGCCGCCATCGAGTACGCTCGATTGAGCGGTGGTTTGGCCCCGACCGGCAGTTTGAGTGAGACCCATTGGCCAGGCTGAAATGCAATTTTGCGAGCAACAGGGAGGAGCACGAGCTGGCGAACGTGGGGGGTGAGATCGTTCACCGAGAGAACCGTGGCTGACTGTGTGAATTCGGCCATAACGATATCCTTGTTTCTCATAGCAGAAGCCGTGCCAAGATGGAAGCGCCGCGATTCTGTACAAGGCTTTTCTCTGCGTGCTATAGAGATACCACCCTTCGCACAAATTTGATGAGTTGAATGCATGACACAGGTCCGAGTTCGATTTGCGCCTAGTCCCACCGGCTTTCTGCACATCGGCGGCGTCCGCACAGCCCTGTTCAATTGGCTCTTCGCCCGCCAGCAGAAGGGCGTGTTTGTCCTCCGTATTGAAGACACGGACCAGAGCCGCTCGACCGATGAATCCATCCAAGCCATTATTGAGGGGATGAAGTGGGTTGGGCTCGATTGGGACGAGGGCCCTTTCCGTCAGACCGAGCGCATGGACCTCTATCGGAGCCATGCGATGCAGCTTCTTGGGAAGGGGCAGGCCTATTGGTGTGCCTGCAAAGCTGAAGAACTCGACGCGCGGCGCAAAGAAGCCGAGGCCAAGGGGCTGTCACCGAAATACGACGGCCGTTGCCGTGATCGTGGCCTCACAAATCCGGCCGGCGACGCGGCCCTGCGCTTCAAGGCTCCGCAAGAGGGAGAAACTGTAGTCAAAGACCTCATCAAGGGCAAGATCGTCTTCGATAACAATGTGCAGGACGATCTGATCATTCTCCGGTCGAACGGCTACCCGACGTACAATTTCTCAGTGGTTGTTGATGACGCGCTGATGAACATTACCCACGTGGTGCGGGGAGACGATCACCTTACCAACACGCCGCGTCAGGTTCCGATTTTCCAAGCGCTTGGGTTTCCAGTCCCTCAGTTTGGGCATCTGCCGATGATTCTGGGCTCGGACAAAGCCCGCCTTTCGAAGCGACATGGGGCCACCTCGATCATGGCCTATAAAGACATGGGGTACCTGCCGGATGCTATGGTGAATTATCTCGTTCGGCTTGGGTGGTCACACGGGGACCAGGAACTCTTCACCCGCCAGGAGCTGATCGAGAAATTTTCCTGGAAGAACGTTCAAACGTCCGCAGCCGTCTTCAATCCCGAGAAACTTCTCTGGGTGAACGCGGAATATATCAAGATCAGTCCGCCGGCCCAGGTCGCTCAGGCTCTTGTGCCCCTCTTGGAAACAGCAGGATTAAAAGACGAAGTCCAAGCCGTCTCGGCCAGCTGGCTCGCGCAACTCGTCGTCCTTGTGAAGGAACGGGCGAAGACGCTCGTGGAGATGGTCGATTGGGTGAGACCGTATTTTGGGCAGGCTGTGACGTTTGACGAAGAGGCGGTGGAGAAATTTTTGACGCCGGCCATCGCGCCGATCCTTGGCAAACTACTCACTCGCTTCGAGGCCTTCTCTGCCTTCTCAAAACAGCAATGGGAAGAAGCCTTCAAGCAGATGGTTGAGGAGGAGGGGGTGAAGATGGGGCAGTTGGCCCAGCCGGTTCGCGTGGCCCTGACCGGTCGTACGGCCAGCCCTGGCCTCTTCGACGTGATGGAGGTGTTGGGGCGAGAGCGAACGTTGTTTCGGCTCCGCCAGGGGATTGAACGGGCCTCACGGGC
>CAZPWD010000101.1:7793-9626 GCA_964590025.1 uncultured Nitrospira sp.
CCGTATATTACTGTGGGCATCGGTTGGGGGATCGTCTAGCGGTAGGACGTCAGTCTCTGGATCTGACTACCTAGGTTCGATTCCTAGTCCCCCAGCCAACAATATTTCTCACGCCGTCATCTTCAGATCTCCGTCTCGGTTCCGTACCGCGCTGGGGGATCGTCTAGCGGTAGGACGCCGGTCTTTGGAGCCGGCTACCTAGGTTCGATTCCTAGTCCCCCAGCCACTTCTCTCTGATCGCCCCAGTCCAACACCAATTTCAAGGCTCTTGTTCTTCTGCCGACGCCTGACCGATACCAGAACACTCACTTGATCGATGCCAGATCGATTACAAACCGAAACCGCACATCGCCCTTGAGAACTCGCTCGTAGGCTTTATTCACTTGTTGGATCGGAATTACTTCAATATCGGACTCGATGCTGTGTGTGGCGCAGAAGTCGAGCATCTCTTGGGTTTCTCGGATGCCCCCGATCACCGACCCGGCAATCCGGCGGCGATGCAGAATCAGTGGAAAGGGCTCCAGCGGGGTCGGTTTATCCGGAGCCCCCACGAGAATCATGGTCCCGTCGGTTTTGAGCAGGTTCACGTAGTCGTTATAGTTGTGCGGGGCTGAAACGGTATCAAGGATAAAATCAAAGCGCCGCTGCAGTCGGGTAAACGTATCGGGCTGTGAAGTGAGGGCGAAGTCGAAGGCGCCCAACCGTTCTGCATCTTTTCGCTTCCGTTCAGAGGTGCTCAAGACAGTCACTTCGGTTCCGAGCGCCTTGCCGATCTTCACAGCCATATGGCCCAGTCCACCCAATCCCACCACTGCAAGCTTGTGATACTTGCCGACGCCCCAGTGGCGAAGCGGGGAGTAGGTCGTGATGCCCGCGCACAACAAGGGGGCGGCCCCAGCCGATGAGAGCGAGGCGGGGATCCGCAGCACGTACTTCTCATTCACGACAATCTGCGTAGAGTAACCGCCTTGCGTAGGCTGGCCGTCTTTGTCGCAGCCGTTGTAGGTGAGGAGCATGCCGGCTTCGCAGTACTGCTCAGATCCTTCCCGACAGGCAGCGCATATCCGGCAGGAATCGACGAAGCAGCCGACGCCGGCGCGTTCGCCGACTTTGAATGTCTTCACGGCTGAGCCGATCTGTGTGACTGTGCCGACAATTTCGTGCCCCGGCACCATCGGGAAAATGGAGCCGCCCCATTCGTCACGAGCTTGGTGAATATCCGAGTGACAGACGCCGCAGTGGGTGATCGAAATGAGCATGTCCTGAGGGCCGACCTCACGCCGCTCGAACGAGAAGGATTGCAGGGGAGCCTTGGCGGTCATCGCCGCATAGCCTTGGGTCGACAGCATGGTTTGTGCTCCTTGTGAGAGGGCCTGGCAGGATGCTGAAAAAGTCCGCCAGCGGCGTTCTCGCGTCGCTCAGAGGCTCAACGTACCGAAGCGTACGCCTTGCCTCTTCGCTCGCTGCGGCCTTGCTGGACGGCCTTTTTGAGCATCCTGAGACTATTGTGACACCGGCGCTATAGGGAAGATTCCATCGACATATTCTGTATAAATCGAGTTTTTCCGCAGCCTGCTAGGAGTCTGCAGAAAAACTGTTGTGGGAAGGTGAAAATTCCGTTGCCCACATTATCAAGATGTCCGTGGGCTTGCCAACTCAGAAATGTGGAAACGAGACCGGCCTCAAGCCGCGTCTCGCGCAGGTGCCAGCGGAACTGTTGGGTGGGGATTGCAGTTGCGCCCTGTGGGAAGGTGGACGATCGGTATTTGGACTGTTGGTTAACTGTTTTGCTGTGCCTCTGTGTCGTCGTCTCCCTCCAACGAGTCGGGAAGC
>CAZPWD010000102.1:0-2833 GCA_964590025.1 uncultured Nitrospira sp.
GCATCCACGGATTAATCTCATATTCGATACCGAAATAGTCAGGGGGGCAGACCAGCAGGCGACTCATGGCCTCCACCCCAACTCCCGCGCCAGTTCGCGCAGAAACGACGCGGCGTCCATGACCAGCCCGACGGCCTGAAAACTTCCTCGATCTGCGAGTTTCGTCGGAACGGCCGGATTGACATCGACGCAGACGGATGGGACCGTGGCAGGTAACAAATTGCCCGTCGCCACCGCGTGCAGCGTCGAGGCGACGAGCAAGGCCAGTCCGATACCGGGGATTGCCGCACGCATAGCTGCCTGGGCTTCTACCGAATCCGTGATCACGCCGGGCAACGGACCATCATCGCGGATCGTGCCGGCCATCACAATGTGGGCTCCCCGCCTGACGCAAGCCGCCATAATTCCGGTCTTGACGACTCCCGACCTGACCGCTGCCTCAATGCTGCCGATGGCCCTGATCCGATTAATGGTTCGCAGATGGTGTTCATGCCCATGCGGCACGACGCGACCTGCCGCATGCCCATAGCCGAGGGACGTGCCGTAGAGATCGACTTCCATATCATGAGCGGGCAGCGCATTCCCGCAGAACAAGACATGGATGAATTCTTCATCAATGAGCCATGTCAGCGCCTCGCGCCCTCCGGCGTGAACAATCGCCGGGCCTCCCGCCAGCAGCACCTTGCTGCCCGCTTTCCCCTCTCGGAACCCTGTTCGCAACTGCACGAGACGCTTGGCAATGTCGCCGATAATATGCCCGTGGGGCCGCTCGGCCGAGACCTGCGATTCCATGAAGCTGAACACATCGCGGTCACGTGGCCGTTGGAGCGGAATTACCCGTACGCCCTCACGACCGGTCACAATCAGGTCGTCCCGCTTCACCTCTCCCATCGGAACAGTCCTCGCAGTCAGACGAACCGGGTCCACGCAAATTCCCAAATCCATCTCGATCCCCTCCACCTCCACCCACTGGTCATGCACTCGCACCTGGGTGGATAAATGGGTTGTCGCGTAGAACTCGTCGGGAAAGATGCCGTCCGCCGGCGCCGCACTCAGCCGGCAATCCCGTTCACTCTCGACCGACGCGCCGTGTGGCTGAATGGCATGGAGAATCTCGCTGAGCAGTTTCGCGGAGGAGGCCCGCACGATGATTCTGGCGCGCGACGGCTCCTCGCGGGTCTTGCCGATCTGCATATCTTGAAGGTCGAATGTTCCGCCCATCATCAGAATCGTGTCCAGGACCTTCGCCAGGATCAACGAATCGATGATATGGCCTTGGAGCAGGACCGTTTCTTGGTCATGCATCATGGGTCAAACCTCCACCCTGGTATGATCTGCACAGATTCTACCACCCAACTTTAACAACTGCAGATTTTGATACTGACGGTGCACCAAGACTCGCGTCCTCCCACGTGTGGCCACCCGCTTTCAGTTCCTCTCAGTGATGGCTTGAGTGATCCTCCCGTAGGCTGCTCAAAATGGCCGTCCAACAAGGCCGCAGGCGAGAAGAAACCGGAGGCGTAGCCTCTTGGCTACGTTGAGGATTTATTCGAGCCGAGAACGAAGTTGGAGGCCATTTTCAGCAGCTGATCAGTCGGTCTTCATGAGTTCGCGAAGAACGCTGGTCGCATAGGCACCAGGTGGAAGTGAAAAGGAGAGAGTGAGCACTGTGCCCACCAATGTCCATTCCAAATCGGCAAGGGGGATTCGGAGCGAGCGCCGTTCACCGCGAAACCCGCAGGCCTTCGCAGCTTCAGTAAGACTCTCCGGAGTGGCCCCGCTCTCAGCGACCACGGCCCGTTCGATCTCGCCCGGTTCTCCGCTGGCCCACGAGGCGCGCGACCCAAACAAGATGCCGGTTGGACTGATCTCGAACCGGTCGGCCCGTGGCTGTTCCTTCGTAGCATCCTCGACCAGAAAACAGGCGCCGTTCTCCATTTTCATGGCCCAGTCTCCAACCAGAATACGATCGAGTCGATCCAGTCGTCGGGCCAACATGTCATTAAAGAAGTACGATTGATAGGCATTGAGGTACCACATACGCTTAGATCGACTCAGCCTGTTTCGGCGAGCAGGGTCCACCAGTAATTCGGCTCCGATTTGGTAATTCTGTCCGCTCCGCCCTTGCCGTTGCGGGCCGAAATAGTTCGGCACGCCTCGTCGCACCAGCAGGTCCGTCACCAGAGGCACCGTCTCACGGGCATGCGTGGCAACATCCCGAATCACCAACCGAAAGTGATTGCCTGCATGATGCCCAGGACGCAAGCGATTGTGATGCCGACCCAGCACTTCCATAGACAAGAGCTGCTCGTCCAATTTCAGTCGATCCAGCCGTTCAGGCGTGACACCCAGAAGCGAGACCATCTGCGTGGTTACGGCCCGGGCGTCTTTGAGGCCTGCCACTCCAATCGCTTGCGCTTTCACCCCCAAGACCGAAGAGAGTCGCAGGACGAGGTCCGGGGTCGAGAGCAGGCGTTTTCTGATTTTGATGTAGAGATGTTCACCCTCTCCACAGGGGAGATAGAGCGGACGTTCTTCGACCTGGAAGTCTTCCGGAAGTGTCCGTATCTGTCCGCCGATGCCCGGCAGTGTTACTGTCAAGAAAGGCATGGTCATGGTGCAATAGGTCCCGTCTTCATTTGCACGTGAACCCCCTCACCGTCCAGTCAATCTCCAAGAGGGGTGAGACGACTTGCATGGTATACTTTCCCTATGTTTTTTCGCACAGCTTCCGACTCAATGATCTGTTCCGAGCACCAGCTGATGGCTCAACGTCCCGAGGCCCGCCTGTTAGCGGCAGGGGTATTCCTCATCGTTCTGATGTGTAGTCTGT
>CAZPWD010000102.1:2933-9533 GCA_964590025.1 uncultured Nitrospira sp.
GAGGCCCGCCTGTTAGCGGCAGGGGTATTCCTCATCGTTCTGATGTGTAGTCTGTTCCCAGGGGACTCGTCGGGTAGAGAGAACACGATCTTTCAACAGTTCACCCAGCACATCGGCAGGCAGATCCACAGAGACAAACAGGCATTTTCGCAGGCGAACAACTGTGTCTCGTGGTTTTATAAGCTGAAAAAGACGCCTCCCCCGGCCGTGCGGGGAATCAGCTGGAGCATGACTCCTTCATCCCAGCCTGAAGTGGATTGTCTTCGCGCCTATCCCGGCGGGATGGGCGATGCGCGAGATGATTTTGCCAAGACACAATCATTGCTTTCGGTCAGTCTGACCTTCTATGAATTCGCCTTGGTCGCCGACCGGAATGATGATGCGACCTACAGTCCCGCCGAACTTCAAGATTTGCTCCGCTCCCTCACTGTCGCGTACAGTGACGGAGAGCCGACTCCGACGCAGGTCACGGCACTCACGGAGCGGTTCGACAGCTTGTACCACAGCCGCAACATGGACGCCTTGATGCAAGGCATGAGCGATCTCTATGAACGAGGCTATCGCGTGACTCCCTCCGATCGCGTAGAGCTGGATCGGGTGATGGAATGACGCGACGCACAAGGTCCTGGCCCGATCGGACCCGTTCCTTCCTTGGATATTGTCTGAGCGAACCGCTCTATCGGCTCTTTAATCTCGTCCCCCACTGGGAATTCGGACTGTCCACACACGAGATTTCCCGGCTCACCTATGTGCACGGCTCCTTGGCTGGCCGGCGGGCCGTTCATCTGAGCGACCTGCATCTCGACCGCTATCAGCCACGGCATGATCTCATCGTTGCCGCCATCGGGGAACTCCGCCCCGACTGGATCTTTATCACCGGCGACCTGCTCAACGTGTCGGAGGGACTGCCGCATGTGTTTCGATTTCTCGCCGGCTTGCGGGAGATTGCGCCGGTCTTCGTCACGTTGGGCAACCATGATCACTACAGTGGCGTGCCGATCGATCAGTATTGCGAACTCGCCGATCGCCACAAGATTACTCTCTTGATCAATCAGGCCACCTTCATTCCCACGGACTGTGGCGAGATCGCCATTGTCGGCGTCGACGATCCCTCGCTGCATCGGGCCGACTTAAGCTGTCTGCCGCCGCGCGCACAGGATCGCTTCACCCTCTTGCTGGCCCATGCGCCGAACATCCTCGATCAGTTGGAAGACCACCACGCCGTCGATCTGATCCTCTGCGGACATAGCCACGGAGGCCAGTGGCGCATACCCGGCGTGCCGACGTTCTGGCTCCCGCCTGGATGCAACGGCCGGATCGAGGGGCATCACGGAGAGCCTGGTCGCCGGCTCTATGTCAATCGTGGGCTCGGATGGTCGTTTCTTCCCCTGCGTTTGAATTGCACACCGGAAATCGTCTACATTGAATGGGTCAACGAACAGGCGCAACCAGAAGACTGAAGGCCGAAGGTCGAGATTCGAAGGTCCGAACACTTCAGCCTTCGGTCTTCAGCCTACAGACCGCCTCACCCCTCTCGCTTTTCTCGCAAGTCTCGCGCAAGTATCGAGGAACGCGCGTTCGAAGGATTTCATGATTATTTGATCCGCTCCAGCGCTTCCTTCGATCGGCTCCTGACGGTTTGATCCCAATCCTCCTTCATGACAGCCGTCAGCTTCTCCTTCGCCTCACTGGCGCGCAACCGGCCCAATCCCAGCGCCGCGCAGGAACGTACATAGGCGTGGTCATCTTCCAGCGCCTTCACCAGAAGGGGGATCACGGTTCTATCGTTCAGGACGCCAAGGTAACTGGCCGCCATCCCGCGAATCCGGTGCTGCTTGTCACCCAGCGCCTGCTGCAACGTCGACGCGAAGAGGTCTCGTAACGCGGGCGTCACGGATTCCAACCCTTCGGCCCGGTACCCATTCACATCAATCAGTTCAAAGGCGATCTCCAGCTTCTTCTCCTGTACCGTGGCCCGTTCGAACACGGCCAATAACTTCGCACGTTCACGCCGTTGCGCCCTGCGGCGGTTGAACGCCCGGACCAACATCCACAGTCCCGCCGCGATCACCAACCCCACGAATGCCATGGGAATGGCTTGATCGATCACATAATCCTGAGTATCGAACGACAGACGCTTCCACACCCAGACGCCGGCAATAACGACGCCGGCGAGGACCGCAATGGCAATCAGATTGGTCTGGCCCGATTCAGAACGAGTGCTCATGGGGTCAGCATCATAGCAGGATGGGGGGAGGGATGGGAGTGGCCGGTTGCCCTTCTTGCTCGCGGAACGCGCGCCCTGAGAAGGGCCTCGTTCGACGCGCGCAGACAAGGGCAGCCTCGGCCACTCCCTTGAAGAAAGGTATGGAAAATTGGAATTGAAGAGCTTCGTTTGACGGGCGCAGTTGGACCACTGCGGGCGCCATTCCCAGAGGAATGAGCGAGCGAGCTTGGAGGGAGCATGAGAGGGCAGACTAGATGCTCTCCTGTGCTCGTGCAACGCGCGGTCTCAGAAGACCCTCGTTGGACACGCGCAGGGGGAGACCATCTAGCCCGCCCTCAAGGGAGAAGATAGAAGAGCGACGGTCGCTTGATTCGCGCAGTGAAGGAAAGTCCGTCAGGGGCGTGAAGTGCAAGGTCGAGCAATGATCCCAATGCTTCTCTCACGGCAGAATCTTCTTCTGCAGCAACCGTCCTTAACTAACGTGTGATTGACGTTAGTGCCCTCAGGCAGGATCACTTCTTACTGCACGCCACTTTCCACAGAGCTTGATTGATGCTACGCGGTACAACCGGTTCCCACTGTTGCTCGTCTGGGGTACTGTAAACCACGTGACCACTTCCCATGTTGCCCGAGAACCAAGTATACGCAAGCATACGTGTGCGCGCTTCCGTACAATCGTATTCGTTGTATCGCTTGAAAGACAAAAGCGAATCCCCCGCCACGGTTTGTACGGTCTTGTAGTCGTACAATTGCCACATCTTCGCCAGATTCCCCTTTTGGCGAATGGAGTCTGGATCGACGTACACAGTGAGTCCTGCTTCGTCGTCGCCACTCGTCAACACCCACCCCGCATACACTGCTCCACTACTCAACACCAGGAGCGTGATCAGTAACCAGAACCCCAAAAGGTAGGCCAAAAGCAGCTTGGGGAATGAACCCGCGTTGTTGGCCACAGAGCATGGCACAGGAACGCGACGGTAAGGACGAATCGTGAAGGGCATAGAGGTCTCGC
Organism: uncultured Nitrospira sp.; assembly: GCA_964590025.1. GTDB lineage: Bacteria > Nitrospirota > Nitrospiria > Nitrospirales > Nitrospiraceae > Palsa-1315. Next base: position 6,173 of record CAZPWD010000102.1, read on the forward strand.
AGGGAGGCGTATTCTAGGAGGACCGAAATCGAGGATGCAAGGTCCAGCAATGACCCCAACAGCGCGACGTGCGCAGCTCGTGGCAGGCTGGGCCGTTGTTACCAGGCGTAGGCTTCCGGTGCAGGCCCGCCTGGGCCGGGGAAGATCTCGTCGAGCCGTTTCAGTGTTTCCTGGCTCAACGTGAGACTCAGGACGCGCATCGTGCCGTTTAATTGCTCCATTGTGCGCGGTCCGATAATCGGCGCCGTAACGGCCTTTTGGTGCAGTAGCCAGGCGAGCGCCACATCGGCCGGGCGCTCGCCGAGTTGAGTGCACAGCGCCTCATAGGCTTCCAGCTTGGGACGATACTTCTCGATGTCTTTTTTCAGATCTTCGTTCGCGCGTCGACCGACCTTCGCCGGTTCTAATGCCCCAGCCAACAGCCCGCGCGCAAGCGGACTCCAGGGGATCAGGCCGATGCCATAGGCCTCGCAGGCCGGAATCACTTCTAACTCGACCGTCCGCTCGTTCAAATTATAGAGACTCTGCTCCGACACGAGACCGAGGAAGTGGCGGCTGCGGGCTAATTCTTGCGCCTGGGCCAGGTGCCAGCCGGCAAAATTGCTGCTGCCCGCATACAGAATCTTGCCTTCCTGGACCAACTGCTCCATCGCCTGCCAGATTTCATCCCACGGCGTCTCCCGATCGACGTGATGCATCTGATACAGGTCGATGCAGTCAGTCTGAAGGCGCCGCAGGCTGTCCTCGCAGGCCCGCTTGATGTGCAGGGCCGACAAGCGAGACTGATTCGGCCACTCGCCCATGCGGCCGAACACCTTCGTTGCCAGGACGACTTTCTCACGCCGTCCCCCGCCCTGGGCGAACCAACGCCCCACGATCTGCTCCGTCCACCCTTCGCCCACCTTCCAGCCATAGACGTTCGCCGTGTCGAAAAAGTTGAGGCCCAGCTCCAGCGCCCGATCCATGACGGCCAAACTGTCCGCCTCGCTCGTCTCCGGGCCAAAGTTCATCGTGCCGAGACAGAGCCGGCTGACTTTCACTCCAGACCGACCGAGATGAACGTATTGCATCGGCAAGCTCCCTTGTCACACACGCTGATGCGATATTGTACACAGCTGGGACAACCGGAGGAGACTCACGGCTCCTCCTCTTCAATGTCCTCGATCGACTGCTTGAGCGCCGCGACAAAGGCCTCCGGCTGGGCCAGGGCGTTCTCCGTCAGTTGGAATTCAGAGACCAGCACGCCAGCCTTGTCCACAATGATCAACCGATAGCCCTGTTTCACAGCAATGCCCTCTCTTGATGTGATGCAATGCGCCACGAGCCTACCATAGTGGGAAAGAGACTTCAGCCGGGAGATCGAGGATGGAATGGATACCGGCGCGCCTCTTGACGAAGTGATCACGGTGCGGCATCCTCCAGAGCATCTCAAGAAAAGATCGAGAAGGAGGCACCATGGCCATGGCGTCCGTCATGCTTTCGCTCGGCACGCCCGCTCCCCCGTTTTCGTTGCGCGATGTCGTGAGCGGCCAGATCTACTCGCTCGACTCTTTTGCCGGCAAGACCGCGTTGCTGGTCATGTTCATCTGCCGCCACTGTCCCTATGTGGTGCACGTCGAGCACGGGATCGCGAAGATCGGGCGGGACTATATGGACACAGGACTTGGCATCATCGGCATTAGCAGCAACGATCCGGTGCAGTATCCGGACGACGCGCCGCCGCGGCTGAAGGAGATGGCCAAACGCCTGAACTTCACCTTTCCCTTCTGTTTTGATGAAGCCCAGGACGTGGCGAAGGCCTATCGGGCAGCCTGCACCCCGGATTTCTATCTCTTCGATCGGGACCGGCGGCTGGTCTATCGCGGGCAGCTCGACGACAGCCGCCCAGGCGGCAACAAGCCGGTCACCGGCCGCGATCTGCGCGCTGCGATTGATGCGGTGCTCGCCGGGAAACCGGTCGACAGCAACCAAAGGGCCAGCATCGGCTGCAGCATCAAATGGAAGCGATGAGAAGTGGAATGGCGGACTGTTGATCTCCTGTGCTCGCGCAACGCGCGGCCTGAGAAGGATAGGGAAGGAGCGGCCAAGTGCCCTTCTTGCTCGCAGAGCCCCCACGGTGAAGCAGTGGTCGCTCGATGCGCGCAGTAAAGGGGCAGCCTCGGCCACTCCCTTGAAGAAAGCTATAGGGAATAGGAAGGGCCTCGTCCGGCACGCGCGGGGGGAGGCCAGCCCGCCCGCCCTCAAGGGAGAAGATAGAAGACTCCCGGTACCTTATTCTTTATTCAATTTGCGTGTAAACAGCTCCAGCACCATGTCGTAACAGATCCTGGCCGCAGCCGGATCGTAGCGGGGACCTTCGTCGCGAAGAAAAGCGTGTGCGGCGTTGAACTCATGCCACTGGAAGTGCACGCCGGCATCACTCAGAGCATTATAGATCAGCGCCCGCCCCTCGCGGGGAATGTGTGGGTCCTGCCTGCCCCAGATCATCAGCAGCTCGCCCGTCATCTCCCCGATCCGGTCCAGGCTGTTGTCGTGTGTGCCCTCTCCCAGGCTGCGTTTATGGATGTCGGTCGCGTAGAAACAGGTGGTGGCCAGCACGTCAGGCTGCATCGCCGCACGAAACGCCAAATGTCCCCCAAGACAGATCCCCATCGCGCCCAGCTTGCCCGTGCAATGGGGTGAGGACTTGAGAAAGTCCAGTGCCGCGCGCGCGTCGGCGTCGTAGCTCGACAGGGTCTTCGTGATCTTGTGCCGGTTGCCGCGCTCGGCGCCGGCCTCGTCATAGGCCAGCACGGTTCCGGCCGGCTCCAGCTCGTGGTAAATCTCCTGGGCCGCCACCACAAATCCGTGGCTCGCCAACATCGCCGCGGCGCGCCGGATGGGCCCCGTCACCTGGAAGATCTCCGAAAACAGCAGCAGGCCAGGATACCGCCCCTCAGTCACTGGCCGAAAGAGGTAGGTGCGCATGGGCCCCGTGGACGTATGGATATCAACCGATTCAGTATCTTTGATAATCATCCCGTTCTCCGATGTGGTGGATGGAATCGATCTCTACATAGCTCGTAAATGGGCCGCGATAGCGTCACAGTTGCTGACCCCAAACCATTGTTAGCCGCGTGAATGATGTTCATCAAAGCCAAACTCAGCCTGGGCTGTGCCGAAGAAGACCAGCAATGCAGGCAGTGAGAAGGAAGCCCGCATCACGGCACTTTCTCTGAAGCGTCACTGCCAAGGTCATTGGAAATCAGGCGGAATTGTACGAGGGCCGCTTCGAGGTCATCGACGATTTCATATTGGGAATGGCTCCTGACACCTTTTCCCATTCTCACTCCGCATACGCAGGTCCACTACTCAGCACCAG
>CAZPWD010000103.1:0-9314 GCA_964590025.1 uncultured Nitrospira sp.
AGATGAACCAGATCGACCCGTCCCGCCTGTCTCGCGCGGTTTCCCGCATCCTGTCAGAGTCCCTTCGCCACGACTTGCTTCCAGAAACTCCACACATAATGACCGCCTGAGACATAGCCGAGCACCAGCGATAGATAGAGCGTGACGATACCGGCGAGATGCAGATTGCCGAGATCAGACAAGAACGTGTCTTCGAGGATCAACAGCATGATCGCCACGACCTGCAGCGCCATCTTGTACTTGCCCGTCGTCTCAGCCGCGATCACCATGCCTTCGCCTGCGGCAATGGCACGAACGCCCGTAACCGCGACCTCGCGCGCGATGATCAAGATTGCAACCAGTGCACTCACGCGATCGATGTTGACCAGAAGAATCAAGGCGGAGAGAACCAATAACTTATCGGCGATGGGATCGAGCAGCTTCCCGAGTGTGGTCACTTGGCCGTTACGACGAGCCAGATAGCCATCCAACATATCGGTGACCGCTGCGACGACGAAGACAAGGGCCGCGCTGAGGGATCGGTTCGGGGTCGGCGTGACAAACAGCACCACGAAAACAGGAATCAAGAGGATACGTGTGAGCGTAATGAAATTCGGCAGGTTGAGCGATTCCTGCCCGACCGATCTCCATGCTGCCAGTACGCGATTCATTGATGACCTGTTCCGTTATCCTGTTTCTGAAAAACTACTATGGCACAAAGAAGCACAATCTCACAGGATGCTCAAAATGTTCGTCCAGCAAGGCCGCAGGCGAGTCGAAACCGGAGGCGTACCCTCGGGGGTACGTTGAGGATTTCGATGAGCCGAGAACGAAGCTGGAGGACATTTTCAGCATCCTGCCTAGACGATGCCATGTTTGAGCAGATCATGCAGATGCACGACCCCCACAATTCGCTTGGCGTTGTCCGCGACGACGAGCGTGGTAATAGAATAGCGCTCCATCATTTCGACCGCCTTGGCTGCCAGCTCATCCGGTCCGATCAACTTGGGGCGGCGCGAGGCTAAGGACCCAGCGGTGATCTTGGAAAAATCCCCGCCCTGTTGGACAAAGCGCCGCAGGTCGCCGTCGGTAATCACCCCCAGGAGTGCGCCGGCTCGATCGACCACCGTGGTCATGCCAAGTTTTTTGGCCGACATTTCGAGAATGGCCACCGAGGCTACGACCGTCTCCATTACTTGCGGGACCTCCTCCCCCCTGTGCATGAGGTCCCGCACTTTCACCAGCAAACGACGTCCGAGCGTCCCACCTGGATGGAATTGCGCAAAATCCTGCTCCTTGAACCCACGTTTCTCGAGCAACGCAACGGCCAAGGCGTCGCCCATTGCAAGCGTCGCGGTCGTGCTCGCCGTCGGCGCAAGTCCCATGGGGCAGGCCTCTTCTGCGACGGACACATCCAACGCGACGGCGCTATTCTTGGCCAGCGTCGAACCCTTTCGGCCGGTGATCGCCACAACAGCAATCCCCATTCGTTCCATGAAGGGCAAGAGCTGCAAAATTTCCTGCGTCTCTCCGCTATTCGAAATCGCAATCAGGACATCGCGGCGCGCCAACATGCCGAGGTCTCCGTGGAGCCCTTCGGCTGGATGGAGAAAGAACGACGGCGTCCCAGTACTCGCCATCGTGGCGGCGATCTTCTGCCCGATCAACCCGGATTTGCCCATGCCCGATACGACGACTTTACCTTTGCAGTCATAGAGCAGGTCCACGGCATCAGAGAAACCACCGTCGAGACGTTGAATGAGGGCCTGGACGGCACGCGCTTCGATGTCCAACACACGCCGGCCTACGTCGAGGCTGGTTCCGCCCTTCGGCTTGGTTACTTTCGAGGTTGTGACGCGTCGCATATCCGCATGACCCGTTCTAGTAAAGATTTGAGCTGATGAAGAGGTACCATGTTCGGCCCGTCTGACAAGGCTTCGTCGGGATTGGGATGGACTTCCATGAAGAAGCCATCGACTCCGACTCCGGCTGCTGCGCAGGCCAATGGCTCGACGAATTCACGCTGGCCGCTGGATTTGGTTCCCCCGCCGCCCGGCAACTGCACACTATGGGTGGCGTCGAAGACCACCGGATAGCCGAAGCTTCGAAGGACAGGGAAGGACCGCATATCGACGACGAGATTGTTGTAGCCAAACGACGATCCTCGTTCAGTCAGGATGATCCGCCTGTTTCCGGCTTCCTCGACTTTTTTCACCGCGTTGCCCATTTCTTGCGGGGAGAGGAACTGGCCCTTCTTCACATTCACAACTTTGCCGGTCTTTGCCGCCGCGATGAGCAAGTCGGTCTGCCGGCAGAGGAACGCGGGAATCTGGAGCACGTCCACGATCTTCCCTGCCTCGGTCGCCTGTTCTTCGGTGTGGACGTCGGTCAAGACAGGAAGGCCCAGCTGATCCTTGACCTGCTTCAGCACCGCCAGGCCTTTTTCGAGACCCGGTCCGCGATACGACGTGATCGAGGTCCGGTTCGCTTTATCGAAGGACGATTTGAAGATATAGGGCATGCCCAGAGACTTGGCAACCTCAGCGATGCGCGCCGCCGTCTCCAGTACGAGCTGTTCACTCTCGATGACGCAGGGCCCGGCAATCAGAAACGGCCGCTGGCCTGCGCCGACTTTGAAGTTTCCTATCTCGACTTCCTGCGCCATAGACTTTCTTTCTTCAAACTTCCCGTGAGATGCTCAAACCAATCTTGCAGCGAGGCCGCAGGCGAGTCGAAACCGGAGGCGTAGCCTCTCCGGCTACGTTGAGGATTTCGACGACCCGAGAACGAAGCTGCAAGCTGGTTTCAGCATCTCACATCAGTGGCCGCATTTGCGGCGCAACGCCGCTCCCACAAATCCGCTAAACAGCGGATGCGGACGGTGGGGCCGCGAATTATATTCCGGATGGAACTGCGTCGCCAGAAACCAGGGATGGTCGCGTAACTCGACGATCTCGACCAGCCGGCCGTCCGGTGAAAGCCCGCTCAGCACGAATCCCTTGGCGAGCAATTGCTCACGGTACGCATTGTTGAATTCGTACCGATGCCGATGGCGCTCACGCACTTCGCTCACCCCATACATCTTTTGGGCCAGGGTTCCCTCCCCGAGCATACAGACATAGGACCCGAGGCGCATCGTTCCGCCCTTGTCGCTGACGGACTGCTGATCGGACATCAAATGAATGACGGGATAGGGGGAAGCCTCGTCAAATTCGGCGCTGTTTGCGCCGGCCAGCCCGGCGACGTTCCGCGCAAATTCGATCGTCGCACACTGCATGCCCAGACACAAGCCGAGAAACGGAATGCGGTGTTCCCTGGCGTATCGAATTGCGGCGATTTTTCCTTCGATCCCGCGTGCGCCGAACCCGCCGGGAACCAAAATGCCATCGACTTCGCGCAGGATACGCTCGGTCCCTTGCCGTTCAATCTCCTCCGATTCGATCCACTGGATGTTTACCCGCGTTTCATGGTCGATACCGCCATGGACGAGCGATTCCGCAAGACTCTTGTAACATTCCCTCAACCCCGCGTACTTGCCGACCAGGGCGATTGAGACTTCATGCTTGGGATACTTGATCTTCTGGACCATCGCATCCCATTCGCGCAGGTTCGGCGGACCGGTCTCGAGATGGAGCATGCGCACGATCAGCTCGTCCAGCCCTTCCTTCCGGAACACGATCGGCACTTCATAAATCGTATCGACGTCCTTGGCCGTGATCACCGCGTCTTTCTCGATGTTGCAGAACATCGCGATCTTGCCCTTGAGTTCTGGAGGCAGATACCGATCGGTCCGGCAGAGGAGGATATGCGGCTGAATTCCGATCTCCCGGAGCTTGTTGACAGAGTGCTGCGTCGGTTTGGTCTTCAGCTCACCGGCTGTGCCGATGTACGGCACCAGCGTAAGGTGAACATAGAGCACGTTTTCGCGGCCTACATCGTACGGCATCTGGCGAATCGCTTCGAGGAAGGGCAAGCTCTCGATGTCGCCGACCGTGCCGCCGATCTCCACGATCGTCACGTCCATCCCCTGGGAGATACGCATGATGCACTGTTTGATCTCATCGGTGACATGGGGCACCACCTGCACCGTCCCACCAAGGTAGTCGCCGTGACGCTCTTTTGTGATGACCGAATTGTAGATCCTGCCGGTCGTGTAGTTGTTTTCTTTGGTCAGGGTTAGGGACGTGTACCGTTCATAGTGGCCGAGGTCCAGGTCTGTTTCCGCGCCATCGTCCGTCACGTAGACTTCCCCGTGTTGATAGGGATTCATCGTGCCGGGATCGACATTGATGTAGGGATCGAGCTTGAGGAACGTAATCTTCAACCCTCGACTCTCGAGCAGGTTGCCGATCGAGGCCGAGGCAAGCCCTTTCCCCAAGGAAGAGACGACTCCGCCTGTGACAAAAATGAACTTGCTCATCGTGGCCCCCATCTTGTCGGATCGTAGAATTCTGACACGCATGCCACCCTTACCTGGAAGGAGCTGCCTTCAGCGCGCCCAACTCCCGCTCGATGATGTCACACTGTTGGAGCTTCTCTGCCACCGACTCGACATCCTCCGGCGTATCCACCCGCAAGGAGGCATGGTTGGTTTCCCAGACTCTGATCGGAATGCCATGCTCCAACGCGCGCAACTGCTCAAGCTTTTCCGCGTCCTCCAGCTGTCCGGTGGGGAGGGACGCCAGCTTCAATAAGGTGTCGCGCCGGTACATGTACAGACCAAGGTGAATGTAATGCAACCCTCCGACGGCTCGGCGGCTGGCGTCGTCCCGCACCAATGGAATCGGTGCGCGTGAGAAATAGAGGGCGTTGCCGAGATGATCCGTGACCACCTTCACCACCGAGGGATTGTGGACATCCTCCGTCGAATTGATCCTGCGCTTCAGTGTGCCTATTCCTGTGCCGCTCTTGATGAACGGCTCGATGAGATCCGCCAACAAATCCGGCTGCAGCAGGATCTCATCTCCTTGTAGATTCACAAAATAGTCTCCGCCGAACATGCGCGCCACTCCGGCGACTCGATCGGTGCCTGTCCGATAGTCTCCGGCTACCATCACGGCACGCCCGCCAAATCCTTCGACGGCCTGTTTGATCCGCTCGTCGTCGGTGGCGACCAGGACCTCAGTCACGGCTCGACAGGCCGCCGCTTGTTCATACACATGCTGGATCATAGGCTTCCGACCGAGCATGACGAGGGGTTTTCCTGGAAAGCGCGACGACCCGTACCGGGCCGGGATCACCACCATGACGGATGGTGTGGCCTTAGTCATGGCCGAGATCCTCCGACAGCTGCTGTGCCGATAGGGTCGCGGTGCCGACCATGCCGACGACGATACCCGCGGCATGGTTGGCAAGCGTCGCCGCATCTCTCGTCGAGGCACCGGTCGACAGCGCGAGGGCCAGCGTCCCAATCACCGTATCGCCCGCACCGGTGACATCGTATACTTGGCGGGCTTGTGTGGGAATGTGCCAGGAGACGCCCTCTCCCTCGTACAAACTCATCCCTTTTTCGCCGCGTGTAACAAGCACCGCTTGGCATCCCAAACGCTGTCGTATGATCGCGCCGGCCTCGTTGCTGGCCTGATCGTCATCGCCGTGCACCCCGGCGGCTTGTGTCGCTTCAAGATAGTTTGGCGTGATGATCGTCGCCCCCTTGTAGTAGCTGAAGTGTTCGACTTTCGGATCGACGACCAGGGGTATTCCGCGAAGTGCGGCGAGCCGCGTGAGTTCCGACATCAGCGTGGCACTCACCACCCCCTTGGCATAGTCCGACACCACGAGACAGGAGAGCTCCCGTAACCGCGATTCCACATAGCGGAGAATCCGCCGTTGCATCGCCGGCTTGAGTTCCGCGCGGCGCTCCACGTCGTACCGCACGATCTGCTGATTATGTGCGATGACGCGGGACTTTCTGGTGGTCGGGCGGTCCTGGTCGATCACGACCCCTCCACGCCCAGAACGTGTCGATCCCAACTCTTTGAGGAGCATCCGGCCGCTTTCATCCGAACCGATGACGCCGCAGAGGTCCGCTTTCCCTCCCAGGGCCAGGATGTTATTGAAGACGTTCGCGGCGCCACCGAGCTTCAAGGACTCGGAATCAACATGGACCACCGGCACCGGGGCTTCCGGCGAGATGCGGCTCACACGGCCCCAGATATAATGGTCGAGAATGAGGTCGCCGATGACGAGCACGGAGGCTTGCGGGAACCGCGAGATGTACTGCCGAAGCACTTTAGGGGACGACACCGCACCTCCGCGGCCCTGAGCCTCGCCTGCCGCCGCCTGGCGCGTGGCTTTACCTATTGGATGGCTTTGCCGAATCGATCCCATCTGACCCACTCCGTTAATTGGCCTTGCCCGTTCCACGACCAGTAAATACGGAACGCCTTCCCGCGGATTTTTTCCTCGCGCACGAACCCCCAAAACCGGCTGTCCAGACTTTGGTCGCGATTGTCGCCCATCACGAAATAGGCGCCATCAGGCACGGTCACCGGCCCGAAATTGTCGCGCGGATTGATCGTGCTGTCGATGATCCCCGGATCGATCCGTTGGGTGAATGGTTTATCATCAAGCACGACCCCGTTCACCAACACGGCTTTATTGCGAAGTTGGACGGTATCGCCTGGAGTCCCCACAACCCGTTTGATGAAATCCTTTTCCTCGTCTTCGGGAAACCGGAACACGATGATGTCTCCCCGCTGCGGCTTGCCGAATTCGATGAGTGCCTGCGAGGCATAGCAATTGACGGGAGGAAAGGCTGCTTGAAACTTGCACTGGCTGGGCCATTGAATGCCGTAGGACAGCTTGCTGACCAGAATATGATCCCCGATCAACAACGTGGGAATCATCGAGCCGGAGGGAATCTTGAATGCCTGGACGACAAACACCCGGATTGCAAAGGCCAGGAGCATCGCCACGACAATGGCTTCTGCATACTCGCGAACGAGCGACTTCCTACCCGGCCGCGACCTCGCCGACGCTTCGCCGAACACCGCCGGCGTTCCTGCGGCATCCGGCCGCCCCTGTTGGGTCGAGTGCCGGATGTCGTCCGATGGGGGGCGCTTCGTCTCCCCGCTCATTCCTCACCGACTTTCAAGATGGCGAGGAAGGCCTCTTGGGGCACTTCCACGCTCCCCACTGATTTCATGCGTTTCTTTCCTTCCTTCTGTTTCTCGAGGAGCTTGCGTTTCCGCGTAATATCGCCACCGTAGCATTTCGCAAGGACGTTCTTCCTCATGGCTCCGATCGTCTCGCGCGCGATGATCTTGCTCCCGATCGCCGCCTGAATGGCGATCTCATACATCTGCCGGGGAATGAGTTCCTTCATTTTCTCGGCGAGCTGACGCCCACGTTGAATGGAACGATCTTTATGGGTGATAAATGACAAGGCATCGACCGCCTCGCCGTTCAATAAAATATCGAGCCTCACGAGATCGGCCTCGCGATAGCCGAGCAGCTCATAATCGAGCGAAGCATAGCCCTGCGTACGCGACTTGAGTTTATCGTAAAAATCGAGAATGACTTCGTTGAGCGGCAATTCATAATTGATCATCACCCGCGTCGGATCGAGAAAATGCATGCCCCGCTGAATACCGCGGCGCTCCTGACAGAGCTTGAGGATGGCCCCCATGTACCGTTCGGGAGTAATAACCGACGCCAGAATAAACGGCTCCTCAAATGAGTCGATACTGCTGAGAGGCGGGAGCTGTGACGGGTTATTGACCTCCAGCACCTCACCCTTGGTCGTCAGCACGCGATAGACGACGGTCGGTGCGGTGGTGAGGAGCGTCAGGTCATATTCACGCTCGAGCCGCTCCTGGATGATTTCCATGTGCAGCAGGCCCAAGAAGCCGCATCGAAACCCAAACCCCAAAGCGAGCGACGTTTCCGGTTCGTAGACGAACGAGGAGTCGTTCAACCGCAGTTTGACCAGCGCATCGCGCAAATCTTCGTACCGGGCCGTGTCGGTGGGATAGAGCCCGCAGAACACCAGCGGCTTCACTTCTTTATACCCAGGTAATGGCGCGCTCGTCGGCGACACCGCGTCCGTGAGCGTATCGCCGATTTTGACGTCCGCGACTTCTCTCATATTCGCGCAGAGGTACCCGACCTCGCCAGTCAACAGCTCGGTCTTTTTGGTCCGTTTCGGGGTGAATTGGCCAACTTCCATCACTTCGAACATCCGGTCGTTCGACATGACTTTGATCTTCATCCCAGGCCGCAGGGCTCCATCCACGACTCTCGTCAGCACGATCACCCCCTGATAATTATCAAACCAGGAGTCGAAAATGAGCGCCTTAAGCGGTGCCTGAGGATCGCCCGCCGGCGGAGGAATCCGCGCAATGACTGCCTCCAGCACCTCCGACACTCCGCGTCCCTCTTTTGCGCTGATCGGCAGGGCATCGGTCGCATCCAACATCAGCACGTCGGCGATCGATTGCTTGGTGCCTTCCAGGTCGGCGCTCGCAAGATCGATCTTATTGATGACCGGAATGATCGTGAGGTTATTGGCCATCGCCAGATTCACATTGGCAATCGTCTGAGCCTGCACCCCCTGCGTAGCATCGACGAGCAAGAGCGCGCCTTCGCAGGCCGCCAAACTGCGCGAGACTTCATAGGTAAAGTCGACGTGACCCGGCGTATCGATCAAATGCAAGGCATAGGTCTTCCCATCCTTGGCCTGATACCGGACCGCAACCGCGTGGGCCTTGATCGTGATCCCGCGTTCACGCTCCAGGTCCATGGCGTCGAGAATCTGGTCTTTCGATTCTCGGGCCGAGACAGCGCCCGTGGCTTCCAGGAACCGGTCAGCGAGAGTTGATTTGCCGTGATCGATATGGGCAATAATTGAGAAATTGCGTATAAGGCTTTGCAAATCCTAGCTCATTTCCCAATAAATCGATTTATTATAGTTACTGCCCCCGAGGTTGTCAAAGCAATCGCCCCCTCGTATAATCCGCTCCGCACCGCGCCGACAACATCTTATAAGAGCGTATGGCTGATAGCTGATAGCAAATGCAGAAGTCTGGTTTCCCTGATTTCTCACTATACGCCATAAGCCATTAGCTCTTGTGCGATTCCTCCACCGTGGCACTAAAACCTTCTGCTCGACAGTTGATTGATTGGGATCATCGGTACCTCTGGCATCCCTTCACCCAAATGCAGGAATGGGAACAGGAGGAGCCGCTCATTATCGAGCGAGGGAAAGGACCCTACCTGATTGATACGGAAGGGAAGAGGTATCTCGATGGGACCTCGTCCATCTGGGTCAATCTCCATGGCCATCGCCATCCGGCGCTCGACCGTGCGATCAAGCGACAGCTGGATAAGGTCGC
>CAZPWD010000104.1:0-9192 GCA_964590025.1 uncultured Nitrospira sp.
ATTCTCGTCCCCTATTGCACAAACGTGTTAATTACTGGTGCATTGTCATTGCGAGCGACTGTAAGGAGCGAAGCAATCCCGCCGCGTTGAAGATTGCTTCAGTCGCTTCGCTCCCTCGCAATGACACCTCACGTCATGCACCTGCACTATATGAGTTTCAACTCGCGCAGTCTTGCAGCCAGCAACGCCGCTAGGCGAAGCTTATTGGACCGGCACTAGATTAGCTTCAGCTCTCGCAGCCTAGCGGCCAGCTTCACCGCCTGCTCCTGCGGCGTATCCCCCTCGATCATCTCACATTTCGACTCTTTGACGGGCAGGTAGACATCCGTGATGAGAGCCCTGGCTGCAGCGGCTCCAATCCTCTCGGAGTCAACCCCCAAGTCTGCCGCCTTCCATACAGGGATCGTCTTCTTGCCGGCGGCCATGATATCTTTCAGCTTCGGGTAGCGCGGCGTATTGGTCTCGTCGGAAATGATGCTCACGAGGACAGGGGTCTTTGCCTCGATCAACTCGTAGCCATCTTCTACGACTCGACGAAGGACCACCTGCCCATCCTTCGCCTCGATCCGAGAAACAAAGCTCACACATCCGATCCCCAGCTCTTCAGCCATGAACGCCGGGACGGCCCGGTCACCCCAATCTCCTGATACGCAGCCTGTCAGGATCAGATCGCACACACCGGACTTCCGGATCGCCTTCGCCAGAACGTGGGCGATCCCTTGTTGATCCGATGTCACGAAGGCCGAGTCATCCAGCAGAATGGCCTCGTCCGCCCCCATCGACAGAGCACTCTTAAGCGCGGTCGCAGCCGATGCACCCCCCACGCTGACGGCGGTCACCTTGCCACCATGCTTCTCCTTGAGCTGGACTGCCACCTCGATCGCGTTCTGATCGTACGCGCTGATAACCAGTGAGTGGCTGCCCTGGACCTGGCGCTTGGTTCCCGGATCAATCTTGAACTGGCTGGCCGGGATCTCGGGATCGATGATCTGTTTGATGCAGACGATGATGTTCAAAGGCATGGTCGGTTCCTCTGATTCGAATCGGCTCACTACAGGGATGAGCTAATGGAAGTGCGCCAACTCCTGCTACTCCGTCATTGCGAGCGACTGAAAGGAGCGTGGCAATCTCGCCGTGTTTCAGATCGCGTCGGTCGCTTCGCTCCCTCGCGATGACACCTGACTTCTTCCATTTGTATTAGTTCAACAACTGTTGAGCGATCACAAGCCGCTGAATCTCCGACGTGCCCTCGTAGATCTCGGTGATCCGCGCGTCACGGAACAGGCGCTGAGCCGGGAAATCGTAGATGTAGCCATAGCCGCCATGAATCTGGAGCGCCTTCGTAGCCGCGAAGTTTGCGGTCTCCGACGCGAACAGTTTCGCCATCGAGGCCTCCTTGGTGTATCGACCCCCTCTATCTTTCAGCCACGCCGCCCGATAGGTCATGAGCCTGGCCGCTTCGGTCCGCGTGGCGATGTCAGCGATCATCCATTGGATCGCTTGAAACGATGCAATCGGTTTCTCGAACGCGACCCGTTGGGTCGAATAGCTCAGCGAGATGTCCAGCGCCCCCTGCGCGATCCCAACGGCCTGCGCTGCGACCCCTATCCGACCGCTGTCCAGGGTGGCCATGGCAATCCTGAACCCATGGTCCACCTCGCCCACCAGGTTCTCCGCCGGCACCCGGCACTCTTCGAACAAGAGCTGACAACAGCTCGACCCCTTGATCCCCAGCTTCTTCTCCACCTTTGTAATGGTGAATCCTGGCGTCCCTTTCTCCACGATGAGGGCACAGACCCCTTTGGCCAGAAGATCGCGATCGCGGGTGGCAAAGACCACTGCGAAGTCGGCTTCCAGGGCATTCGTGATGAAGTTCTTGGTCCCGTTCAGGACAAAGACGTTCCCGTCTCTCCGAACCGTGGTCTGCTGGGCCCCTGCGTCCGACCCCGCGCCCGGCTCGCTCAACGCGTAACAGGCCATGGTGTGACCACCGGCCAGTGGTACCAGGTATCGCTGCTTCTGCGCCTCAGAGCCAAACCCGTAGAGAAGGTCTCCGACCAACGAGTTGTTGACTGTCATGATAACGCTGGTGGACGCGCAGGCCCTGGCGATCTCCTCCATCGCGATCACATAGCAGACAGTGTCCGCCCCGGCGCCCCCATACGCTGGCGGGATCGCCACACCCATCAGACCCAGCTCGCCCATTTTCTTGATCGTCTCGTGCGGGAAGCTCCCCTCCTCGTCCACCTGCTTGGCACGTGGCGCCACCTCCTTGGCCGCGAACTCGCGAACCATCTCTCGAAAGAGCTGCTGCTCCTGGGTCAATTCGAACTTCATAACCCTTCCTCACGATCGTCATTGCGAGCGCAGCGAAGCAATCTGCCCGCATGTGATCCCTGTAGGCCGCCCAAGGGGGTGGGATTGCTTCGGCCCACTTGGTGGGCCTCGCAATGACAGCCGAGGAGCCTCCTACTTCCCCTTGAACTGAGGCGGACGTTTTTCCAGGAAGGCGTTCACGCCTTCGACCTTGTCTTCAGTACCGAAGCACAGGCCGAACAACTTGCCTTCGTTCGCTATCGCACGCCCGAGCTCGATGTCGTACCCTTCCTCTATTGCCTCTTTCGCCGCCTTCAGCGCCACCGCCCCTTTTGCCGCCAACTTCTCGGCCAGCTTCTTCACCTCTGGCATGAGCTGATCCGGGGGAAAGACCTTATTCAACAACCCGAGGTTCCATGCCTCCTGGGCGCCGACCATCTCGCCGGTCAGGACCAGCTCCTTCGCACGCTGTTTGCCAATCAGGCGAGAGAGCCGTTGTGTTCCACCGGCGCCGGGGATCATCCCCAGGTTGATCTCGGGCTGGCCGATCTTGGCGCGGTCCGACGCGTAAACGATGTCGCAAGCCATCATCAGCTCACAGCCGCCACCCAGCGCGAAGCCATTCACGGCGGCGATGACAGGCTTCGGTAATCGCTCGATCTCCAGGTACACCCGTTGAACCCGCTGGGTAAACATCCAGGCATCGACCGGACTCATCGTCTTGAACTCGGTGATATCGGCGCCTGCGGCGAACGCCTTGTCGCCCGCACCGGTGATCACCACCACGCGGACTGACGGATCGTCCCTGACGGTATGCACCGCCTGCTCCAGCTCTGCAACCATCGCCAGATTCAGCGCGTTCAACGCCTTTGGGCGATTCAATATGATCGTGGCGATGCCACCCTCAGTTTGTAGCTCGATTGTCTGGAAGCCCATGACCACCTCCGATTCCGTTCAGGACAAGACCGACTACACCATCGGTCACGGTTGCGAGGTCGTACTTTTTCAGGTTCCACCGCTTCAGCGGCCAGACCGCACAGAGGAACAGAACCGCTATGGCCGTTAGATTGGCGTCCCCTGCCACGAAATGGTTCTCCCGGTTCCCCCTCTCGATAATGGCCTGGAGCATTGAGACGTACCGGCGATCCACTTGAAACAGTTGCTGTAGGGCCTCGCGGCGTAGAGTGTGCGACTCCTGGTACAGGACGAGGATCAGGTCCTGGTATTCGTCGTAGAGTTTGAGGGTGGCCTCGATGGCTGCCCTGAGCTGAGAGGTTGGGCCTCCGCTGTTAGCCATCGCCTCAGACATCCTCTTCTGAAACAGATCAAAAATCCGATGGTAGACGAGGAGGAGGATGTCTTCTTTGGTCTTAACGTAGTTGTAGAGGGCACCGACGGAAAGGTTGGCGCCTTCCGCGATCTCCCGGACGCTGGTCTGGTGATACCCCTTGCGGGCAAAGAGATGAAGGGCGGCATCGCAGATCTGCTCGTGTCGTCGCTCGATGAGAGCGCGATCCTTGACCACGGTTTCGATCTGCCTCACAGCCGCTCGCATAGCAGGACCCCGATGACTGAACGCTCGTTCAGTATGAGCCGATAATAGGGAAAACACGGGCTGGTTGTCAAACGATTTTGAAAGGTAAGACGGTCACGCCCTGAAACTACACACCCCGATCCTGCGTGCGAACTCGTTGCGCGGCGGGACCGCGTTTTTGCAGGCCCACATGAACCTCGATGGTCTCGAGAAACATAGGCGAAGCCACAAAATTTACGCCACGGCAAAAGATCGTGTTTGGACGCGATTGCGCAAGCACGAACCGGAGGGGTTAACGGCGCTCGAAGGGCCGCTGGTCGTGATTAGAAAGTCTCGTGTTCCGGAGACATACGGTAGGTGACTGACGGAATAGCGCCCGCTGATAATCTATGGGGTCCCAAGATATCGTTTTGCTGGAATGGCCAAAAAATCCGACCCTGCAAGCAATATTCTGTTAAGTATGATCCCCCTTCGGCTGGGGCGCACCCAGCATCGCCCGTTTAGTCGAGGGCGAACACGTAGAGAATGCCGCCCTTGGTCGTGGCTTTATCCAGGCCGGAGGCGTAGGCGGCGCCGACCTCGCCCAACGCGCCGAACGGATCATCGGGCGGAATATCGAGGGACACGATGGCGCCGAACCAGCCACCCACCCCGGAGAGGACGGCGACATATTGCTTGCCGTCAGGCCCCTGGTAGGTCATCGGGTTGCCGATGATGCCGGAGCCGACCTTGTGCTTCCACACGACTTCGCCAGTCTTGGCATCGGCCGCCTTAAACCACCCGTCCATGGTGCCGTAGAACACCAGATCAGTGGCGGTCACCAGGGGGCCGCTCTGCACTGGGAACGGCTCCTTGATGCCCCAGACCTTCTTCCCCTTGACACCATCCCAGGCGATGAACTCACCCCAGTGGCCGCCGCGGCCCGGGAACATCAGCAGGTTGGCACCCACGTACGGAGCCCCGGCCGTGTACTGCACCAGGACGCCTTCATAGTTCATGCACATGTTGTTGGTGGGGGCGTAGAACAGGTTCGTCCGAGGAGAGTACGCGGTGGGCTGTTCGGACTTGCCCCCCATCGCAGAGGGGCAGATGTCCTTGGTGTCCGCCCCCTGCTTGGTCCGCTTCTCAGGGTTCTCGATCGGCCGCCCCGTCTTCATGTCGATCCCCGTCGCCCAGTTCACATACACGAACGGCTCAGCCACGAGGAGTGTCCCGTTGGAGCGGTCGAGCGTATAGGCGAAGCCGTTGCGGTCGAAGTGGGTCAGAACCTTGGTCGCCTTGCCACCGAACGTCTGAGTGGTGAGGATCGTCTCATTGACCCCATCGTAGTCCCAGGCATCCCAGGGGGTCATCTGATACGCCCACTTCGCCGCGCCGGTATCGGGATTGCGGGCGAAGATGGTCATCGACCACTTGTTGTCGCCCTTCCGAGGGGTGGGGTTCCAGGTCCCGGGGTTGCCGGTTGAGCTGTAGAAAAGGTTCAGCTCGGGATCATACGACCAATACCCCCAGGTGCTGCCGCCGCCCACTTTCCACTGATCACCAGGCCAGGTGGACGTTCCCACGCCCTTCTGTCCGTAGTGGGGGTTGGCGGAGTTGAAGTCAGGGGCGAGATTGACATCTGCATCCGGTCCCATGCTATAGGATCTCCAGACCCGCTTGCCGGTGTGAATGTTGTAGGCATCCACCCAGCCCCGGACCCCGAACTCGTCGCCCGACACACCCTGAATGTAGTGGTTCTTGACGACGATGCCGGCCCCGGTGATGGTCTGCCCCTTCAGCGGATCGGCGCTCTTTGTATTCCAAAGCTGCTTCCCGGTGTTGGCATCAAGGGCGATGATCTGGCCGTCCAGGGTGGCCATCAGGATCTTGCCATTGGCGTACTGCACGCCTCGGTGGACCCAGTCGCAACAGGCGACTCCACGCGCCCGATCATCCTGCTTCGGTGTGAACTTCCACTTGATGGGCGCCCCTTCCTTCGTCAGGTCCAAGGCATAGACGTGATTGGGATAGGAGCTGTGAACATACATCGTGGCGCCGACCACCAGCGGTGCACCCTCATGCCCCCTCGGCTCGTTGACGCCGGTGGAGAATGACCAGGCGACGTGGAGGTCCTTGATGTTCTCGCGCTTGATCTGGCTCAGTGTGCTGTAAGCCCAGTTCGAGTAGTTTTTCCTCTGCATCACCCACTGCGTGTCATCATTCTGTGTCTTCAGGAGCTCCTCGCCGTCCCCGCTAGCCAGCGGACCACCATCGCCGGGAGGGAGTAGCTTGGCGATTTGAAACGGAACTGTGCCCCATACTTGTTGCAGCGGCCTTTTAACTCTGTACCTCACCAACGCAATGAACCGCTTATTGTGAAACTGCCGTCTTTGGCTGGGTATCATTTTGTTCAAATCAATCGATATCTCCCTACTTTTCTTCTTTAATTCTGGCACTTCAAGAGTCACGGCGTCCTTTTCGATCTCTGGGTCAAATTTTTCATCTTCATAGATGTCCTCATAAACCTCAACTCTTGAGACCTCCAAGAAATCCTGGTCATCGATTACAACGGTTACGATCCCCCAGGGAGGCACATTAACGACCTTTTTGTCGATCGTGATTTCACCTGAACTCACCGAGGGTGTGATAGCGAAGCTCAGACTCCCCACAAAGATAAGGAGTCGTACATGCAGTGGCCTAAAAACTCTTGAACATAGCGAGACCCGATCAAGCGATCTAGTCACATTTATCATAAAGGTCTCTGTTGAAAATATCCTGATTGTTATGAACTCTTACTCTTGAAACTTGGCTTCGCGGAATAGATAGCACCCCTTGGGAGAGATTGCACGGCTGAAAGAGCAGAAAGTTATCAGCGCCCTCAAACAAAATTAGGGTACCATCTAATGACGTGACTTTGCCATGATCTGACCCTTTCAACCATACATTTGCGAAAGGAAAGGTGTTCGACTTAGCCAAGTAGCCATGAAGTATTGCTGCATAGACCAACAAAATAAACGATTCAAGCGCCAGGACGGTTTGAAGGCCCTTTCCCAGGCTAAGCCCTAACCTTACAAAAGTCCCTCCAGCGTCTCTCCTCTGGTTGAAGCATCTCCTTAACACTTGAAACCAAGAGTTGGAGATTAATAATAGTAGGAGAATAACGGTTAGATAAAACTGCACACTGGCATAATCTGTTCCCCTTTTTCTCCCCCTTTCCTCGATAAACTTATTGAGCTTCGAACGCTCTCCCGTAGTTGTCAGTATCCGTGAATTCTTGTGATACCATCCGTCTGAAAGCTCTAACTGAGCGTGCGTTCTCTTCAATCCACTCCAGACTGCTCCTACCAATACCAAAGAGGTTAATAAAAGGAGCACGAGGCCAATGCGAAACATACTAAGAGTGACACAATCGTTTTTGTCTACAAAATAGCCGATGGCTCTCTCTCTGAAATGGATCGACAGCCACAAGAGAGCGGCCAGACAAAAAATTGCTACCGCATAGCGAGCGCTCGCGGCAAGGATAAGGTCTGAGAAATGCCACCAGAATAGGGAACCATTTATCAAGTAAATCGGGGCAGGAACAGTAACAAAGTCTATCCCTAAAAGATATGAATTCGAGCGCATAACTACGAATCCCAGAAGATACAGAACAGCCGTGAAAAGTACAAATACTCCGGCCAATGGCGTTAGAATTGATTTGACGAAGTCAAACATTTTCCTGGCGCCATCTGTTTTGGACCATCCAAGAACTTTGGCTTGGGTCTTGTCATGAGTGTAGAGCGTTCAGTGAGACACAAAAGAACCTGGAGCCAGACGTAAGATTTTAGCCGACTGCAGAGGTCATGTCAACAGGTGTGCAAAAAGTGCAAAAAGTGATTTTTCTAGGTGTTGTAGGCCATCCGCCCCTGCAGCAGTATTCGCCTTGAGCCTGTCCAAAAGTGAGCGGCCTGGACCCTTCGGCCTTGCTCAGGCTGCGCACTGAGCCTGCCGAAGTGACGGGCCCTTCGAGGTGCCTCAGGGCAGGCCCTTCGAGTTCCCTCAGGGCGGGCTTCGACAGGCCTGTCCTGAGCGCGCCCAGCCGTTTCCGGTTCGACGCGGCTCACCGCAGGCTTCGACAGGTTCAGGACGAACGGCTGGCGCGTCGAAGGGCTCAGCCCGAACGGGGGTTCCCTGTAAAGCTATTTTCGAGTATTCCAATAGAACAGGGAATACCACCTCTTGATTCTTTGCTGCCTTTGGCTTATGCTGTGGTTGTCCTCTTATGATAGAAGCTCTGGCTTACAAGAGGCGATTCTGGGTATGCTAGGGGCAGTGATCTTGGCAAAGAGGCTCGCTGATTGATCTTGAGGTCCTCAAAGGGCTTATTCTGGAGGGACGGTATCGGCTTACGCTCCATGCCGAGGGCGAAAGAGAGGCCGATCACATCACCGCACAGGAAATCAAAGAGGCCCTTCTTTCAGACCAAGCTGAAATCATCGAGGGTTACCCCGATGATCCAAGAGGTCCATCTTTTCTTGTTCTCGGTTTCACTCAAGAGGGCCGGCCGATCCATTTCGTCTGCGCCATCGCCGATGTGGCTATATTGATTACTTTGTATCGCCCTCACCCTGCGCACTGGGTAAATTGGAGAGTCCGAAAGGAGGCGCCGTGAAAATGCAGCGCTGTTATTTCTGCCGAGGCCCAATTGTCCAAAGACGAATCGAGCATCTCCATCGTTGGGAGGGAAGGATTTTCCTAATCAAGGATCTATTAGCCGATGTCTGTGAGCAATGCGGTGAATCCTATCTTAGCCCAGACGTCTTGGAGAGGATCGATCACGCCGTGAGCCAGAGCGAGATGGCTACCGAGTTCATTACCGTCCCCGTCCTATCTCTTGCCTGAGTGAGCTTCTCCAATAGCTCGTTTATCCCACGGTTGACAATGTTCTGGACTTGATGTTGGGACCTGACCGCTTGATCTTGCGTATCGCGTTTGCCTCCAAGCCTCCTCCCTGTTGACTTTGTCCTGCTCTTTCAGCTCAGACAGTTTGGTTGTATTGGATGCGTGTTCAGCGCCCTCATCTCAAGAAGGGCGCGGCAAGCAGCGCCCCTACAAGGCGGATGGCGCTTGGTCATGCCGAACCATGTGCATGGGGATTATCATCATCGCAGGGGCAGGGCTTGTCACTTCGACAGGCTCAGTGCGCAGCCTGAGCTCCGCCGAAGCCTGCGCTGAGCTGAGTCGAAGCGGGCTTGGCCTGCCCACTTAGCGCCCTCGCCTCAAGAAGGGCGCAGCAAGCAGCGCCCCTGCGACGGGGATGGCACCAACCGTTGCATCGGACGGACACGACGTGTATTATAGCAACGGTTTCCTTGCAGGAT
>CAZPWD010000105.1:0-9070 GCA_964590025.1 uncultured Nitrospira sp.
TAGAACCTAATCTGTCCTCCTTTGTTTTCCAGAGACTCACTGACTCGCATTGACCGCGGTTGAGCCTTTTTCTATACTGGCTGAAGCTCGTAAGGAGGCGCGCTGATGAAAATCGTCATAGGTTTACTTATTGTAGTGGCCCTGGTGGTCGGAGTAATCCTGGCACTTCCCTTCCTGATTGACCTCAACAAGTATCAAGACCAATACAAGCCACTCATCGAAGACGCGCTCAATCGCAAGGTTCAGCTGCAAGACATCCGCCTGACTATCTGGCCGCGGATCGGTGCTCGGGTGGCCGGATTTGCCGTGCTGGACGACCCGGCATTCGGCTCAAGCCCCTTTACTTCTCTCACGTCGCTGGATGTCGGGGTCAAACTCTTGCCTTTGCTCAGCGGCAAGGTAGAGGTAGAAGAAATCACGCTCCGTGATCCTGTTATCACGGTCATCAAGAACAAGAACGGCGTCCTGAACGTCTCGACCATCGGTCGTACAGGCGTTGAGTTGCCTAAAACTCCATCGCGGGCTCCCATTCCATCGACCGAAGGTCCGCTCAAGATCCTCGCACTGCTGGCCGTGGATCGAGTCTCCATCACGAGCGGGAAACTCACCTATCGAGATCTGTCAGCTGCCAAGCCGACCGAGTATATCTTGCAGGACATGGAGATCCTTCTCCAATCAGTTAGGCTCGGCCAATCCCCGAGCCTCCATGTCGGAATGCTCGTCCAACCGTTTAATCTGCCGGTGAAGCTCGACGGTACCTTTGGCCCCTTGAAAGAATCCGCTGACATTGAGGCAATCAATCTTCAACTCGCTTTGGGAAAAACCGATTTCACCATCACCGGAAAAACGGTCGGGCGAAACGCCAGCCTGAACATCAGTGCGCCGGTCATCCATACGACCAATCTGCCGGTCGCCCTACCATTACAGAAACCCGTTGATGTAAAAAATTTCCAGATTGCAGCTGAAGTACAAGGCCAGGACGTGCGGTTACAGAACTTCTCCTTTCAGCTCTTCGATGGACAGGTGACGGCAGAGGGAAGGGTCACGTCCGGCTCCGAAACACCACCGTTCGCTGGCAAGATGACGATTCAAGGGATGCAACTCAGTCCGGCGCTCAACGTCCTGGCAACCACCCAGCTGTCGATCAGCGGAACGGCAGGAGCCGACCTCGACGTGCAAGGCCGTGGATGGTCCATGCCGGACCTCACGAAATCTTTGGAAGGCACGGGGCATGTGACTGTGAAAGACGGCAAGATCGAAGGTGTGAATCTGCTTCAGGAAGCCATCTCCATCCTCAAAGTTGTCGGCATCTCGCTTGATAACGCCAAAACAACGGCCTTTTCAACGATCGAGACCGATCTCGCCATTAAGCAAGGGATCATCCACGTCCAACGGCTCTTGATGGATAGCCACGACTTTCAAGCCACAGGAGGAGGCACCATCGGATTCGATCAGACGCTGAACCTCACCGTGAACCTCAACCTGTCGCAGGACTTAAGCCGGACGATCGCACGTTCATCGCCTGCCGCCAAGCTCGCGATGAAAGAGGGCCGCTTGAGTCTTCCGCTGGTGATTACCGGAACAGCCTACACGCCATCGTATGGGTTAGATATGAAAGGCCTAACCGGAAAAGTTCAGGAACAGGTGCAGAAGAAAGTTGAGGAAGCGGTTGGTGGGCTGCTGAAAGGGACGACGAAACCAGAAGACTTAAAACAACAGGGCCGAGATCTTCTCAAAGGACTATTGGGGCGCTAAGGGGCCATCAGATGATCGCCATTATACTATTGGAGTGGAACTGGAATTAGGTTTTATCGAGGGGCTCAACAACAAGATTCTGGTTCTTCAACGACGTGCTTATGGCCTGCGAAGTGAGGAGTATCTGCGCTTGAAAATCCTCACGTGCATGCTCCCTGAGATCGGAAAAGACTGAAAACATTCCCACTCGTTTGGGAGAATAGCCCAGAGATTTACACCACTCACTGACATTTTTCAGGCCGCGCGATAATAGCGGACCTCCGCCGAGGGCTACCGCATCAACGAGGCAATACCAGACAGCAACACCGCTTGGCGGGTTTCCCTGAGACAATCCGAAAACAGGATCTACTGCCGCCCATTTCCAAGCTCCCGCTGCCGTGCCAATTAACTCCAGCCATGTCGTAATAAAAAAGGCCGCGAGATACACCAACGGCGAGCGACCTTTAAAAAGACAGGCCAAAAATACACAAAACAGCAACGCGCCCCCTGAATCACCCTGTTCTGCAAACCCGCTGACCCCCCAAATTGACCATGCGCCACACACCACTATCACGGTTGTAGTGATTGCTCTTGCATATTTTATAAACAGCCCGGAACGCGCCAAGGCAATGGAGGTTAAATACACCATTCCATGACCGAGCGGTACATAGGCCGGTACATTCTCAAACCGATAGGTGTATCCACCCATATAGACAGAAGCAACGTACTCGCCAATTGTGGTAAAGGCGACAGCAACGATAACCTGTGTCCTTACTTCTCTACTTTCACCGAGCAACATCACAATAAGAGATACTAACGCGATACCCCCTAGGGCATATTGTCTTTCTAAGCTCCCGCTTACTTCACAAGTCATACAGACCGCTACGCAAACAAAAGTAAATGCCGCAATAACGTAATCCCGTTTCCTATGCGCATAAGCGGCGCTAATTTGTGGGAAGTGGCGTAGCATTCTCGATCTCGCTGATTTCAGCCCCTCTTGAGCCTGTTGCTCACACTCGACTGTCGGGTCGTAGAGGAACGTGATAGGGAACGGATGACCGCCACCCTTCGTATTCGGCAAGGGTCCGGCGGGTCAACGAGGCAGGTTTCTGGCAAATCAAGGCTCACGTAGGTTCCGAAATCGCCGCGGATCAGTCTTTTTCTTTTTCTTTCTCCTTCAACACCATCTTGCCCTGAGCCAGGCTGGCAGTGAGGTCATGCTCGGGGACTTTCTTATGCACCAGGTTCTGATGGCAATCGATGCAGGTTGCGCCCTCCGTTTCCATCTTCTTGTGCGCAGCCTTAGCCGACACGCCAGGAGGCTTTGTATTCTTGTGGCAATCCCGGCAGGTGGAGCTGTCCCATCCCTTCAGTTTCATCCGCGCCCTGTAGGCCGCCTCCGGGCGTCGCTCGTTGAACTTCTCGATCGTAGAGTAGTCGTTGGTGAACTCATCTACCAGGAACGGCAGTCCATCCACCACATGCGTCCATACCGCCTTGTGGAAGTTGGACAAGCCCTGGGGGACGTGGCAATCCTTGCAGCCTGGATCGGCGCCGAGCGCTCCCCAGTGCGAGGATTTTTTCAGCTCCTCATACGGGTAGGTCTCTGAATGGCAGCTCACGCAGAACTCGGTCCTGGATATGGCGGCCTCGCCGCCGAATACCACGACGATCGATCCGACCGCTAGAACTGCCCCGAGAAGAATGGCGCTGCCAGACCATCGCCCCGCCATTACTCCTCCTTGCCTATCTCGGCAGGTTTGGCATCCTTTTGGAACTCCTCATGAAACTTCGGGGTAGGCGGACCATCAAACGTGCCCGCTAGTTTGAAGTGTTCATGCATGGCCTTATTGTTACGCACAGACTTCTCAAAATCGAATGTATACTTCTTGTCCACCTGGGGGGTAAACGGGGTGTAGGGTTTCTTAACGCCCTTCCATCCCGAACCCTCGTAATTCAAATGGCAGACGTTGCACTTCTCAATGAACTCAAACTCTTGTCCGGCTTCCACGAGGGACTCGCGCGGCGTGACCTTTTTGTTTTTTTCAAACGCCTCGCCGGCCTTGCGGTGAACCTTGCGATAGTCGGGCCCAGCCCCATGGCAGGATTCACAGCCCACACCTATCAAGAACTTGTCCGGCTCCGTAATTTCATACCCGCCTTCCGACCCGAACCCAGTCACGTGGCAGCCGATACAATCCTTGTCCTTGGTGAAGTCCTTCTTAGGGTCTAGTTTTGCCTTGAGCATGGCTTTGTTCTTTTCCTTGTCCCTGTTGGCTTTGAGCGAGTCGACAGCTTTGGCGTGGGCGGTCTTGATCCATGAGTCGGACTCACTTTTGTGACAATTACTGCATTTCTTCCGCCCCTCGAACGCGGTTTCGGCGGCAGCGCTTCCGACTAAGACCGCGAACAACGCCGCAGCTGCGAGTGCGTATGTCATGGGATGATTCACGGTATCTCCTTTCTAAGAAAACTACTCGTGGTCGTACTATAAAAAATGCTCATGGCTTCACTCTATCGTCAGTTTAAAAGATATACAAGGACCGGTAATCCTATCTCGACTACTAAAGAAATCAGCTACTGGACGGCTGGGTGGCTGGAATCTTATACACCCAATAGCCGCCTTGTTGATAGACGAGTTTCAGAGCCTGAAACTCAAGAGGATTCGATGTCGTGAAGGGCAGCATCTGCGCAAGCAGTGTGTTGCCGCTCTTATCACCGGTCAGGAAGTAGGCACGCACCAAGTTTTCCGACAACCCATGCACCGAGTAAGCAGTGTGTTTGTTGTCGGCCTGCCAGCGCTTCACCATCCCGCTCAATCCATGCACGTTGCCACCCTTCAAGGGGAAGTCCTTGTAGGCGACATCGAGACGATCGGGGCGCATCAGCCCGAGTTTGTAGAGATCCGAGAGGTGAACCGCGACATAGGCCTCGCGCCCGCCGGTCAATTCGCGCATCATGGCCGCACCCTCTTTCGGATCCGACGCCAGCGCATCGGCGAAGCGTTGGAATTTCTGACTCTCTTCGTTGCTCGCCGGGGCTCCCCAGAACTCGCGTTCGTATTTCTCGATCGCCCCGCTTCTGGGACGCCAGGGTAACGGCGTAATAAGGGGTTGGCTCAGATGCGAGATGAATACCGTCTCGTACCCCGTCAGCAAATTGATCTGACGCGAGGTGTCCCACCATGCGAGGATGACCGCGTCTTTCGGGACATGCTTAGTGATGGCCGTCGCTAGTGCGGTCAGCTCCGAGAGCTTGCCGTCGACGAAGACCACTGGCTCGCCGCTGCGGTTTTCCCAGCTAAGCATGACAGGCGGGGCATTGCCGCGTCGCGCAAGATAGGCCAAGGCTACCGGCTGGTCCACTCCCTCGACTAGCACCTCCAGCTTGCTGATACCGAGGTCTGGCCAAGCTTCGAGTCCAAGCTTGCCGAACTTGTCGACACCGCCCTCTTCCACTAACTTATAGTGGTAGGGTGCAGACCCTGGAGTGAGCCACAGGTACGCGAGCCAACCGAGCACAAGAAAACCTCCCGCCACCAGGAAGATTCCTAGCGACGGGAGGATTCTGTTGCTTGGTCGCGTCAGCGCTCCTTCCATCGTCTGCGCTGCGCCCGTTGTCACCGCCTGTTCTTCTTGCGTCTGCTCCATCCGGCGAGCGCGAGCGTACCGGTCAGCAGCATGCCGCCGCCCAAGCTACCGAGCGTGATCTTTCCCTCTGTGCCGTCGAAGTCAAGCAGGCTCGTTTTGCTCTCCTCGAGCTTGGCCACACGTTCCTGCAGCGCAATCTTCTCCTTAAGCTTGGTGTCCTCGTCCATGATTTCGACATAAGCCCTGTTCAACGCCGCCCAGCCGACGGTATAGGTGAACCCCCAATGTTGGTGGGCGAGAGCCACGTGCAGCTGCACCAGATGGTCCTCAGCCATTTCAAAGAGTTTGAGCTCGATCGCTGCAGGGTTGTTGCCCTTCGACCAGTATATCTGGAAGAATTGCTCAAACCCCGGTGGGACCGGCGCCGGAGGCTTCGGTCGGTTGGTCTTCTGGCCGGTGAGGAGACCGTCCTTGTACTGCTGATGGACTACTTCGTGCGCCTCATCGTACTTATCAAGCCCCGAGTAGGTGCCATTGTCCATATACTCTAGGTAGGCACGGGTGTGGCTCTCAGAGTGGCACTGGGTACAGGTCTTGACCCAAGCATCCAGGCGCTTATCGGACCAGGCAGTCTTGATGTTTTCTCGGATGCCGGGCACAAAGGGATAGTTTGCCCAGCGGACTTTACGCACCACGTTGTGAGAGAACTTCCCTTGGAACTCCATGTGACAGCTCGCGCAGGTGGGTGCGGCCAGCCCGCCCTTGGCAATCTCGTCCTTGAGTTCCACGTTCCAATTCCAACTCGCGCCCTTAGCCTCATACTGCTTGCCATGCTTCGACATGGTGTAGGCTTCCCAGTTGATGTGGTCGGCGCCGCTGTGGCAGGTGCCGCAGGCCTCGGGCTTACGCGAGTCAGCCACCGAGAATTCATGCCTGGTATGGCACATGTCGCACTTGTTCTGATTGATGTGGCACTGGGTGCAGCCGTCGGCGATCTCGCGCTGCGACATCCCGGCGTAGACTTCCACCTCGACATTGGCCCTGTAGTCCAGCGCGTGTGACGGACGGCCCTTCGGCCACTGGTCCTTCGGCCAGGTGAGGGTGTCGCGCTCGGACTCGCGTTCGGCGAACTCCTGCAGGTGGCAGTTGGCGCACACGTCGGCGGTGGCCATTCGGAGATCCTTGCGATGGTCCGCCTTCTTCGTCGTGTTGATGTCATAGTGGCAGTCAATGCAGCCGACTTCTTTCAATTGCTCTTTTGCGCCGAGCTTGCCGAGCGAGCGGAGGTTCGTCTCAATCGCTTCCAGCTTCGCTTTCTTGTAGTAGGTGTCATCTTTGGGGGTGAGCTTGCGGATCTTGTCCAGATTCGCATGGGTGCTCCTCTTCCACATAGCCACCCAGCCCGGCGACTCGTCGGTGTGGCATTTCACGCACTGCTGGCGTGTCGCGATATCCTTGACCGATGTCGGTGGTTTGTAGAAGGAACCAGGGTCCAGGTACTTACTGAATGGGATCGGCTCCCAATACTGGCCGTACTTCCCTTTCCCAAAGCCTTCGGCTGGATCCAGATAGCGTTTCACCAACGCCTCATGCAGCTGTTTGGGGCTGGCTGACCGATCAAGCTTCAGCGCCTCGTAGGTTTCCTTGGGGACGCTGGGGAAATCCGCCTGCGCCGTTCCCGCAAGTAAAACTCCGCATGCCAGCAGACCGCAACTCGCCCAGAGCTTCGAGTTCATGCTGATGCTCCTTCCATTAAGAGTGCTACTGCTACCTGTATCTGTCTAGGCAATTTTTCTAGTCTTGTTTCTTGTTTATGGTCGTGAGTGGGCCTGTTACTTCGTGTGCGGCGCATATGTATCTCAGCAAAGATTAGATGTCAATGGGGATTGTGGGGATTTGTGAAAAATATTTGCGTGGCTGAACTATTGCAAGATGAATGCCCTGAGGACCCGGCGTGGAACAGCGGGCAGGAGGTCCTGCGACGTGGCGATAGAAGAGAGAGGCATGTGGACTTCCCGAAGCTATGGTCTTTCACGATCGATGACAACGGTGACCCCCTCCATGCCAGGCTTCACCGGCTGACTTATCCCCTCCAGGTCCCCACTTTCCGGCATGGCCTTGCCGGATTTCGACAGACGGGCCACAATCACCACCGTTCCTACGTCTGAGAGTTTTCTGGACGGCATCGGGCTGGTCGAGTCATCGAGCCGGAACGTGAAGGGTAAATCTTTCTTCGTCGCCCGCACGATCGCCACAGGCATCGGTGGGCCACTCATCTCGCGTGCAAACACAAACAACGTGTCCGTCGCAGACCCCTTGCCGGCCAGGCTCGGCGCCACAGTCACCTTGCCGCTGATCGCCAGCGACTGTCCGGCCGACGCCGCCGGTTCTGCATACGTTGGCACCGTCGCGGCGAGCAGTACGATGCAGACAAGCAGACCACATCTCATCCAAAATTTGTCGGCCATGTGCAATGCTCCTTGATTAAGACACTTTTTATGGTCTTGAGTGAGCTCACATGTATCTCAGCATACATCGGAAAATGTCAAGGGGGCTTGTGCGATAAATCGCAGGGCTGACTACGGCAAGCTGAGTGCCTAATGACCTGTGCAAGGATCAGCGGCAGAAGCTAGAGCAGCGTGGTGTTAGAGGAGAGAGACATGCGGCTATGGTCTTTCACGATCGATGACGACGGTAATCCCGTCCACTCCAGACTTCACCGGCTGACTCGTCCCCTCCAGGTCTCCACTTTGTGGCATGGCCTGGCCGGACTTCGACAGACGGGCCACAATCACGACCGTTCCTGCGCCGGAGAGTTTTCTGGACGGCATCGGGCTGGTCGAGTCATCGAGCTGGAACGTAAAGGGTAAATCTTTCTTCGTCGCCCGCACGATCGCCACAGGCATCGGTGGGCCACTCATCTCGCGTGCAAACACAAACAACGTGTCCGTCGCGGACCCCTTGCCGGCCAGGCTCGGCGCCATAGTCACCGTGCCTCTGATCGCACGCGACTGTCCGTTCTGCCCGGTTGGCTGAGCCGGCACCGCCGGTTCCGTATACGCGGACACCGTCTCTTGACCGCCATCAAGTTGGCTCTTGGCTTCTGCGATGGCGGCCATCAGTTGCTGTGTCATCTCCGGATCTACGTCCGCAGGAAGGTTCGCGCGAGCTTGTTCCCAGTCCTTGGCCGCCCGCGCATAATTCTTGCGGTTGAACGCCACGGTCCCTGCCAGCATCAGCGCCTTCACATTGTGTGGATCGATCTTCAGCGCCTGCTGAATCAAGACTTCGGGAGGCCCCTCCAACTTGCGACCATGGACGACGCCTAAGGTATCGGCATAATCGGCGAGTAACTGGGCATCATCAGGAATCAGTGTTACGGCTTTCTGGAAGATCGGCACAGCCTCGCTGTGACGACCCATTCCCACGTACGAACGCGCGAGCAATACCCATCCCACGCCATCATTCGGATTCTGCTCCATTTTCTGCTTTAGTCGCTCGACCAGTGCTTCGAGTGAGTCAGCGGACGGATGAGCATCGTCTGAACTCCCTTGCGCAGACAACGAGGCAGCGGTCGGCTCCGTCATGGCGAGTGGATTCCCAAGTTCCCAATAGAGCAACCCACTGACAGTCGGAATGATGATGGCAAGTGCAAAAGCCACCGGCCTGCTACTTACTTGACGTGGTGCCATTGTGGGCGTCGTCTCCGTGGCGCCCGTTTCTTCCAGCAGACGGCGTTCGAGCTC
>CAZPWD010000106.1:0-8943 GCA_964590025.1 uncultured Nitrospira sp.
CTGCCGCCGCTCAGCCTGCGCCAGAGTAGGTAGAGCGGGGTCCCGGCTAAGACGGTCGCGATACCCAGGCCTCCTTCTACCGGACGCTCATAGAGTGCGGTCCCGACGATCACGGTTGACACAAGAAGATAGAATGCCGGGACAAACGGGTAGAGAGGGGTGCGATAGGGACGGGGAAGAGTTGGCTCTTGCCGACGGAGGATCGGGATTGCTCCCACTGCAAGAGCGCTGAAGATCGTGAGCACGATGCCGCTGTAGATCACCAGCCGTTCGAAGCTTCCCGAGAGAATCAAGACTGAGGCCCACAGGCCTTGCAGAAGGATGGCGTTGATCGGCGCCTGTTGCATGCCGGGGGTTTTCGCGAAGAGGGAGGGAATCAAGCCGTCTTGCGCCATGGCATAGTACACGCGGGGTCCGGCCCACACCATCGCGCTCACGGCTCCGGCGATCGAGAGGCAGAGAAGGGCCGTCACCAAGAGTGTACCTGCCGGCCCCAGCAGGGCCGTGGCCACCTTGTTGGCCACGGGGAGGATCGGTGGTTGTCCCAGCTCAGTGACGGGCAGTACATAGAGATAGATCCCGTTCATGACAAGATACAGCAATCCCACGAAGAGGGTGCCGCCGATCATGGCCCGCGGGATGGTACGTCCGGGATCGACGATTTCTCCCGCCACATAGGCCGCGGCATTCCAGCCTGAGTAGGCGTAGGTGACGAAAATCAGCGAGACCATCGTCGTTCCAAAGCCGGGGGTGATGTCGGGGGCGGAGAGGCTGAAGTGGCTCCAGTTTCCCTTTCCGAGCATCAACACTCCCATGACGAGGATCAGAATGGCTCCGATGTTCAGAATGGTCAGCAGCCGTTGCAGGAATCCACCGGAGCCAGCACCGGCGAGATGAAACCCGGTGACGACCCAGATCAGCGTCAACGCAATCCCCGTCGACAGGGGACCGTTCTCACTGTGGAAGGGAACTATCTGAAGCAGGTACGCGGCAAAGCTCATGGCCCCTGCCGCAATGGCAGCGCTGAAGCCGACCGTGAACGACGTCCATCCGCTGAGAAATCCGACAAGTGGGCCATAGGCGCGGCGCAGGTAGGCGTATTCTCCTCCCGCGACCGGCAGAGCCGTTCCTAACTCGCTGTACGACAGCGCTCCCGCGAGGGCCAGCAAGGCCCCGAAGAACCAGATTGCCAGGATCAGCCCGGGATCGCCGAGATCGCGAGCCATAAATCCGGTCGTCGTGAAGATGCCGCTCCCGACGACATTGCTGACCAACAGACAGCCGGCGGTAAAGATTCCGATGCGGCGCGGAAGTTCCGAGCGAGGCAGATCCATCGGTTACCGCTCATCTGGTTGGGTGGATTGGTCTTTGCGGACCAGTGGAACAAAGCGAACCAACGAGAGCCGCGTGCGTTCATAGCCGTCTGTGGTCCTGCTATAGAGGACCAATTCCTGGAGTTCCTGGAAGGCTTTGCCGACCGGGAGAATCAGGCGCCCTCCAACGGCGAGTTGATCGAGGAGCGGTTGTGGCACATGTTCGGACGAGGCGGTCACGATGATCGCGTCGAAGGGGGCTTCCTCCGGCCAGCCTTGATAGCCGTCACCGACGCGCGTGTGGATATTGCGGTAGCCAAGTTCCGCTAGCGTCCGTGCAGCCTCTGTCGCCAGAGGCTCGACGATTTCGATGGTGAAGACATGGGGCACAATCTCGGCCAGGACTGCAGCCTGGTACCCCGAACCGGTTCCAATCTCAAGCACTTTCCTTGCGCCTTGCAATGCGAGCGCGTCGCTCATGAGCGCGACGACAAAGGGTTGCGAGATGGTCTGACCGTGGCCGATCGGGAGAGGACTGTCGTTGTAGGCGAACGCGGAGTAGAAGGCGGGAACGAATCTGTGGCGGGGAATGCGACGCATCGCGGCGAGGACGGCCTGGTCCTTGATGCCACGGGGAATGATCTGCTCGCTCACCATCCTGTCTCGCTCGGCCTGGCGCGTGGGATCATGAGTGTCACCGATGCATCCGGGAATGAGCGTCAGACAGTAGGTGAGCATGAAACACGTTATCGACAGCGATGTCTGTGGGCAAGCCGGGGAGTTCATAAGCGGTACAGAACCTCAGTGATGATGCCTAGCAGAATGAGCAAGCCTGGTGCCGTGACCTAGCCGGAAAGAAGTGGAGTGTTGGCACAACTGCTTCACGGCTCCTGTAGCGTTTTACTACAGGCCGAGCCGGATCGTTGTAGCAAGATTTCCCTTGGCCCTGTGAGTCTGACCGAGGGGTCCGGTCCAAGCTGCTGCTTTTTCGATGAACTATGGAAGGGGCTCGGTTTCGTCGGATGGTACCGGCCTTGCTCAGCAGAGAAGGCGAGGCACTCGACTCACTCCCTGGCGAACGACGAAAAGACTTGAACCGATCACATGGTCAGATCGGACGAGGTGGCCGGACAGCTGCTGGCCGATGAGACGGTGAGGTGGAGCGTCTACCCTTCCTGGAGACAGTTCACGTGACTCTATTTCTTTAGCTTCATGGCCTGGAACCGCGATCTCGTGGCTCGCGGAGGTATGACGGGCTGGCTGGGTGACGTGCGATGCCCGGAACGGACATGGGGATTCTTGCATGATGAAGCCGATGATTCTGAGATCAACGTGCGATCCCCTCGCTGACCAGCCGTTTGAAATCGTCGAGCGGAAGGGTTTGGGTCATCCCGACACGATCTGCGACGCGGTGATGGAGCAGGTGGCGGTTCAGTTGGCGCAAGCCTATCTGAAGATATGTGGACGCGTGCTTCACTTTAACGCCGATAAGGGGCTGTTGGTGGCGGGGCAGGTGGACTGCCATCCCGGCGGAGGCCATGTCATCACGCCGATGCGTTTGGTCATGGGAGATCGGGCGACGTTCGAGTGGCGAAAAAAACGGGTGCCGGTGGCGGAGATTGCCGAGCTGGTTGCCTCTACATGGTTTAAACAGCACCTCCCGCACGTGGATCCCCTCAAGCACCTCACGTGCCAGGTGGAGCTGAAGCCGGCTCCCGCGGAACTTCAATCCGTGAGTGAGCGGCGGGGAGGCCCGGTTGCCAATGATACCTCCGCTGCGGTGGGTTACGCGCCGTTCACCCCGACCGAGCGATTAGTCTTTCGGGTCGAACAGTTTCTGAACAGCGCTTCCTTTAAGAAGGCATTTTCGGATACGGGGCAAGACGTCAAGGTGCTTGGCGTGCGGACGAGGGGGCAGGTGACGCTCACGGTCGCGATGCCGTTGCTGTCATCAGCCATCCGGACTGAGTCTCAATACTTTGCGCGCAAGACCGAGGTGTTGAAGGCCTTGCAATCCTTTGTGAAACAGAAGGTGGAGCCGAGACTCTCAGCCGAGGTCACGCTCAATGCGCTGGATCGTCGCGGAGCGGGCGTCGAGGGGATGTACCTCTCGTTGCTCGGCACGTCAGCGGAGGCGGGTGACTCGGGCGAGGTGGGGCGAGGGAATCGCGTGAGCGGAGTGATTTCGCTCCGCCGGCCGGCCAGTGCGGAAGCGGCCGCCGGGAAAAATCCTGTGGCGCATGTGGGGAAGATCTACAACGTGCTTGCCCACGTGCTGGCTGGGGAGATCTACCGGAAGGTGAAGGGGCTCCGTGAAGTGACGGTTTGGTTGACGAGCCAGATTGGACGACCGGTGTCATCGCCGCAGTTCGTCATGGTCGAGGTCCATCTGGCGCAAGGCGTGTCGCTGGCTTCGGTTGAGCCGCTGATCAGTCGGCAGGTTCAGCAGGCCCTGCGCAGAATGACGCCTTTCTGCCAGGCGTTGGCTAAGGGAGATTATACGGTCTGTTAGCTCCTCACCCGCATGAGTCATGACGGGTCGTCGCGAAAGCGCGCAGACGCGGAGCGAGACGGGCATTCGAAGGTGCGAAACCCGGGAGCTTATCGGATAGGAACAGGATGGGGAAAGTGTCTACCACTGAAACGAAGCGTGATTACTACGAAATCCTGGGCGTGGATCGCTCTGCCACCCGGGATCAGCTGAAGCAGGCCTATCGTCAGCTGGCGCTCAAATATCATCCGGACCGGAGTAAGGATCCGGATACTACGGCCAAGTTCAGAGAAATCGCTGAAGCCTATGCGGTCCTGTCGGACGATGCGAAACGTCACGAATACGATGCTACAGGTCATGCGGGGGTCAGCGAACGTTGGAGCGCTGAAGATCTCATGCGCGATTTTCAGTTCGGCGATTTCTTCGGCGGCCGGTTTGGTGATTTGTCCAGTGCGTTTGGCGACTTTTTCGATCACCGCACGAGACCCCGCTCCGGGGTGGCCCGGGGTGTAGATTTGCGGTATGACCTGGATTTCACCTTGGAAGAAGCCGCCAAGGGGGGCGAACGCGAGATTCCGATCACCCGCTCCGAGAAATGCGCACCCTGTGCAGGGAGTGGAGCCAAGCCCGGGACGAAGCCGAAACCCTGTCCGGACTGTGCTGGGACTGGGCAGACACAGCATGCCAAGACCAGCAAGGGCATGCGCGTCGTCACGCTGACGACATGTTCCCGCTGCCACGGGCGCGGCCAACTCATCGAGGTCCCCTGCACGACGTGCCAGGGAAACGGGTATGAGTTTGTGACCCATCGGCTGAAGGTGCAGATTCCTGCCGGGGTGGATGACGGGATGATGATCCGGCTCGCGAAACAAGGAGAGCCGAACGCCAATGGCGGTCCGCCGGGAGATCTGCTGATTCGTCCGCACTTGCGGCCCCATCCCTCCTTCGATCGGCACGGTGACGACCTTTACATGGTGAAGAAGGTCACGTTTCCGGAAGCGGCGCTGGGCACAGAGGTTTCCGTGACGGGACTGGGAGGGGAGACTTTGCGGGTCACCGTTCCAGCCGGCACGCAGAGCGGGACGGCGTTGCGGCTCAGTGGAAAGGGGATGCCACGCTTGGAGGGCAAGGGGAAGGGGAATTTGTTTGTGGTCATGGAGGTTCGAACCCCGACCGACCTCACCCCGCGGCAGCGGAAACTGCTGGAGGAGTTCGCCAACCCGGAGACCGAAAGATCTGAGGAGGGTTGAGTCTCCGGCCAGCCCCAAGGAGTCTGTCATGACACACCAGGGTCAAGTCCTCAGAGCGGTCCGTGCGGCATTCGAGCGGGAGCCGCGTATCAACTTGCACAAGTATCCCGTTCGCATGGACTTCAGCGAGGGCGTGCTCACCCTGGAGGGTGAGGTGGAGGATGTGGCGGCGAAGAAACTATCCCTGGAACTCGCGATTGCTGTTCCCGGAGTCACAGGCATCGTGGATCGACTCCACGTGACGCCTTCCACCCACATGGGCGATGGAGCGATCCTGGACGCAGTGCGTGATGCCTTGCTTCATGCGCCCGGCCTGCAGAACTGTACGATTCAGGTCAAGCGCAAAGGTACCTGGGAAACCGTCAGGGAGGCGACCGTGGCGCCGCATGGGGTGATTCAACTGTCCGTGACAGACGGGGTCGTGCTCCTGGATGATCATGTCACCAGCCTCATTCAGAAGCGGCTGGCCGGCGTGCTGGCCTGGTGGGTCCCCGGGAGTCGAGACGTCATCAATGGCATGGAGGTCGCCCCGCTGCAGGAAGATTCCGATGAGGAAATTGCGAAAGCGGTGTGCCTCGTGTTGGAAAAGGATCCCTTCGTCAACGGCGAGCGCATCCGTGTGACGGTGAAGAAATCGGTGGTCACGCTGGAAGGAGACGCGCCCTCTGCGCCGCAGAAGGAGATGGCCGAGTTCGATGCCTGGTATGTCTTCGGGGTTGACAAGGTCGACAATCGCTTGGAGGTCCGCCCGTGAGAGGCGTGAGGCCGCGGAACGTCGCCGGGGGACTTTTCAGCATCCTGTTTGAGGCGGCGAGGTGACCGTGCCACGTTCGGTACATTTATGTCTACTGAAGTTTTTGCGCTGATACTCGCGGCTGTCCTGGCCGCGGTGCTCTTGTGGATCTTCTGGCGGAAGGGGAAGTCCGACTAGCAGGCTGTTGAAAAAGTCCGCCAGCGTCGTTCTCGCTTCGCTCAGAGGCTCGACGTACGGCACAAAGTACGACTTCGCCTCTTCGCTCGCTGCGGCCTTGCTGGAGGCCTTTTTGAACAGCCTGCTGGTTCTGCTGAAGCCGTCGGGATTTGTCCGATTGCCCCTCCTTGCCGCAGCAACATTCGAGCACTGTGGAAATCTCCCTCAGCTGGCCCCTGCGAATCACTCTCGTGTGCCGCCCGCGATCCAACTTTCTTTGAAGGTTCAGCTGGTTACGTTTCACCCTTTGGGAATAACTTCGGCACCCGTCTTGCTCAAGCATCAAGGGGAGACTACTTAATCCCGCATTATTTACGAACCTTCGTAATTAATGCGAGTTAACGCATGGAAGGATTCCAATGAGGGGTCTTGCTGCTATCGGGGTGAGTCTGTTGTTGGCGGGCTGCGCCGGGGCTCCCGTCGTTCCTCCCGACCTCAAAGACAAGGTCGATGAACATGTCTCGTTTCTGCAACTGAAAGCGTCCCCGCTCTCGTACTCAGGCCGTCTGATCGTGGTAGGCGGGATGGTCTTGACGGCCAAACCGTTGAAACAGGACGGGACGAGGATCGAAATCCTTGAATTGCCTCTGGGCGAAGACTACGAGCCGACAGGTCGCTTGACTGACTCGCACGGGCGTTTCCTCGCCTTCCACAAGGAGTTTTTCGATCCGGCGACGATCCCAATGGGGACGCGCGTGACGGTGGTGGGCGAAGTAACCGGTGCGGTCACCTTGCCGGTGGACGAGATTGACTATGTCTATCCCACGCTGGCCATCAAGGCCGTGACAGTCTGGCCGCCCAGGGTTCCCGTGTGGTGGGGCCGTCCGTATCCGTACTTCGGTGCCTACTGGGGACCTTACTGGGGACCCTATTGGGGGCCGCCTCAATGGATTCCGTTAAAGGAGGGGAAACGATGATTCAGACAGGTGAGTTTGCTCTCTTTCGGGACCGCCACGATGCCGGCCAACGACTGGCTCAGAAGCTTCTCCATTACAAGAAAGCGGAGAATACGATTGTCATTGCGTTGCCGCGTGGCGGGGTTGTGGTTGGCTACGACATCAGCCTGGCATTACGACTCCCTTTGGATGTGTTCATCACGCGCAAGTTGGGAACTCCCTCGAATCCCGAACTCGCAATGGGCGCCCTGGCCGAAACCGGCTACCGGCATATGAACGAGGATGTGATCCGAGGGCATCACGTGAGCAAGGCCGAAGTGGACGAGGAAGTTCTCTGTCAGGAGAGCGAAATCCGCCGGAGAATTGAACGGTATAGGGGTGGACGGGCACTTCCCTCCTTGAAAGGGCAGACGGTCATCCTGGCGGACGATGGTATCGCGACAGGGGCGACGTTCTATGCGTCGCTGGGCGCCCTGCTCAAGGCGGAGACGGCGAGGATCGTTGCCGCGGTGCCGGTCGCTCCGCCACGAGTATTGGCCGAACTGAAGATGCTCGTCGATGACGTGGTGGTCCTGCACACGTCCGAGTGGTTCTTCGGGATCGGCCAGTTCTATGAACAGTTTCCTCAGGTCGAGGATGAGGAGGTGATCACGTGCCTGGAGAAGGTCCGCAGGGCGCTTACGCGAGAGAGGAAACTCCCGGCATGAAGGTTCTCTGCGCCATCGATGGTTCCCGTCACTCCCAGTGGGCTCTAGACTGGCTGCCGCATGTCTGCAGTCCGGACGACTGCTCACTGTTGTTGGTCCATGCGATCGATATGACTCA
The DNA here is from genome assembly GCA_964590025.1 of uncultured Nitrospira sp. Lineage (GTDB taxonomy): Bacteria > Nitrospirota > Nitrospiria > Nitrospirales > Nitrospiraceae > Palsa-1315. The sequence continues at coordinate 7,746 of CAZPWD010000106.1, forward strand.
GTTCAAATCCCTATCGAAGCTGGATCGGAAAACCCGCTTGGCATTGGTGAACCTGTTGGATTGTTCGCTCGAAGGCGCGGCGCGGGTGCTGGAATGGGCGGAGTTGAAAGCTGCCGCATCGTGGGGGCCGGTCCGGGCCAAACTCTTGCGCGGAAGTCCGGCTGACGCGGTCGCCCGCTCCGCCAAGCGGGAGCAGGCCGATCTCCTCGTCATCGGGTCACGAGGGGTGACCGAGTTTCAACCGATGCTCTTAGGCAGTGTTTCGAGGAAGCTGCTCATGCAGGCTCCCTGCCCCGTGCTCGCGGTCAAGAAGCCGGCGAACACGCTCAAGCGAGTCGTGCTCGGCGCGGATGGCTCCATCGAGTCGTGGGAAGCTGTCGCATGGCTGAGACGGTTACCTGAACACAGTCGTCCAGCTGTGACGGTCGCCAGTGTGATTCCTCCTCTCCCTATGGAAAGCCTTCGCGTCCCTTCTCGGGCCCTTGCGGTGGGAAATCAGGTCGAGGGAGTGCTCAGACGTGAAGCCCAAAAACTCGCGGCCCGAGTCGCAGGCACGTTGAGGAAAGCCGGATTCTCCGCGAGAGGAATTGTGCTGTCCGGCCCTCCAGGGGCTCAGCTCGTCACACTCGCCGGGCGCGACCGGGCCAACCTCATCGTCGTCGGGTCTCGCAGCGGACGGAGCGCTCACGAATATTTCATGGGGAGCGTGGCGGACACGGTCGTGAAACATGCCCCCTGTTCGGTGCTGGTGTACAGGAGGTAACAAACCGATGGCGTTTGAACTCACAAGTTCGGCGTTCAAATCCGGCGATCCTATTCCACGCCGGTATACCTGTGAAGGTGAGGATCTATCGCCTCCGCTCCATTGGAGTGTGCCGCCGGCAGCCACGAAAAGCCTCGTCATCATAGCAGATGATCCCGACGCACCGGTCGGCACATGGGTGCACTGGGTGATCTACGATCTCCCTCTTGACCTGCGCGGGCTCACGGAGGCCGTTCCTCCCAAGGACCGTTTGCCCAACGGGGCCTTGCAAGGTCTGAACGACTTCAAACGGGTCGGTTATGGCGGACCCTGCCCGCCGCCGGGCAAGCCCCATCGTTACTACTTCACGCTCTATGCGCTGGATGTCACGTTGAATCTGAAGCCCCGCGCGACCAAGGCTCAGGTGTTGGACGCGTCCAAGGGACATGTCCTGGC
>CAZPWD010000107.1:0-8908 GCA_964590025.1 uncultured Nitrospira sp.
GCAAGGAGGTTGAATTGTCAGCGGAAGTTATGGAGCTGGCGAGAGGAATTGAACCATCCAACCGTCGCCGGGTCGGCCCAGAAGCTTGCCTCGCCGACTCCTGCGGAGGGGGCCAGCCCCCTCGCACGCTCCCCACGAAGGGGACACATCCCCTTCGAAACCTCTAGGTTGGAGGTTCAAGAACAAGATTCACTGGTGGTGTGCTTCCGGCGGCCCAATTCGATAAAGCGATAAAGAGCCACCGGCTCAACCGAAGGTTGGTATGGAGCTGGCGAGAGGAATTGAACCTCCAACCTGCGGTTTACAAAACCGCTGCTCTGCCATTGAGCTACGCCAGCCTGGATGTATCGGTCAGCAAACCAATCGCGACGCTCTAGAGTGAAAACCTAACAACTGCGTATGAAGCTGTCAAGCGAACGCGTGGTGTGACTTGGGGTCTGCCTCACTCCGGTCATAGCAGGAATCAGTACTATCGGAAATCGTCGAGTGGACTATGCCCCCATCGTGTAAAAGAGGAGAGGCGGAGGCACGACCTAATCACTACCTGGTCGTGGGAGGGGGAGTGGAACCGTCGGAGGTGTGGTTGTGGCCATCCAGGGCTTCCTCAAGGACTCGGAGCGACTCATTGAGGAGATCTGCTGCACAGCTCATGGTGATGTGAATTTGTTGGAGAGCTTCCTCCCATCGTCCTTCCTGATGGAGGGTTTGAAAACGGCGATGATGTTCATCCATGATCGCTTGCTTCGCATCCAGCATGAGACTATCGAGGGCGGTCACAGGTCCTCCCAATCGTGTGATCGAGGCCGCACGGTAGCAGACCCTGTATCACACAACAATTATACGAATGGTGGGATGATGCGATAGTTTAAGTATGATCTATAAGTGCCCATATTGTATCATGTTAAATTTGAGAGTCTTGCTGTGAATGTCTGACAATCCTCGGAGCCTGTTGTGTCTGGGGGCGGGGCATCGCGCCGACTCTTCTCGGCGAGGAAAGATCAACCGCAACCCGAAGGATCAGCGAGGCTCAACTTTCCGCAGAGTAGTTTCAGGAAGATCCTGGCGGAGTGGTGTGGCGAATGATCTTGCCCTCCACGAGATAGACGACCAGCTCGGCGATGTTGGTGGCATGATCGCCCATCCGTTCGAGGTATTTGGCAATGAAGCTCAAGCGAATGGCGCGTGAAATTGTACGAGCGTCCTCGAGCATGAATGACAGCAGCTCGCGGAACAACTGCTCCATCAGATTATCGACAAAGTCGTCGTCCGTGAGCACCTTGCGAGCAAGCGTGGCATCTTCCTTGACGAACGCGTCGATGCTTTGCTTCACCATCATCCGCGCCATATTACCCATCATCGGGATATCGATGTAGGGTTTGAGCTGCGGCTCCTCGTTCAGCTCGATCGCCCGTTCGCAGACGTTCTCTGCCAGGTCGCTGATTCGCTCGAGTTCGGTAGCGATTTTCATCGCCGTCGTCACCAACCGTAAGTCTCGTGCGGCAGGCTGATGGAGGGCCAGCAACCGGATACTCTCTTCGTCAATCTCCACATCCAACGCGTTGATCTGGTGGTCCCGCTCAATTACCTGGCGGGCCAGGGCCGTGTCGCGTGTCACCAGTGCGGTGAGGGCCTTGTCGATCTGATCTTCCACCTGACCAGCCATTCGCAGGAGCTTGGTCTTTAAGTCGGAGAGTTCTTCGTCAAAGTGGCGCTGTATCATAACGTTCACCCAAATCGTCCGGTGATGTAGTCATCGGTCTGCTTCTTAGAGGGCGTGGTAAAGAGCTGCTTCGTGAGGCCAAACTCCACCAGTTCGCCGAGGTACATGAACGCCGTCCAATCGGACACCCGCGCGGCCTGCTGCATATTGTGGGTGACAATGACGACCGTCAAATCTTGCTTCAAGGAAAAGAGCAGTTCTTCAATTTTGGCGGTGGCCACGGGATCCAGCGCCGAGCAGGGTTCGTCCATCAGCAAGACATCCGGTTTGACTGCGAGCGCGCGGGCGATACACAGTCGTTGTTGCTGCCCTCCGGAGAGTCCAAAGGCGCTTGCTTGGAGACGATCTTTCGCTTCATCCCACAGCCCTGCGCCTTTGAGCCCTTCTTCCACGATCTGATCTAACTGGCCACGGTTTCTGATTCCATGAAGGCGTGGCCCATAGGCCACGTTTTCGTAGATCGATTTCGGAAAGGGGTTCGATTTCTGAAAGACCATCCCGACACGTGTTCGCAGGTCGGTGATATCCACATCGGGACCATAGATATCCACGCCGTCAAGCAGCATGGTACCTTCTAATCGAGCGCCCTCAATCAAGTCGTTGAGCCGATTGAGGCATCGCAGCAAGGTGGATTTTCCGCAGCCGGATGGCCCAATGAACGACGTGACCTGATTTTTGATGATCTCGATATCGATGTTGGAGAGAGCCTGGCGGTCCCCGTAAAAAAAGTTGACCTGTTGCAAGGTAAGTTTGACGGCTTGAGTGCTGGAATCATGCTCAGGCGACTGGCGATGACTGTCCTGCACATTGAGCCTTTGTGATTGGGACGGTTGTTGTATTGAAGGTGGAGAAGGGTGCATGAAGATCCTCTATAACACTGCGCCTGCATACTTCTTGCGCAGGTGGTTACGAAGGATAATCGCGGTGAAATTCAACAGGACTACGACGGTGATCAATACCAGGGTAGTGATGTAGACCATTGGTTTCGCTGCTTCCACATTGGGGGACTGAAAGCCCACGTCGTAAATATGAAATCCCAGGTGCATGAACTTTCGATCGAAGTGGAAAAAGGGCCAGGAACCGTCTACGGGGAGCGAAGGCGCAAGCTTGACGACTCCGGTCAGCATGAGCGGCGCCACTTCGCCCGCAGCGCGTGCCATCGCCAAAATCAATCCGGTCAGAATGCCTGGTAGGGCGCAGGGTATCACGACTTTGAGCATCGTTTCCAACTTGGTTGCTCCAAGAGCCAACGATCCCTCACGAAACTCCCGGGGCACGGCGGCCAGTCCTTCTTCTGTGGCGACAATGACCACTGGCACCGTGAGTAAGGCCAGCGTCAGCGACGCCCATAGAATGCCACCGGTGCCAAAAGTTGGTGCCGGAAGTCGCTCAGGAAAGAAGAGCTGGTCGAGGGTCCCGCCGATGGCGTATATGAAAAAGCCTAACCCAAACACACCGAAGACAATTGAGGGCACGCCTGCGAGATTGTTGACGGCGATTCTCACGAGACGAACCATGGTGCCTTGTTTGGCATATTCTCGCAGATAGAGCGCGGCAAGTACGCCGAAGGGGACGACGGCGAGGCTCATGATGATGACCATCAAGACGGTTCCGAAAATGGCCGGGAAAATGCCGCCTTCCGTGTTGGCTTCTCTGGGCTCGGTGCTGAGAACAGACCACACATTCGTGAGATAGGTCCAGCTCTTGTGCAACAGGCCCATCTCGTTCGGGCGCAGGGCACGAATGATCTGTCCTACGGGGATCTGTTTTTCTTGTCCGTTCGCATCCACCATAAGAACAGAGTATTCATTGAATTGTGTGCGCAACGTTTCCAGTTCTAGGGTTTTTTCTTGGTAACGAGATCCAGCGGCAGCAGCCTGGGCTTTGAGGTTATCAATTCTCGCGCTCTCTCTCGTATCGGGGGCGTCCCCCATTTTAAACGCACGGATTTTCAACCGCGCCCCCTCGATGTCTGCGTTAATAGAGCCGATTTCGATGTTTTCTATTCGGGTGATCTGTTGATGGAGGGCGTTGGTGGTGCTGATCAGTGGGGCCAAGGCAATCCATCCACCTTCACTCCCTTCTGCCTGAAGCGTCTCTCCTTTGTAGACAGCCTTGATCCTGGCATACATGTTCCCCCATTCGCGTCGTTCCAAGAGCACAATATCTGTCGGATAAGTTTGCGACACAATCTGATCGTCGTTGACCCATTTGAAATCCAGCCCATATAAATCACGATTCCCGATTTTTACCCGAATGCGACCTTTCCCTTCTGGGCGTTCCGGCGTGACAGAGCGAGGGATGACTTCGCGTCCGGCCAGTTGCCCCATTACGTGCTGTTTATCTTTCAATGTGAGCTCGACGATATCCGAGATCCAAAAGTATCCCAAGCCGTTGATCATGATCAAAAGCAACAGCCCGAAGACCATGAGCAGGGATACTGAGACGCCTGCGGCGCATCCCCAGATGAAGACGTTGCCGGAGGCGAGGAACTTCTTGAATGGGGTACGCATTAAAACTGACTGTACTTTGTCCGCAATCGTTGCCTGATGACTTCCGCCACGGTGTTTATCAGAAACGTAAACACAAATAAGAGCACGGCTGCCAGGAATAGGATGCGATAGAGTGTGCCGCCATGAGGGGCCTCTGGAATTTCCACGGCAATATTGGCCGATAACGTGCGAAAGCCATTGAACAGGCTCCAATCCATAATGGGGGTGTTCCCTGTGGCCATGAGGACGATCATGGTTTCTCCAATGGCCCGGCCAAAGCCGATCATCAACGCAGAGAAGATTCCAGGGCTTGCCGAGATCAGCACGAGCTTGACCAAGGTCTGCCAGCGGGTGGCTCCCAGCGCAAGAGATCCGGCGATCAAATGCCGCGGGACGTTAGACAAGGCTTCCTCAGAAATACTAAAGATAATAGGAACGATTGCAAAACCCATCGCAAACCCCACCACGAGGGCATTTCGTTGGTCATACCTGAGTCCCCAATGCGTGGCAAACCAGGTTTTATAGTCGGCTCCGAACAGGAACGATTCGATCGGCTGGTTCAAGCCCAGACAGATCCAGACGGCGCCGATAATGACAGGAATCAGGACAAACGTTTCCATCCCAGGGCGAAGGCGACGAACGATTGTGGCGGGGAGATATTGCCAAAGAATCGCCGTGATTGCGACGCTTGCGGGCACGGCCACAATCATTGCGACCATCGCAGGAAAAATCCGTTCGAGCGCAGGCGCCAGCCACAAGCCGGCCAAGAAGCCCAGGATGACGGTCGGAAGAGCCGCCATCATCTCGACGGTCGGTTTGATCTTGGCTCGAAGATTGGGGTGCATGAACATCGATGTATAGATGGCGCCTAAGAGGGCCAGAGGCACTGCGACCAGCATGGCGTAGAGAGTCCCTTTCAGCGTGCCAAAGATCAGGGGAACAAGGCCAAACTTTGCTTCAAAGTCGTCGGCGCCACTGGAGGATTGCCACACATGTTCCGGTCCCTCATAGCCTTCATACCATACGGGCTTGAACAGGGTTGCTAGTGTTGTCTCTGGATGAGGGTTGTGAATCGCATAGGTGAGCAATTCTCCATGGTCGGTGAGGGCCACGGCTCCATCGGCTTTGGGGGAAAATGTCAGAGTGCGAATCGCCTGGTGATTCCCCGGAAGCTTCAACAGAGTCTGTGCGGAGGTGGAGTAGTGGACAAAAAGATTGCCCTGCGTATCGCCGGTGATGAATCCTTTATCGCGAAGCGATGGAGAGATCCCGGTGACGGGAGAAGGATGCGCATCGAACTGATGAATCAGGCGAAAGCGAGTCGTCATGCTTTCTTGAGCCTGACGCACCGGCATCCAGACTGAGACGTCGCCGGCGCTGGTGCCGATGGCTAGCGAACGATCTCCAATCAAGTAGGACAGGGCGGTGACTGAAGTGCCGGCCGGAGCCACGGATGTGGTTTCGATCAGACTCGGCTGGGTGCCCTCTCGCACATCATAGTGGTAGAGATTCCCGCCGGCCGTTCCAATCGAAAGTGTTTCGCCGCGGCTGTCAAAGATCAAGGCCGTCACTTGCTCAGCGCCGTGACCGGTCAGTGCAACAGGGCCTGTTGCGAATGGCGTGGCGGTGTACCAAAGGCGCCCTTGATCTGTCAGGGCTACGGCGAGTGTGCCTCGCTCCGTCGGCTGATAGGCCAAGCGAATAATTTGCTCTTTGGTGGGAGTCACTTGCACAGGAGATCCGAGGGTGACCGTTGGAACGATCCGGCGCACCTCCTTTTCGAAACTGGCTTCAAACGCGAGCGCCACAGGAATGATGCGGCCATCGTTCGTGCCGAAGGCAAATTGATTGCCGCTCCCTACCGCTCGAGCAATGGAGGTAATGTGGACCTTGGCTAGGCCTGAAGGAAGGTCATGAGTTATGGGCGTGCCGGAGTGCGCATTGAAGAAGCGAATCTGGCGATCGGATCCTGCCCTGAGTTGATAGATAATCTCTTGATATTCGTCCATGCCAACCAGGCTGGATTGTGGAAGCGCTCCTGGTGGAGGAGCGCCGGCAAAGTGACTGGTTTGGGTCCCCTGCGGAGGGAAAAATACGGGGGCCACTTCTTTGACCAAGAAAATAAAAATACCGATAATGCTCAGGATAACGGCGATACCACCCATCGTAATGACGGCTTGAGCAAGCCGATCGAAGATACGCCGCCACATTACCTTGGTTGAGTGTTGCGATATCTTTTGTAGGGGCGTATGGCCATACGCCCCTACAGAAGGAGAGGGGACTACAGTGGGATTGCTGTCGCTAGTCAAGTTTCTTGAGTTCCTTCTCGATCGAGCCGGCCTTCAGTGGGAAAAACCCGTCTTTGATCACCACTTGCTGCCCTTCTTTACTATAGATAAATTTGATGAATTCTCCGACGATCGGATCCAGCGGTTTATTGGGCGCCTTGTTGACATAGAGATAGAGGTGGCGCCAGAGCGGATACGACCCATTGTCCGCGTTTTGCTGGCTGGCCTCTTTAAACGGCATGCCGTCTTTCTCGGCCAGTGGTACGGCGCGCACGTTTGATGTGAGGTACCCAATGCCGCTGTAGCCGATGCCGACTTGATCTTCGCTCACGCTTTGGACCACGGAGGCTGACCCTGGCTGTTCTTTGACTTCGTCCTTGTAATCTCCATTCTTGAGCGCATGTTCCTTGAAAAATCCATAGGTGCCGGAGGCCGAGTTCCGTCCATAGATACTGATGGGACTGTTGCTCAGGTCTTCCCTCAAGCCGACCTGTTTCCAAAACTCAATGTTCTCGTTGTGGCCCCAACGTCGACTCTTGGAAAAGATCGCATCGACTTGCGCCATCGTGAGTCCTTTGACCGGGTTGTCCTTGTTGACGTAGACAGCCAGCGCGTCGATGGCGACCGGGAACGCAGTGGGTTTATATCTGAATTTTCTTTCGAAGGCATCCGTCTCGGTATTCTTCATCGCGCGGGACATTGGTCCAAGCTGCGCCGTGCCTTCGATCAAGGCCGGAGGAGCCGTGCTTGAGCCTTTGCCTTCGATCTGGATCTTGACGTTGGGATATTGTTTGCGAAATCCTTCAGCCCAGAGGGTCATGAGATTGTTGAGCGTATCCGAGCCGATGCTGTTGACATTGCCGGACACCCCGCTGACTTTGACGTAGCCTTTTAAGGCTGGGTCGAGCGTGATCGCGTCATCGGCATAGGCCGATGGGATCGTGGATACAAGCGCCCCAAGGAGGGCGAAGCACCAGAGACTGGATCTGGCAGCTAATTTTTTCATTGAGACCCCTTTCATTAGCTATAAGGATGGTCGTGTCTTGTTACCAGGGCATTACATGAATGTTACAACGGTGTTAACTCCCGCAATATTTCTGCTGATTACAAGCGACCGAGTTGGGCGTGGCGAGCCTATCGTTAAAAGTTCCACTGCAATTGAGTACGGAGAATCTCCCCATCCCGGATCGGATACGGGGCTGTTTGAGTATCCGTGCGTTTGGTCCAAACATAGGCAACGGTTAGCTCAAGTGCCTTGCCGAACTGATATTCGAGCCCGACTTCCAATTCCCGGACGACATTGAACGGTGAATTGGTCCGATGCTTCTTTCCTCCGTTATATTCTTGCCAGCGAATGTAGGGAATGGCATCGTTCCACTTATACATGGCTTGAACGTATCCGCCTTGGAGCGAGCCTTCCTGAAGAGCCGTTTGGGCAGCGTTCAGTTCCGGACCTCGGCCCCAGTTCCATTCCGCCTGTAACCCGAAAGGTTGCGGATACAACACGAAATGTGCGCCGACTCGCTCGTCGTTGATATTCCCGCCGTCGGGTCGCGAGGGAGTCACGGTGCCTATAGGACCGTTATTGACATTGATTAACCCGCGGTACGCATCGACTCCGACTTGCACGATTTGCCCATAGGGCAGTTCGAAGGGGTAGGTGGTATGCAGTACGACATGTTTCGCGTCATTACGCTCCGAGACATTGATGGTCTGACCGTTATAGACCCCGACGCCCAATACGCCGTAATCTCCTGATCCCTTGAGGCCTTTCTCAACCAGGTTTTTGAATACTTTTCTGGTTTCGACCGGAGTGTAATAGAGGAAAAAACCAAGGTCCCGCTCTCCGTTCACTCCGCTATTGATGCCGTCGGACCGGTCGAGGGCGAGACGGTTTTGGCTGGACTGTAGAGTTTCAAAACCAAACGGGACCTTCGATTGCCCTCCTCGGATACGCCATTCTTTTTCCTTAGTCAGGAAGATATCGGCATAGGCGTCTCGGAGTTGGGCAAAGTTATTACTGCCGTCTCCGGTGGTGCCCGCAAATTCCGGCTGAATATAAATAGACAGCCAATCGGTGATATCACCGGAGATGACGAGGCGGGCACGGCGGATCAGGAAGCCTTTATTATTGCCGATGGAGCTATCGTACTCGCTGACCAGATCATTTTCGTCTGTGAGGTAACTATAGCGAACTTGCGTATAGCCGCGTATGCTGATTTTGTCATACCATTTCTTGATCGCGGCCCGTTCTTGAATAATGGCTTCTTCTTTTTCATGATCGGCTTTCGTCTTGAGCCATTCTTCCTTGGTGATCTGCCCTTTCTCGTAGAGAATGTCCTCAATATTAGCTTGGGCAATGTTGGCCTGGACGATCAACCCAAGGCCGATCACGCAGGCGATGGTCG
>CAZPWD010000108.1:0-8781 GCA_964590025.1 uncultured Nitrospira sp.
GAACCATCTTAGCAGGCTGCTGAAAAAGTCCGCCAGCTTCGTTCTCGCTTCGCTCCCAGGAACCGTGAAACGTGAGGCGTGAAACGTGAAACGAGGGTCAGCCGCGGAGTTACGGCCTTGCTTGGGACAAGGCGCGTCTTGGCGCGCCGGGGTTGGGCGGGTGAGAAGGCTGGCCTTTTTGAGCAGCCTGCGAAAGTGTTTTCCTGTTGAGCCAGACATGCGAACTATCGAAGTTTCGCGTGCTGATATAGTTTTTCCGCAGCTTGCTAGGCCAATTACAGCAAGAAAAATTCCGATGAGGACACACAGCCGGCGAGCTGCCATTAAGAGCCTGGGGAGGTTACCTCTGTGTTCATGGCTTCACGAGACTGGTGGTAGGCTGCACAGTCTTCCTCTCGTCCCCGTACGATTCGCTTCCCGCTGAATGGGGCTTGGTGGCTGGTGATCACGGTGCACTGGCGTTCACCGTGGTCATCATCGTAGTAGAGGAGAACCCAGTCCTGCGTTTTCTTCAGGCGATGGGCCAGGGCGCTGTTCGAGAACAGCGCGGTATAATGGCGGGCGCCTCGCTGTGTGTGGAGGATCGGCAACCAGGCCTTTTTCTTTGGATTGAATCGGTGCGGCGCAATTCTCTGCAGTCTGCCGGCATGGACGGCTTCGCGGTATTCCCCGTCCACATCCAGAAGCTCTTCCACCGGAGGTTCATCAGTCGGGTGCCCGGCCATCCTGCCAGGGCTCTGCCGGACACGTCCAAGTCGCGCGGTCAGGGAATCGATGATACCTTGGAGTTTTTTGGGACCGATCCCTTCAACTTCTGTTAAGCGTCCGTCGTGCGCTGCCATTTCCAGTTGCTCCAGCGTGTCGATGCCGAGATCGTCGTGGAGTCGTGTGGCGAGGGCTGGACCGATCCCTGGAATGGAGGCGAGCAGTGAGACCGGGTCCATACAGCCGCGGAGGCGATCCAACATCGGCAGTCGGCCGCTGACGACGAGGGTATGAATAGATCGCGCGAGGCTCACCCCGATGCCCGGCAATGATTGCAGCCCGTCTGTGCCCTGTTTCTGTGCGATCTCTGCGGCGGGAACCGTCAAGCGTTCGATCGTCTCTGCCGCCGCGCGATAGGCCCGCACGCGAAACCGATTCGCGCCCTGACCCTCTAAGAGCTGTGCGACTTCTCGCAATCGTCGGGCGATGTCCTGATTCTGCGGCATGTTCGCCATACTTGTGGTGGACCCTACTCGTAGCGCAGCGCCTCGATGGGGTTCATCTTCGACGCTTTGTTCGCGGGATACAGGCCGAAGAAGACGCCCACGATCAGGGAAAATAGAAACGCAATGACGACGGCTTCCGGAGAGATAATGGTCGGCCAGCCGATCATGGTGGTCAGGAGGCGCGCGATTCCGATCCCGGCACCGACGCCGAGTGCTCCGCCGATTGCGGTCATGATGATCGCTTCGATCAGGAATTGAAGCAGAATATGAGCGCGCTTGGCGCCGACGGCCATGCGTAGTCCGATTTCCCTGGTTCGTTCGGTGACGGACACTAGGAGGATGTTCATAATTCCGATCCCGCCGACGATCAGCGAGATCGACGCAATGCCCATCAGCATGAGCATCATCGTCCTGCTCGTGCCGGCGATGGTCTTGGCAATATCTTCCATGGTGCGGATGGTAAAATCATCTTCTTCAGATTGGTGCAGCCGATGCCTCGTTCGCAAGAGATCCTTGATGTCGTCCACGACGGCGGGGATTTCGTCCCGCGTTTGAGTCGCCACCAGGATGACTCCGACGGTTCCAAGAAATTTCGTTCCCTGGACTTTGCGTTCGGCGGTTGAGAAGGGGAGCACCACGAAGTCATCTTGGTCCTGCCCCGTTATGGACTGTCCTTTCGATGCCAGAACGCCGATGACACGTAGCGGCACGTTCCTGATCCGAATCTGGCCTCCTACAATCTCTTCGCCGGGCTCGAACAAGTTCTGGGCCGCAGTTTTTCCCAGCACTGCTACCTTTGCCACAGAGTCCATATCCGATTGCGTGAAGAAGTTGCCCTGCGCGATGGGCCAGCTCCGGATATCAGGAAAGACAGGGGTCGTCCCTAGGACGATCGTGCTCCAATTTTTGTTTTCCCGGATGACTTGAAGGACCGATCGAGTCGCATACATCAACGTGGTGACGCTCGCTACTTTCTTCTCGATATCCTCCGCATCATCGACGGTCAGCGTCGAAATTGAGCCGAGTCCGCCGCGCACGCCCCCGACGGTGGTCGCTCCGGGGACGATGATCATCACATTGGTGCCGAGGCTCGAGATTTCCGCTTGGACCGAGGCGGTGGCGCCCTGACCCAAGCTGACCATCGCCACGACGGCGCCGATTCCGATGATGATGCCGAGCATCGTCAGCCCGGCGCGCAGCGGATTCCGGCGGAGGATGCGGAGGGCGGAACAAATGGTGAGCCAGAGAAAAGACATGGGGTGCGAGTGAATGGTTTATCTGGTTTGTTTCGTTTGTCCGGTTTATTTGGTGCATCCGGCTCAAACCAGAGAAACCAAACAAACTAAATCAACCAAACAAACCAATTTCATCTCATCCTCGGGCCAGTATCAAACCCAGGGGGGAGTTTCTTCTGGGCTTGTTCTTCGGGTGTCTCAATCCCCAGGATCACCGTGTCGCCTTCCTTCAGCGTCCCCTCGGCGATTTCTGTGAAGAGGGAGTCGGCGATGCCGGTGGTGATCACCGTCTGTCGCACCTGCTTCTCCTGATCCATCACCCACACCTGCGTGACCTTGCGGTCGACCGTGACCGCCGGCATGCGGAAGCGCAATGACCCATTCGGTACGCGTAGAGGATTTTCTTTCTTGGCCGTCACGATCGTCACGTTCGCCGTCATCCCGGGTTTGAGTTTGAGTGCGCGATTGTCTACGGTGATCACCACGTCGTAGGTCACCACGTTCTGGATGCTGATTGGCGCATTGCGCACCTGCGTCACGGTGCCCTCGAAGAACTGTTTGGGATAGGCATCCACGCGGAAGCTGGCCTGCTTGCCTTCCGCGACCCCGCCGATGTCGGATTCGCTGACGTTGGCGTTCACCTGCATCTGCGTCAGGTCCTGGGCGATCACGAAGAGGGTCGGCGTTTGGAAACTGGCGGCGACGGTCTGACCGACATCGACGTTGCGGGACACCACGATGCCGTTGACCGGGGAATAGATCGTGGTATAGCCGAGATCGAGTTTGACTGAGGCCAACGTGGCCACCGCTTGATCCACCTGCGCCTGCGCGACCTCGACTTGGGCCTGGGCGTCGCGGAAGTTTGTGGCGGCGAGGTCGAGATCCGCCTGTGAGACGAATTGTTGCCGGAGCAGGGTCGTCATGCGATCGAGCTCGAGTTTTCGCTGATTCGCCATGTTCTTCGCTTTCGCCAGATTGCCACGCCCGCTCTTGAGCGCCGCGCGGGCTTGACTCACCCTCGCTTGGAACGGCTGCTGATCGATCGTGGCCAGGACCTGGCCCTTCGTGACCACGGAATTGAAGTCCACCATCAGTTGGGTAATTTTGCCGGAGATTTGGCTGCCCACCTGCACCGACATGACCGGATTGACCGTGCCGGTGGCGGTGACAATCGCGGTGATGGGGCCTCGATCGACCAGCGCTGTTTTGTAGTGGACCGGCGGAGCCCCGGCCGTCCACCAATACCAGGTTCCTGCCCCGATGATCGCGAGCAGGGTCACGATGCCGATGAGCCAGGGAAGACGAGGCCTTGTCCGGGGTGAAGGGAGCACGGGCATGGAGGCGGGGAGCCGGTGCTCGTGGTTGGATGATACGCTCGACGAATGGCGAGCCGGTGCTGAGGAAGATGCGGGGGGAATGATCTCGGTGACAGGGACCTCACGAATCGGATCTTGGGGGTTACTGGTCATGATGTACCCGCTTGTTGTGTGACTCCCCCTGCGCGACTGTTTTTGAATCGGTTCATGATGAACTTGCGGCTTTCCTCTGCGAATAACAGCACAAGGGCGCCCAGCGCGAGTGGCCCGAAGATCCAGGCAGGCAGGGGGCTGGTTCCAAAGATCGCGTTGCCCCAGGGGGTATAGATGATCAACGCCAGGACGACGAGTTCTGTCGCGATTCCCCAGAGGAGCAATGGATTGCTGAACCAGCCGAGTTGAGAGAGCGACACTCGGTCTGAGCGGCAGGCGAACACGTTCGCCACCTGGGTGACGACGATGGCTGCGAAGGTGGCGGCGGTCGCCTGTTTGTAGAGCGGATCGGACCAGTTGAGCGGCATGCCCCAGGTCCATCCCTGTGTCAGGAGCAATAAAAAGAATGCGCCCATGGCGATCCCGGCTTCGATCAGGCCCAAAAAGACATAGGAACGCAAGAGAAGCGGAAGGTTCATCAACCGTTCAGTACGCGGGCGCGGTGGGATTGCCATAATGCCGGCGTCGGGTTTTTCTGCGCCCAGGGCCAAGGCCGGAACCATGTCGGTACCCAGATCCACGGCGAGGATTTGCGGGACCGTGAGCGCCAGCGGAATCCCGAACAAGCCGAACGCCAGATAGGGGACGACCTCGGGCACGTTGCTCGCCAGCACGTACGTGGAAAACTTTCGGATGTTGGCGTAGACGGCCCGGCCTTCTTCAATAGCGTTGACGATGGTCGCAAAGTTGTCGTCGAGCAAAATCATGTCCGCCGTTTCTTTCGCCACGTCGGTTCCGGCGATGCCCATCGCAATGCCGATATCGGCTTTTTTGATGGCCGGGGCGTCGTTCACCCCGTCGCCCGTGACGGCCACCACTTCGCCCATGTCTTTCAGCACCGACACCACGCGCATCTTGTGCCGGGGAGCCATGCGCGCGAAGACCGGCTCAGCCTCGTCAGGACTGGTGGGCGTGAGGAGCCGACGAAGCGCCTCGTCGCTCATCGTTTCGACCTGGTGCCCTTCGATCACGGGACAGTCTCCGACCGGCTCGGCGCGGGACTCTTTCGGCGCCAGCCCGATCTGGCGGGCGATGGCCAGGGCCGTGAGCGGATGGTCGCCGGTAATCATGATGGTGCGGACGCCGGCTTGGCGGCAGCGCGCGATGGCCTCCGGCACCTCGTGGCGCGGGGGATCCATCATCGCCACGAGGCCGAGGAAGGTGAGGTTCTGTTCCACCTGGTCGATGCCCAGCTTTTCGACACCCTGCTCAATTTCACGCATGGCCACAGCCAGGACCCGATAGGCCTGGTGGGCGAAGGTACGGCTTTGCGCCATGATGCGCTGGCGGTCCTCCTGACTCATCGACGAGCGTGCAGCTTGGTGGAGCATCTGATTGCAGAGGGGCACGAGCGATTCCGGCGCTCCCTTCACGAAGGCCACGAGCCGGCCCTCACGCCAATGGAGGGTGGACATGCGCTTCCGGTCCGCGTCGAACGGTAGCTCGCCCATCCGGGGCAACGGCTCATGGTGGAGGAGTCCGTGATCCAGTGCGAACTCGACCAGGGCCACTTCGGTTGGATCGCCCGTGATGGTGGATCGGCCGTCGGTCCGCCGCACGCGCTTGGCATTGTGGCAGTGGATGATCGCATCGAAGAGCGGCGCATACTCCTCGGCCTCGATCGCGCTGGTCACACGTCCGGCGATCACCAGACCGCTTTCCTGCACTTCAACTTCGAGATGGTCTACATAGAAACGCGCCACGTGCATCCGGTTCTCGGTCAGCGTCCCCGTCTTATCCGTGCAGATGACTGTGGTGCAACCCAAGGTTTCAACGGACGTCAGTTGCTTGATGAGTGCGTGGCGTTTGGCCATGCGCTGACTGCCCAACGCCAAGGCCAGCGTCACAGTGGGGAGCAGTCCTTCCGGCACGTTCGCCACGATGATGCCGATCCCGAAGATCGCGCTGACCCAGAAGCCCAAGCCCATGGAGACGCCGATGACGAAAAAGACCCCGCCCATGGCGACCGACAGCATTGCGACCACATGGGTGACCTTCGCGATCTCTTTCTGCAGCGGGCTGAGGCCTGTCTCCACGCTCGTGGAGAGGCGGGCGATCTTGCCGAATTCCGTCTGCATGCCGGTGGCGAACACCACCGCCCGACCTCTGCCGGAGAGCACGGGGGTGCCGGCGAATACGAGATTGGGAATGTCCAGGAGATGTCCATCGGTCACCGGCTCCGCTGTCCGCCGCTTCGGTTGGGATTCGCCTGTGAGAGAGGAAATGTCGACACGCATTTCGGCTGCTTCGATGAGCCGGGCGTCGGCAGGGATCTGCTCTCCCTCCTCGATCACGAGCACGTCACCCGGCACGATCTCGCTCCGCGACACGTCATGCGGTTGGTTGCTTCGCAGCACCCATGCCCTGGCAGGGAGGAGACGATGGAGGGCATGCACCGCGCGCTCCGCTTTATATTCCTGAAAGAAGGCAAAGACGGCGTTGATGACGATCACACCGAGGATGGCCCAGCCGAGCGTGGCCATACCTTCGCCGGGCTTCATGAATTCTGCCGTGAAAGCCAGTGCGACGGCGATCCAGAGCAAAATGGCCAGGAAGTGGGTGAACTGGTGGAGGAATCCTCGAATCAATGAATAGCGACTCGGTTCCTCCAGAACATTGGGGCCATACCGACTGAGCCGCTGCTGTGCCTCTTCGGGCGACAAGCCGCCTTCCCTGGTTCCCAGGTGCTTGAAGATTTCACCAACCGTCAGTTGGTGGAGATGTGGCTCGTCGAGGTCAGGCACGCCAGCCTCGCACGATCAGGACGGAGCAAGGGGCGTGTCTCAGGAGACTCTCCGAGACGCTGCCGAGATGGAGCCGCTCGCTCTTGGTCAACTCGCGAGACCCGATCACCAGGAGGTCGGCATGATCTGCCTCCACGTGTTTGACGATGGTGTCGATGACGTGGTCCATCTGCACGTCCGTGTCGACGGCGTAGCCTTCTTTCAGGAATTCATCCCGCAATGATGTGACCAGTCGCGTGGCGCGTTCGACGACCGGCCGTTCCAACTCTGCGACTTGGGCTTTGGACAAGTATCGAATGGCCAAGTCGGTCACCGGTCTTTCGGCCGAGGAAAGGATGGTGGTCGTGGCGGATTCCGGAAGAATGCGGGATCGAAGAAATCGAGCGGCGGCTCGGGACTGCTTCGAGTCATCGACCGCGAGGGTCACACGCGTCAGTTGCGGGAGCGGCTGTTTCACGACGAGGACGGAACAGGGGGCGATCGACGCGATCTGTCGAGAGATGCTCCCCATCAAGAATCCTCGAATGTCGCTCAATCCGCGGGATCCGACGAGGATGAGATCGGCCTTCATCCGCCCCGCCTGTCGCACGATCGTCCGGGCGAGAGGGCCATGGGCCAAGACGTGGTGGAGCTTGGTGTGGGGGCCGGTCGTGGCCTGTCCGAGGGCGACCCGAGCTGAACGCTCTGCCTCGCGGAGGAGGATTCCACCGGCCTTCTCCATGGCGGCCAGGGCGCGTTTTTCTGCCACGGGATTCCTGCCTCTGCCCGCTCGAAGGGCCGATGGATCGACTACATGGAGAAGCGTCACATCCTCCGGCTCGCGGTCGGCGAGCGCTTCGAGTGCTTGTACTCCCCACTGCGAGCATTCAGACCCATCTACGGCACAAAGAATTCGCATGACAGGCTCCCTTCCTCAATGACCATGTCGGCCAACCACCAGCGGGCGACTCAGGGTATCAGTTCTGCATTGGATGTGCCTGTAACAAGCAGTAGCGAGTATGTGAAACGCGCTAGAGTTCTCATGGCTTATGGAGAGAGAGGCTGGCGTTTCTGTGCCGGCGCTGCGGCGTTTTGCAGCAGCGCCGAAGGGATGACTGTGGTGATTGGCCCCAGTTCCGAAGGACGGGAAAAGGATCAGCGGGGGAAAAGATGGTCCCGTGTGCGAGAATCAGGGGCCTTATCTGACATAGGACTGTGGCACTTACATTGCGTGGTCTGAGCACTAGCAAGCGAGACGAGCGGGACGAGCGGGACTGGCGAGACGGACGAGAGTTCAAGGTCCGAGGTTCGAGATTTTCGGAACTTCGAACTCCGAACTGCGAACTTCAGATGGCGACTTTCTCGCCTGTCTCGCCCGTCCCGCTCGGCCATCCTGCTATATGAAATAGTGAGGAGGGGATGTATGCCGACTAAGAAGAAGGCCAGGACACGAACGAAGAAAGATTTTGGTGTGATGATGGTCAAGCAGGTCATGCAGAAATTGGTGCAGTCAGCTCATCTCAAGACCAAGGGCGACGTCATCGCGTCGCTCATGATCGAGGGATTCGGGGCCGTGCCGGTGGTGGACGCTAAAGATAAGCTCCTGGGCATCGTCAGCGAGCATGATCTGCTGGCTGCATTGGATGACGGGCACAAGCTTGGTGCCGTCGCCGCCGGTGATATCATGACGTTTAACCCCTATTCGGTCCACCCGGAAACGACGCTCCCGACGCTGGTTCATGTGTTCAGAGCCAGCGATTTGATTCGCGTGCCGGTGGTGGACGTCAAAGACAAGCTCGTAGGCATCATTGCCAGGCGGGATGTCTTACGCGCGTACCTGGCGGCCGGGCGCGCATGATGCTGAAAAAGTCCGCCAGCTTCGTTCTCGCCTCGAAAGCATCCTCAACGTAGCCCAGAGGCTACGCCTCCGGTGCTTCCATCGGCTGCGGCCTTGCTGACAACCATTTTGAGCATCCCGCGGGAATGTTCTTCTATTGTGCTGCAGGCTCCTAGATAGGGGATAAAAAAGGAGGGTCTATGCGACAAACGGAGTTCCTTGTGACGGCCTGCGATCCGAAGAGCT
>CAZPWD010000109.1:0-8558 GCA_964590025.1 uncultured Nitrospira sp.
CCAAGATCATGTTGGGAGAATATTGGAAAGAATCTCCAGCACTCTGGATCAAATTCAGGAAAAGCATCCAAGGTTATAGCCATTTGGCTATTGATTACATCCTATCCCTTCCGTTTATTGTGCGGCGATACTATAGCTCGTATTCTCACTCTCGCCTTCATTGCGAACGAGCAAACCTTGGTCAATCAGTTCTTTAATATCCCGCTGCGCAGTGGGGATAGAGCACTTCGCGATGACAGCCCACTTGCCAGCCGTAAGGTTGTCCTTGAAGCCATCGAGAACTCTATTGAGCATATTCCTCTGGCGTTCATTGAGAGAGACCCGTGCGTTGCGCTGCCAGAAATGGGCCTTACGCAAGACAGGAGTGCAGGCAACTTCAGCGGAATCAAGAGGGGGAAGGGAAAAGGTGTCAGGAACCATTGCCTGAGTCGTCTGTGCGACTTCCCTGAATTCCCGCTGCCGCCCTCCGAGAAGAGCCAAGCACAGCAGCCCGATTCCGATCCAGACCAACTCGCGGAACCGCCGGAGCAACGCGAAAGTGATGCCGGTCACGTCGGAGTAGCCGAAGGCATTGAGCAACAACAAATTTCCGCCGTCCTGCGCCCCGAGGCTACCAGGGATGAAGAAGGTGCTGCTTTTGATAAAGACGGAGAGGGCGCTAATCGAGATGGCGGAGAGGGCCATGGCAGGCCCTCCGAGATACCAGATGATGACGTACACTTCCAACGCTTCCGCTATCCAACCAAGGAAGAACAGCCCGGTGGAGGCACAAAAGGCCGGACGTTTGTGGCGGTAGAATCCCCAGATCGCTCGATCCAGTGACCGTAATCGTTCCTCACGCGCTTCGAGATAGGCAATCTTCAGCCCGATCCTTCTCAAAAACTCCAACAGCCAGGTAAAGAGTCCTTGCTGCTGCACAAACACAAGGCCGGCAGTCCCAAAGACCATCAGGCCCACGCTCAAAAGTGCAGCAGGCAGGGTCAGACCGGATGACTCGTTCCCTTCTAACAGCCACACACCCAGGGCAATGCCGAGCAGAATGAATAACACTTCGGCAATCGTCATTGTCGTTTTCGCAATGATGACCGAGGTGAACGCTTCCTCCATCGGCACATGATGCTTCCTGAGCAGATGGGCCTTGAGCGGCTCGCCGCCGACGTAGCCGGCCGGCGTGGTCATGTTCACCGCTTCACCGGCGGTCCGGATCGCGAGCACACGCCAGAACGGAATCTCCTTTGCCGATGTGCCAAGCGTGAGTTTCCATCCGTACGCTTCGATGGCGTACATGATGGCGGAGGGAATCAGCATAACGAGGAGTGCGACCGGTCCGAGTTGCGCCGCCGCATCGTAAATGTTCCCTGGGCCGATATGCCAAACGATGAGGCCAAGGGTAAGAAGGCCACCGAAAAGTAGGAAAAGTCTTAGCATGTTACGCTACGGATCCACAGTGAGCGGAAAAAAGCAACCACGTCATAAGGGCACAGGACCTTTCGGGAAAGAAAAAGATCTCAGGAACCATTGCCTTGATCGCGACAGCGACCTTCCTGAATTGCCACCGACCGCCTATCGATGAAAGCCAGGCAGAGTAAGCCTGCCCCCCTCCCGTCAGCTCCTGGAACTGAAGGAGTCACGCAATGGCAATGCCGGCGACATCAGGATATCCAAAGACTCTTAAAAATACCATAGCACATTCCCGCCATCTTTGGCGCCGCGGCTGCCAGGGATGAGGAAGAGGAGGGAAATGGCGTCAGGAGCCATTTCCTGAGTCAAGAGTGCGACTTTCCTGAATTTCCGCCGCACGCCCACGCTGCACCGCTAGACACAGTAGCCCGGTCCCGATCCATACCATCTCCCGGAATCTCCTCAGCAGGGCAAAGGTGATACCGGCGACCTCAGAGTACCCGAAATCTTGCAGTAAGAACAAGTTCCCGAGGTCTTGGGCGCCAAGGCTGCCGGGAATGAAGAAGGTGGTGCCTTTGATAAAGACGGAGAGGGCGGCGATAGAGATGGCGGGGAGAGCCATGGCAGGCCCCCCCAGAAACCAGATGAAGACGTATACTTCCACCGCTTCTGCCATCCAACTGAGAAAGAACAGCCCGGTGGAGACATACACGGCCGGACGGTTATGGCGATAGAATTCCAAGATCATTCGATCCAGCGACCGTAACTTTTCCTCGCGCGCTTCGAGATAGCGAATCTTCAGTCCGATCTTCCGCAAAAAGTCCAATACCCCTGTAAAGAGTCCTAGCCGCTGCACGAACACGAATGCGGCAGTCCCAAACAGCAGGAGGCCGACACTCAGCCAAGCGGCCAGGACCTTCTGCCCGGATGGGCCGTCGTCGCTGAGCGTCCAGAACGTGAGCACGACGCCCAAGAGAATGAAAAGCACTTCTGCAATCGTCTTCGTCGTTTTCGCTATGACGACCGAGGCGAACGCTTCCACCGACGGCACATGATATTTCGTGAGCAGATAGGCCTTGAGTGGCTCGCCGCCGAGGTAACCGGCCGGCGTGGTCAGATTCACCACTTCACCGGCGGTCTTGATCGCGAGCACACGCCAGAAGGGAAGATCCTTCCCCGACGGGCCAAGCGTGACTTTCCAACCGTACGCTTCGACGGCGTACATGATGGCAGAGGGAATCAGCATGACAAGGAGTGCGACCGGCCCGAGTTGCGCAGCCACGTCGTAGATGCGTCCAGGACCGATATGCCATACGATGAAAACGAGGGCCAGGAGGCCGGCAAAGAGTAGGAAGAGCTTAAGCACGGGTAGTGGCGGAGGGTCTGATTACCCAGAGCATCAGGAGCGAGAATACCACGGATCCGATCACGGCAATCCAGAGGAACCAGTCGAGCTTGCCGATCACAGCAAAAATCAGCACGATGACAGAAAAATCGCGGCTCGCGACGTTCTTGAGCATGAAGTCCGACCAGGCAGCCTGCACCGGTGTCTTCCATCTACTCGCGGACTTGATCTTTTGTGCCCGGGTGACGAGCCAGAACGAAAGCCCATTTCCAAGGACCGCTGCCGAACCCAGGGCGAGAGGAGCCCACGCACCGTCGCTCCCAGCCACGCCCAGGTAGGAGCCCACGGCAATGCCGGCAAAGATCGCCATGTGCACCACGTTGTCCATCGCGATATCGAGCCAGGCACCGAACGGCGATTCGGTGAACGTAAGCCTGGCCACTTCCCCATCGCAGCAATCGATGATCGCCGCCAGTTGGAACAACAGCGCGGCAATGATGCCGGCGCTGTAAGTCCCGACGCCAAAGCCGGCGGCCGCGACCAACCCAATCAAGGTCGCCAGAATCGTAATGGCATTCGGCGAGAGTCCTGCGGCGAGAAAGATACGCGTGAACCAGCGAGAGACCTTCCGATTGAAGAACCGGTCGACGATGCCCTCGAACTCGCCCTTGAGGGAATTGAAGAGCTTCTTCTCAGCGGCCCGCACATCGGCGGCATCGCGCACGTCCTGATACCAGTGGGACCGGTTCGTCTCTGTAGACAACACCCGCACATGTCCGTCCACCGCGGCCCGTTCGAGCCATCGACGAATCGGTACCGTGCCGGTTTCCACGTCGACTTGACCGGCAACGCTCATAAAACTGGCCGGAAGCACCACCAGGTCTGTCGCCACCAGCGCCGCGTCGTCCTGTCTCGATGTAATCGAGCGGAGCCGTCCAGCCTGCACCTTCACACGCAAACTCGACCGGCGTGGCTGTCGATCTCGCTCGCTATCGGCCCGTGCCACGACGATCGCCTGTCCCTCCTGCACCTCATGGCGTAGGCTCTCGATCAAGGGTCCCGCAAACACCCCCTGCACGCCTGACAGGAGACAGAAGCCGCGAACTTCAGCAGCGAGCGATTCCCAGGTGCGGGGATCATCCAGCGGAAACTCACGAATCGGCATCCAGCGCACGGGGATCGTCAGGCGTGGCCCCTTGCCCAACGCCTGCTTGAGCTGATCCTCCTCCGGCCCGACCAACACCATGAGCTGTCGAATGCCGGCGCGCTGCAGTGTCAACACCGTCCGCTGAAAAAGGCCGATGCCCACCACGCTGGTAAGAGGACCCACCTCATCGGCGTACAATCCGGCCGGCTCGCCGAACAGACTCACCGACGGCAAGAGAATCGCCGTGCTCAATCCCTGTAAGTCGGCACGCTTTTGTATGAGGCTCTCGCTCATTTTGAAATACCGTCAATTGTCATTGGTCATGAGTCAATGGCAAGAACCTCGTTGCAATCTCCCTCACCAATGACCGTTGACCATTGACATCCTCTTACTACAGTTTCGGCAACACTTCCCGTTCCGCTTTCGTCACATCTTCTATAAAATCGATTTCGGTCCAGGGAAGTCCACCGATCTTCTCATGCCCGACTTTGACGTCACGAAAAAAGCCCACAAGCGCATCCTCGTACTCCATCTGCCAGGCCTCGCGGTCCACATGGGTCCTGAGCGACGCGACTACATGCGGCGCATCGGAATGCCGGACCTTGAGGAACCCCACGCCTTCTCCAGCATAATCATAGTGTAAGGGCATCTTCTTGGTCAGCGCAATCACACGCCCGCCTTCGACCACGACCATGCACTCCTCCCCGGTCTGCTTAACGGTTTCGTCCATGAGCAGCGAGTTCTCGTAGGAGGATTGCACCAAGCGGCGCAAGATCTCCTGATGGAAGAGCACGTCTGCATCCATAACGATCGCGTCGTCATCCAATGCCGTGCGTGCGATCCAGAGCGAGGAAATGCTGCCGCGATGGAACTGCTCGTTCACGAGGAAATTCACGCGCACGCCACAAGAGTTCGCTGCCACAGCCGCGCGAATCATCTCCTGCTTGTAGCCCACAACCATGTCGGCGCAGTGAATACCGACGCTCCGAAGCGACATAAGGTAGCGATGCAAGAGGGTCTGCCCGCCGATCTCGATGAGGCACTTAGGGCAATGTTGCGTGACCTGCCACAGGCGCTTCCCGACTCCGGCTGCGAGGATGATGGCTTTCATGCTGTGCCGCAGATCCGTTCAAATGCGTCGAGGAATCCGACCAACTGCGCTTCCGTGAGGGCACCCATGTTCGCCACGCGGAAAACCTTGCTCTCGAGTTGGCCTTGGCCCGCGTAGATCACGTAGCCCTCTTTCTTTAGTTGATCGTGCAACGACTGATAGGTCACGCCCTCGGGAAGATGATAGGCGGTGATCGTGTTGGACTGTTTGTCGGGAGTCAGGAGCGGATTCACGCCGAGTTTCGCCATGCGGTCTCGGATTAAGGTTGCAACTTTCTTATACCGCTGAATCCGCTTGGCGACGCCTTCCTCCATGAGTTCGTTCAATGCTTCGTCGAACGCGTAATAAACCTGCACAGCCGGCGTGAACGGAATGGTCCCGCGGCCCTGGTCGTCCACATATTGAGTAATGTGGAGATAGACCGACCGTCTGGGGTAGGTACGCATCCGCTCCAGAAATCCCTTGCGGACGAGCACGAAGGACAGGCCCGGGAATCCCTGAATACATTTTCCGGCTGTGCCCGCCACCATATAGATGTGAGACCCTGCGATGTCCAGCGGCTCTCCCGCCAAGGCACTGACTGCGTCTAGAATGAACACCCGGTTCTGGCTGTCGACGACATCCGCGATCTCCTTGACCGGATTGATGAGCCCTGTGGTCGTCTCATGGTGGACCATGCCGACAGCATGCGCTTCCGGATGTTGTCGCAGCGCGAGCCGCAACCGTTCAGGATCCGGCCTTGTCGTCCAATCGTATTTGAGTTCGGACACGCCCAGACGATATAGGCCGACCATCTGGGAAATGCGCTCGCCGTACACGCCGTTGTTGAGCACCAGCATCCGTTTGCCGTGTGGGAGCGACGACATGACGGCGGACTCCACCGCCGCAGTTCCCGATCCAGTCAACACCACAGCGGCATAATCCGCTTCCGCCCCAGGCACAAAGAGCTTCAGCAGCTTCGCTTGAATCCCGTGCAAGAGTTCGGTAAATTCCGACTCTCGATGGCAAACATCCGGATGCAACAGTGCCTGCCTCACCCGCTCCGACACATTCACCGGTCCTGGATTCAATAAGATCATAAACCCCGTTAGGCGTGAGGTGTGAGGCGTTAGGCAAATTCGCCTGGGAAGATTAGGTCTACCCCCTTACCCCTTACGCCTTACCCCTCACGATGTTATTCGATCGCTTTCATAAACCGCTTCGTAATGTCCGGCGGATCAAGCATCACGCGCCCGACATCTTCTACCATCTCGTTGACTTTCACCAGCAACATGCTCGGCCCGTCTCTCTTCAGCATGTCTTTGAACTCGTAGACGAGGTCTTCGCGTTCCCGCACCCGTTCGACGTTCACATACCCAGCCGCCTTCGCCACCTTCTCAAGTGGGACCACATTGGAAATCGTCGGCTGATTGCCGGTACTCCCGTAGACTTCGTTGTCGAACACCACATGAATAAAATTTTTCGGCTTGAGCGCGCCGACCGTGGCCAAGGTGCCCATCCCCATCAGCACATTCCCATCACCGTCGAATATCACGACTTGCTTTTTCGGCTTGGCCAGCGCCACACCCAGCCCAATTGCCGACGCCGAGCCCATGGACCCGATCATATAAAAATGGGTCGGACGATCGGCAATTTTGTAGGCTTCACGCGAGGGAAATCCGTTGCAAATGATCACCGGCTGATCGGTGAGTAGTTCCAACAAAGCAGCTATGGCCATTGCCCGACTCTGCATGGTCCCCTGCTCGGGTCTCATTCCCAGTATCCTCTCCTTACCAGAGATTGTGCGACGGGCGAGACGCGCGCGACTCCAGATTCCTGCTTTCTGGCTCGTCTCGCATTTCTCGCTTTTCCCACTCGCCTGGTCATGGGTGCGACCCTTTCACGACACCTTTCGTCATCAAGAGGGCGACGGGGATGCGCTGCTTCATGAACGTCTCCGCCAGCCATTTCAGATCGTCAATCGCCGTCTTTTCCGACAGGGTGCGATGGGGGATCTTCATCGTGTCGAGAAACTGCGGCAGCACCTCGCCCATCACCAGATGCTCCGGTGCATCTTTGCCTTGATACCCCCGCCAGGACACAATCAGAAGGCAAGGCTGGCAGTAAATCACATTCAACGAAATGAGGGTATTGAGGGACGTACCCAGTCCAGAATTCTGCATGAGCACGGCGGGGACCTTGCCGGACATATAGGCCCCGGCAGCCATGGCAACCGCTTCATCTTCCCGAACGGCCGGGGTGTAGAGACGCCGCTCCATCAACTCGGCAATAATGCCGCCCAGGACCGAATCCGGGACCCCCGTAAAGAAATCCACCCCAATATCTTGTAGCGCTTGGACGAACGCATCGCATTCAATCATCGTGTCGGTTCCTCGCCACTACGCACATGGAAAAACGCGCGCATTATAAGCTATGCCTCAAGGCATTCTCAACAAAACTGAGGGAGTTGCGCCAGATGATCGGCCATGGTAGCGTCCTGACATGATCGGACGGCAGAGAAATCATGTGGGCCGACAGCTTGTGCTACTGGGGCTCCTGCTCTGTATGAGCCGCCCTTTTCTCGCCCATGCGGGGCCGATGGTGAACGATCCGAACGGTTTTCAAAACCTGGCCTGGGGCGTTGCCCTGACCGCGACGCCGGACTTGGAAGTCACCAGGGCAGGCCCGCACGTGAACGAGTTCCAATTGAGGGATAGCCAGCCGTTGTTTGCGGGAATCCCGGTCGAGAGCGTCCGCTTCTTGTCGGTCGATGAACAATTCGCCCGCGTGACAATCCGCTACCGGGGGGACGATCGGCACAAACAGATCCTCACCTATCTGGAACAACAGTTCGGCCCCCTTGAGCGCATCCCCGGGCAGATGATGCGGGGCCTCAATCAGCAGTATAATTGGCGCGGGACCGACACCGAGATTAACTTGACCTACCATGCGAACACGGAGCGTGGATTTATTTTTATCGACAGCCGTACCCTGGCCCCTCGGTTCAACGACCATATCACTGATTCAGCGGAGTAACATGCCTCGCCGTCCCCACACAGACTCTTGGATCCGCCTCACCTCCCTCGTCTGCCTCCTCTTCTCGATCATCCTGCAGGGCGCCCTGGCATTCGCCGTGCCGATGCAGAACGATCCAAACGGGTTCGAGGGGATCCCCTGGGGCGCAACATTTTCTGAAACTGACACCTTCATGAAAGTCGAGGACACCGGTCGGTCTCAAACCTATGAACTGAAGACCGGGGCTCCTTCGCTTGGCAATGTAAGGGTCGACTCCATGCGATTCGTGACCTCCGAAGGCAAATTCGCGCGTGTCACCGTCCGCTACCAAGGCAAGGCCGCCCACGATCAGATTCTTGCCTATCTCCAATCCCTCTATGGCTCGCTCGACCGCACGCCGGGACAGATCGCCGGTGGCCCCGTCAAATTCTGTAGCTGGACTGGTTTCGAGACCGACGTGAACCTCCGATATGAAACTGGCACCGGTCGCGGCATCATTTTCTTCGAGAGCCAGGAACTCCGCCGCAAAATCACCGAAGGCAATTCGGCCACCGTGTTTT
>CAZPWD010000110.1:0-8531 GCA_964590025.1 uncultured Nitrospira sp.
CCCAGCATAGGATAAGCCGTCAAAAAAATCGACGAATTGTCCTGTTTCTACCTGAGGCTTGTCCGACATTAGCCGCATTATTCATGGCGGTTCGTAGTGAAATGGTGGAGTGGCGCGCGACAAGCACGAGGAGCGAGACTCGCGTGACGTGTGAGCCCTGTCCCTGCCAGTCGCGCTTCTCCCGCCAGTCTCGCCCGTCTCGCATGAGTCAGGCATCGGCGATTGAAACACAAGCGCTCACGGATAATGCGGGCTAGTTGTCCGGAGTTTCAACGATGTGGTTTTCAAACCTGGTGCAGCCTTCGGCGAGCAGCCGATTGGTGAGCATTTCTCCAGGCCATTCGATAGGCAAGTCGGCCGTGAAGATCCACACATCTGGAGAGGTCCACACGGGACCGTGATCTTCAGGAAGTTCGGGATCAAACAGATCAGTCCAGACCGGCATGTACACGCCGTTCCCGCATTGCGTATGGAGGTGTACGATCGTGCGGGCACGGACGAGCGGGTCCAAATCACGCCAGACTGCTGCGGTCTCATCCGCCAGCCGATGGAGCCGCACGGCATTTTGCGCATCAAAAATGGCATAGGCGGCGTAGACCGGTGCTTCGATCATATCGGGAGCCAACGCCAACTCAGGACATTGCGCCACGAGACCTTCAAGGAGAGCCCGACGATGCTGGTCCTCCAGCGAATCGGGCAGTCCAGAGTCCGGCACACCGATCAACTCAAAGAAGAGAAAGGCGGTACTCTCGACAGGCGGATAAAGCCGAGCAGCAATTGTAGTGGCCCGCTGGGAATCCGCCACCGTACTCAAATGATCATTCAAACCCTGAAGGCTGAGCGGCTCCAGGGTCGAATCGGTCAATAGGCGCGACTCCACACGCACCACCGTCCCGGCAGAGAGCTGGAGATGTCGATGCAACAGATCCGCTGTCGCAACCGGGTCGATCTTCAACTTGAGTGGATGGACCAGATTTGCTTGGAGAGGAAGTTCCAATGCCGCCATAATGGCATAGGACAATTTATCATCGGCCGGCCCATCTATGAGCACGGAGCAGGATGCCTCCGCGAGAAGATCGAAGAGCCATTCCGCCATGTCCTCATCCAGCGCCGCTAGCACCGTTAAGAGATCATACTCCCGTCCCTGCTCCAAGAAGGCTTGCAGCGTATCGATCGCCGCATCGGTATCGCCATGGTCATGGCGCCGGGCATTGATCAAGTGAACGAGATCTCTTGTGAGAGGGTCAGGACGAGACCAACTCAACATATAGACAAACTCCTACCGTACAGCCCGGTATCACTGCGCTCCATGTTGCCAAACTTTCCCTGTGGTAGCAAGCGCTCCAACAGTTTATCCCTACAGGATCCGAGCCACCGATCGGATGACGTCGGCTCATGATCCAAGCACCTTCACCAACACACGTTTTCGTCTCAGCCCGTCGAATTCCCCATAAAAAATTTGTTCCCACGGACCGAAGTCCAACCGGCCTTTGGTAATCGCAACGACAACTTCTCGCCCCATCAGCTGGCGCTTGATGTGGGCGTCGCCGTTATCTTCTCCCGTCTCGTTGTGCGTATAGGTCGCGCCCTGAGGAACGAGCGTGTCTAAGAATCGGTCATAGTCCTTGAGTAAGCCTGGTTCGTCGTCATTAATATAGACGCTGGCCGTGATATGCATGGCATTGACCAGCACGAGCCCCTCTTGGACGCCACTCTTCTTGACCGCCGCCTCAACCTGCTGTGTGATGTTGAGGTAGGCGCGCCGCGTCTTCGTCTTGAACCAGAGCTCTTCACGATAGGATTTCATGGTCGTCGGTCAGTGGACGCTCATTCTGCCGAACTGGACACTCAAGATGCAAGCCGCATCATCTCTCTCACGCCATCAATAAAGCCCTCCGCAGAAAATTACGGGGTATTCGGTGAAGGAGAATCAATCAGGCTGCTGCCGGTATATAATGGTGCTATGTCCGTCAAGAAGACGACCACGTCCTCACGCCCGCCGCGATCTCCACGACTTCGACTTTCAGCCCATGCCAATATCGTCCTCCGTGGGCGCTATCTGGCCAAGAACAATACGGGAACGATCATCGAGACGCCGGCGCAATTATTCTGGCGCGTCGCGACCGACATCGCACAAGCTGAACGACTTTACCCTATAGCCGGCCGGCTGCCCCACGCGGCTCAACGCTGGTACGACTGCATGGCCCGCCTCGATTTTCTTCCCAATTCTCCCACACTAATGAATGCCGGGCGACGCCTCCAGCAACTCTCCGCCTGTTTCGTCCTCCCGGTCGAAGACTCCCTGGCCTCCATTTATGACAGCCTGAAACATCAGGCGCTCATTCACCAATCGGGCGGCGGCACGGGATTCTCGTTTAGTCACGTACGCCCTCACAACGACCGGGTCGCGTCGTCAAGCGGTGTGGCATCCGGACCCATTTCCTTCATGCACCTCTTCAACCTCTCGACAGACGTCATCAAACAAGGCGGGACCAGGCGCGGCGCGAATATGGGCATTCTGCGTATCGACCACCCGGACATCCTCGACTTCATCGCACTCAAACAGGCGCCAACCGAGATGACGAATTTTAATCTGTCGGTCGGCATCACCGATTCCTTTATGCAGGCCCTCGCACGCCGCCGCACCTATGCCCTGATCAATCCCCATACTAACAAACCGACGAGGCGGCTTCCGACACAGCTCATCTTCGATCGGATCGTCGAAGCGGCTTGGGCCAGCGGCGAGCCAGGCCTGGTCTTTCTAGACACGATCAATCGGGCCAATCCCACCCCTCGCCTTGGTACTATCGAGTCGACCAACCCCTGCGGTGAACAACCGCTTCTGGCCTATGAATCCTGTACCCTCGGCTCCATCAACGTGGCCAACTTCGTCGCACGACCGGATGCACGCCCCACCATCGACTTCGTCCGATTGGCCGAAACTATTTCTCTCGCCGTACGCTTCCTCGACAATGTGCTCGATCGCAACCGCTTCCCGCTTCCTCACATCGACCGCATGACAAAAAATACGAGGAAGATCGGCCTGGGCATCATGGGCTTTGCCGACCTACTGATCGCCCTCAATATCCCCTACAACTCCGAAGCCGCACTCCACACAGCTAAGACTCTGATGGAATTCTTTCAATCTCGCGCCCACCTCGCGTCGACAGGGCTGGCCGCCGAACGTGGAGTCTTTCCTGCCTATCGAGGCAGCCGGCTTCAAACACTTCACCAGCGGCATCGAAACGCGACCGTGACCACCATTGCACCGACTGGCAGCATCAGCCTCATCGCCAACTGCTCGCCTGGTATTGAACCGTTATACGGCGTGCAGGAAGTCCGCCGCGTCATGGACGGCGTCGTGCTCACCTCGCTTCATCCAGCCTTCGTCCGTCGCGCGCGCACACTCGGTCTCGATCTCGCCGCACTCCAGCCCAACCTGGCGGCGCATCCTTCCATTCAACATTTGGCCCATATCCCCGAAGAGCTACGTCGACTGTTTGTCACGGCGCATGATGTCTCACCCGAGCATCATGTGCGTATGCAAGCCGTGTTTCAGCGATATAGCGACAGCGGAGTCTCAAAAACCATCAATTTGCCGGCCACGGCGACCAAACCCGAAGTGGCCGCAGCCTTTCTGCTCGCATACCAACTTGGATGCAAAGGCCTCACCGTCTTTCGTACGGGCAGCCGGGAACGACAAGTCTTTTCCTGCAGCCCATCGCATCCCTGTTGAACCTCGCTGCTCGTACGCGAAATTCCTCAACAAAATTGACACCGCTCGGCGATGGTGATAGGTATTTTCACAGATTAGCCCATGTGGGATCGAATCGCTCGGTAGGGAGGTGCTCGATGGCTGCTCTCGTTGGGAACCTGACGTCAGTCTGGAAGCCTGTTAATTGGACTCTCCTCTTCGCCCGCCAACCAGAACCGGATTTGGAATTCACGGAAGAGGAACTCGATCAAACGATCGCCACGAAAGCAAGGAGCCCGCTGCCCCCCCGCAAGAAATCCGGTGGGGGAAGCCCGATCCTCTGGTTACTGCTCCTAGCTCTTGTCGGCGGCATTGCCTATGTCTCGATGGAACCGGAGATGATGACAGAATGGCTCAGCCCCTACCTGGGTGAGAGCACCCCACCACCAATCGCCATGAAACCGAAACCGTTGGCCCCGGCGCCCGTGGCACCACCGGCACCCGCGCCACAAACCGCTCCCAGTCCGAGTGACGAGGCCTCAGCTCCCTTGGCTCCAGCAACCACTCCCACCACTGCCGTCGCCCCTGCGGCCCCAGCAGTCGTTCTACCGTCCCAAACGGCAACGAGACCCGCTGCACCAGTCGTACCTCCTCTCGACCCGATTTTCAGCGAAGGACAGAAAGTGACCGTCACGGTTGACGAAATGGCTCCCGGCGGAAGCATTCCGTTATTCGCAGATTCATCGAGCAGCAAGCCTGGGCCAATCGTTCGTCCAGGGGTCTCACTGACCATCATGGACGGTGATCTACAGCCCAGCGGCTGGATGTATTTGGTACGCACCGACGAAGGTGCCAAGGGTTGGGTATCGGAGAAACGTCTTCGCTTGAAGTTCTGACCCTCCCATTTTCTCTCACGCAAGTGGCTGCCGAGCAGACACATTCTCGCCTGTTCAGGCAATCTCCCTGTGCTATAATCCGCCCGTTTTATATCCCGTAACCACACCCACAGTAGCGAGACGATTGCATGGCCACACTCACAGCGATTATCTTCGACTTTGATGGCGTGATCGCGGACACGGAGCCCCTCCATTTCGCTGGTTTTCGTCAGACTCTGGCTGAAATCGGCATCAGCCTGACTGAATCCGACTACTACGCCAACTACTTGGGGTACGACGATCGGGGCTGTTTTATCGCGGCACTCACCACGAACCAACATCCCACTGACCCGTCCACCCTCACACAACTGATGCAACGAAAAGCCCATGTCTATCTGGAATCGGTGAAGGATCATCTGGTCATTTTCCCCGGGGTGCGCGAGTTCGTGCGTGAGGCCGCCGCTTACCCACTAGCCATCGCGTCCGGAGCCCTTCGCCATGAAATCGAGGTGATCCTTGAAGAGGCAGGGCTCAGAAAAGAATTTCTTCACATCACCAGCGCAGAAGACGTGACCAGAGGAAAGCCCGATCCGCAACCCTTTCTCCAAGCCCTCAACGCGTTGAATCGACAATGCCCAGAGCAGGCCATCACCGCCGAATCCTGCTTGGCGATTGAGGATTCGATCCCGGGTATCCGCAGCGCGAAAACTGCTGGGATGAAAGTCCTCGCCGTGGCGAACACACACACGATTCAAGATCTGCATGAAGCCCATGCGGTCGTCCAAAGCCTTTCACAGATTCGCCTCAGCGAACTCCGCGAACGCTTGTGGCCGGCCGCTTAAGAACCGAGCGGTATGAGAATCTGCTCTCTGCTTCCCAGTGCGACCGAAGTGATTGCCTTGCTCGGCTTGAGCGATGAGTTGGTCGGGATCAGTCATGAGTGCGACTACCCGCCGTCGGTCAGAAGCGTGCCCATCATGGTTGAACCGATGATTCCTCCTCACGGACTGGCCAGCGCCGACATCGACAGACAAGTGAGTCAGCTTGTAGCGTCAGGACAACGGCTCTATCGGCTGAAAGACCATCTGTTGCGGCAGGCGCAACCCGATCTGATCTTGTCCCAAGACCTCTGTCATGTCTGTGCCGTCACGCCGGACCAACTGCACGACGCCCTTTGCTCCATGCCTCGGCAACCGACCGTCCTCACGTTGAACCCCAGCGCGGTCCATGATGTAATCGATGATGTCGTTCGGATCGGCGACGCCGCCAATCGGTCAGCGGAGGGCCATCGTCTCGCCGCGCACTTGCGTGACCGACTCGAGGCCGTGCACGCTCGCGTCCAGAGGATCGCTCATCGCCCTCGCGTGGTCTGTATCGAATGGCTCTCCCCACTCTACGCCGCAGGTCACTGGGTTCCTGAAATGGTCCAGCTCGCCGGCGGCCAGGATGTCCTCGCGCAAACTGGGAGCCCCTCGCGGGTTGTGACGTGGAACGAGGTCCTGGCCGCGGCTCCGGACGTCCTCATCGTGATGCCCTGCGGTTTTTCCGTTGAACGGACCCAAGAAGAACTGTTCCAACTGATGCAGCAGCCTGGTCAATGGCGCCTATCCCCGGACCTGGAGCAGCACACATTCCTGGTCGACGCCGCCTCCTATTTCAGCCGGCCAGGCCCTCGATTGATTGACGGCGTCGAACTCTTGGCAGCTATCCTGCACCCGTCAGACCACGACCACATTCACGAATCCATGGCCTGCCGCCTTAGACCAGTGTCGATTCACCAACGCCCATGACTTCACTCTCCGTCAGTGACGCGCAAGCCTACTGCACGGCTCTCACCAAAAAGAGCGGAAGCAATTTCTACTATTCCTTCCTCTTCCTCCCGAGAAAACGGCGCGCTGCGATGTACACGGTCTATGCCTTCTGTAAGGAGGTCGACAATGCAGTCGATGAACCCCCGGCAGGAAGCAACCCCCAGGAGGAACTGCACCGGTGGCGGACCGAGCTTGAAGCGGCCTACCGCGGCACACCGACCTTCCCCGTGACCATCAGCCTGGCCAACCATGTGAAGCAACTGTCTATCCCTCAGGCCTATTTCGATGAGCTGATTAAAGGGGTCGAAATGGATCTCACGGCGTCACAGTACGCCTCGTTTCAAGACCTCGAGCTCTACTGCTATCGTGTCGCATCGGTCGTGGGACTGATCTGCCTCCATATCTTCGGACCTACATCGGCCAGGGCACAAGACTATGCCGTCGATCTCGGGATGGCGTTCCAACTGACGAACATTCTACGGGACATCGGGACAGACGCAGCCCAAGGTCGCATCTATCTGCCGCAGGAAGACCTGAAGAAATTCGGCTGTACCGATCAGGCGATCCTCCAGCGACAAGAAAGCGCAGAGCTCCGCAAGTTGCTTCACTCCGAAACCGCAAGGGCCCATGAGTACTACGCAAAAGCACAGGCGGCGTTCGAGGCTCTACCGGCACATGACCAGCGGGCGCTGACTGTCTCTGAAATCATGCGCGCCGTATATTTCCGTATTTTGAAAAAGATCGAGGAGCCGGGACATCGGATATTCGGCCCTCGGGCCCGGCTATCAACGAGCCGTCGACTGGCCGTGACCGCCGGAGTTTGGCTCCGCTCCCGATTCTCGTGACATCCACCGTCACTCAGTCCGTCGTGATTCTTGGTGGAGGCCCCGCCGGTCTCACCGCGGCCTACCGCCTCACTCGTCTTGGGTATCGAGTCACGATCATCGACCGTCGCCCCCTGCTTGGAGGCACCCGCACAAGTGAAGACCTTTGTGACTCCCCTGAGTCCTTCACCATCCTAGGCTGCCATCGCGCAACACAAGCCTTGCTGCATTTGCTGCATCCCGATCCACGGCAGCCGGCAGAGGCCGAGATCTTACTAGAATTTTGTCTCCATGACGGCTCCCTCGTTCATTACCCGCGCACCAGTTTCCCCGCTCCTCTTCATACGTGGATGAACCTCCTGAGATTTGCAGGCATCCCCTGGAAAGAACGATGGCAACTGGCATCATGGATG
The DNA here is from genome assembly GCA_964590025.1 of uncultured Nitrospira sp. Lineage (GTDB taxonomy): Bacteria > Nitrospirota > Nitrospiria > Nitrospirales > Nitrospiraceae > Palsa-1315. Next base: position 7,618 of record CAZPWD010000110.1, read on the forward strand.
GAACAGCTGTGGGAAGGCGAAGAACGGCTGCCTGCCGATCTGGAGCAGCGCACTGCCGACGAATGGCTTGCTTCAATCAGACAAAGCGCACGGACGCGCCGCGTCGTCTGGAATCCTCTCGCACGATGGCTGACCGGCAATGATCTCTCCACGATGTCCGCCGATGCCTTCGTCACATCGATGAGGCCATTGTTCCTGAGCACTCGTTCAGATAGCCGAATCTTGGTTGTTCAGGACTCGTTTCAGACCTGCTTCGTACAACCGATCATCGAAACACTGACCCAGGTCGGCGCGACCATTATGCGCAATACTGAAGCCACACAGCTCCGATATGAACGAGATCACATCTCGGGCGTCCTGCTGCGGGATGGTTCCCTGCTGCAAGCTGATTGGTATGTGGCAGCCCTGCCCCCTCAGCAACTCACGCCTTTACTTCCAGAGCGATGGCTGACCCGCTACGCCTATTTTCAACAACTCGCGGAATTGTTATCGGTCGACAGCACAATCATTCACGTGCATGCTGAGCAACCCTGTGCCACCCCTCGCCTCGTCCTGCTGAATGACACATCATTTCACTCGGTACTCGCCACAGCGGCAACGCCTGATCGCACAGGCTTCTCACTCATCACGACCGACAGTCAGTTCGCGCAGGCTCGACCGGACTCAAACCTTGATATAGCGATTCCTGACCTGCTCAGATCGGTGGGGCTCCTCATGCCTGAAAGCAGGATCGCATCGACCAGCCGCCGGACAATTCCAGGCGCCGTCCTCTCACTCAGGCCCGGGACAAAATCACATCGACCCATGCAACGCAGTCCGATAGCCAACTTGCTCGTAGCAGGAGCCTGGACTGATACAGGATGGCCTCCTAACCTGGAAAGCGCCATTGTCAGTGGCAACCGCTGCGCCGATGC
>CAZPWD010000111.1:0-8497 GCA_964590025.1 uncultured Nitrospira sp.
TCGCATCGACAAAAAAGTTGCCTGCGACATTGGAGTCGAGTCGTTTTTTTTCATCGGCCATGGCGCAACCCCTACGCGTCGATGCCTGAAACCTTCTTGGCTTCCTTCGCGCGATCGGCCGCCCGCCAGAGATACCAGGCTGCGGCAGTGCGGTAGGGCTTCCAGCGCTCCCCGTATCGTCGCACCTCTTTCGGCATCGGCATCGAATGCCGACCATAGGCGATGCGGAACCCGTTGCGTACACCGAAGTCGTCGACCGGTAGGACGTCCGGTCGCCCCAGTTGGAAGATCAGCAGCATTTCGACCGTCCAACGTCCGATACCTCTCACGGCAATGAGCCGCTCGATAATCGCCTCGTCGTCGAGCTTCCGAACGATGGCGCCTGTCGGCACGGTACCATCCAGCGTCTTGGCGGCCAGATCGCGAAGTGCCGCGACCTTGGCTTGTGAAAAGCCGGCACCACGAATCGCCTGCTCGTTCATCGCAAGCAGATCGTCCGGTTGAGGGAACCTTCCTGTCGGAAACAAGGCCACGAACCGGCGCAAAATACTCTCTGCCGCTTTCTCGTGCAGTTGTTGATAGGCAATCGCTCGTGCCAACGATTCAAACGGCGACCGCTTCGATCGGGGAGTCAAGGTGAAGGGACCCACCTCACGGATCAACCGGCGCATGACCGGATCCGTCTTGGACAGATGCCTGGTTTCTGCTGCCTGTTGATCCATCTGAGAACCCACGCGCCTGCCCCTATGACTCTTCCTGGGCCAGAATGGCATCGGCCTCGATCTCGACCAACATATCCGGATCGATCAGCCGTGTGACCTCCACCATCGTCGTCGCAGGCCGGATCGAGCCGAACACTTCGCCATGGGCCCGGCCGACGTCCTGCCAATGATCAATGTTCACCACGTAAATGCGCGTTCGGACCACATCGGCAAGCGAGGCGCCAGCCTGCTGGAGCGCCGCTTCAATCTTCTTCAACGTCTGAATCGTCTGTGCATAGGGATCCCCCTTGCCAACGAGACCTGATGCCGTCATGGCCGTCGAGCCAGAGACAAATATTGAGGCACCGACCCGGACCGCCCGCGAATAGCCGAGCTTGCCCTCCCAAGGACCACCAGTGGAAATATTCTGCCGCCCCATCCGTTCCCTCCTACATGACAATGCCGCCGCCGGCGTGAATATTTTGGCCCGTCAACCACCGCGCCTCTTCACTGACGACGAACGCCACCACGTCGGCAATATCCTTGGGGAGACCAAGCCTCTTCAACGGCGACATCTGTATGCCAATCTGGCGGAACTGGTCTGTCATCATTCCCGTCTCGGTAAAACCTGGCGAGACCGTATTGACGGTAATGCCTCGTGGAGCGAGTTCCTGTGCCAGGCCTTTCGTGTACTGTTCCAGTGCGCCTTTGCTGCCTAGATAGGCCGTCGCATCGGGAAAACTCAAATGAGTTCCATCGGTCGAAATGTTCACGATGCGTCCACCCTCTTTAAGTACCTTGGCCGCTTCCTGCATCGCAAAGTAGGGACCCTTGGCGTTCAAGGCGATGATCTGATCGAAGTCAGCCTCGGAAGTTTCCAGGAGTGGCCTAGGCATAAACCGCCCGGCATTGTTGACGAGAATGTCGAGTCGGCCAAATTGCTTCACCGTCTCGATCACAAGGCGGCGCGCCTCTGCGACCTGGCTCATGTCAGATTGGACAGCGACGGCCTTCCCACCCTTGGCCTGAACGCCCGTGACTACCTGCTGAGCTTTCTCCGCACTCGTTCCGTAATTCACCACCACAATCGCTCCGTCTTCGGCCAATCGCTCTGCAATCGCCCGTCCAATCCCGCTGGATGACCCGGTGACGATCGCGACTTTTCCGCTTAACGACCCCATCTGCTTCACTCCTTTATGACACTGTTACCGTAGGGGGGTTCCCCACCGCCCGGAAAATGTCCACTCTGAAATGGCCCGGCGGCTTCGTAGCTGCAGTTCTCGTTCTCGTAGCCGGTCGGAAAGGGAAGCGAGGTCGCCCGGATAGCCCACCGCGATCACCGCAACCGGCTCGTAGCCCGACGGAATATTGAGGTCGGCGCGCGCCTTCTCCACGTCGAAACCTGCCATCTGATGCGATGCAAGTCCGAGCGCGGTTGCTTGGAGCACGAGATTCTCGACCGCCATTCCGGTGTCGTGAAAGGCATGCCGATTCGGTGTGGAATCTTCCTCAAAGTTCAGGCTCGCCACGGACAAGATCAGGACCGGAGCGCGGTAGGCCCATTTGCGATTGCCCTCCACCAGACAAGCGAGGAGCCGGTTCCACTCCGTCTCATCGTCCTTATTCGCGACGATGAATCGCCAAGGCTGCTCGTTGTTGGAGGATGGTGCCCACCGGGCGGCTTCGAAGAGAATGCGGAGTTTCTCCGCTTCGACCGGTTGGTCAGAAAAGGCGCGCGGGCTCCATCGCCGCTTGAACAGGTCATGAATGGGATGCTGCACGTCTGCCGGTTTTTCCATCATCGTTTCTCACGCCTGGCCTTTCTCTCGTCGAAGCTCATATTCTGCCCGCAGCCAATCCTCTTCGGCATGGCCGTCGGTACTGCCACGTTCGAGGAAAATCTGGTAGGCGCGCCGCTCGATCTCATCGTGCGATAGCCCGCGAGAAACGGACGCTCCTTTTCCAAAGATGATGCGCCTCATCCGCGGTGTGTTCTCTTTCTGTGCCGTACGCTTCGGCATGGCTGCCTCCTTGGTGAAGGTCATGAACTGACCGTCGGTGGGAATCCCCTTCGCCGTCGAATTATCTCATCCGTTGCGCTTCTCCGTCGAGGAGCCTTGACCTTCTCGAGCCGCTTCCGGCGACCAGCCACCACCCAAGGCCTTGTACAGTTGGACTACCGACACCAGATGGAGACGACGGGTGGCGACAAGCGCCAATTCCGCCTCAAAAAGACTCCGCTGTGCAATGAGGACATCCAGATAGTTCGCGAGTCCGCCTTTGTATCGCACACTGGCGATGTGCATGGCCGACCGTAGGGCATTGACCTGTCTCTCCTGGGCTGCGGCCTGGTCACGGGCGGTGCTGACCCCCACCAACGCGTCTTCAACTTCCCTGAAGGCGACGAGGATCGTCTGCTCGTATTGGGCCACGGCCTGCTTGGCTTGGGCCTCGGCCGCCCGCTGTTGGAACCCCAACGTCTGGGCATTTAGCAAGGGGCCGGTCACGACCGGGGCGAGAACTCCGAAATCGGTTCCCGGCGACACAAGATCCGTAAGCTGCGGACTCGCCGCACCAAGGATTCCTGTGAGCGACAGTTTGGGAAACCGTTCAGCCTGCGCCACCCCAATCCTGGCGGTGGCTGAAACCAATTGTTGCTCCGCCTGTACGACATCTGGACGGCGTTGGAGCAGTTCTGAGGGAAGACCGGCGGGTACCACAGGCGGCATCGTCTGTTCGGTAAGCGATCGCCCCCTAGCGATTTGGCTGGGATTCCTCCCCAGGAGTACGCTGAGTTCGTTCTCTTTCTGAACTATCTGTCGCTGCAGCTCTGCGATGCGAGCCGCGGCAAATTCTCGCTCGGCCTCGAACTGGTCGACATCCAGCCTGTTGATCATTCCCTGTCGGAGCCGCGCCTGGCCAATTCTCACCGATTCTTCCCACGCCTGCAGTGTGCGCTTGGCGATCTCCATCTGCATATCGAACTGCCGAAGATCGAAATAGGCCTGGGCCACGCCGCCCACGATTTGCAGTGTGACGGCTCGTCGGTTCTCTTCCCGAGCCAAGAGATCCGCCAGACCCGCCTCATTCGCCCTGCGGATTCGCCCCCAGATATCTAGTTCCCAGGACAGAGATCCTTGCCCATAATGGTTAAAGGGATTGGGAAAACCGGGGACGGCAAAGCCGCCCTGGCGAGCGACGGGGAAGTTGCCGGTCACGCTGAATTGAGGGGCGAAATCCGTTCGAGCCGTGAACAGGCGTGCCTGGAATTCGTCGATACTCGCGACCGCTCGTTTGAGATCTTTGTTCTCTTCGAGGGCGATACGGATCAATCGCTGAAGTTCCTCGTCCTGGTAGAGTTCCCACCAAGGCACATTGGCGAGAGAGGGCAAATCTTTCGGTTCCTCGGCCATGCGAAAGGAGTCGGAGGTGGGAATGTCTGGGCGAGAATAGTCAGGCCCCATCGCGCAAGAGAGCACGAGCATCGAAAAGACTGCCAGGACGAGGCTGCGCATGTCACTTTCCTCCTTCTATCTCTAAAGGACCCGAGCTTGTTCTAGGACGTGGACCCGTTTGACCAGCACCACGCCGACTCAGTTTCCGAACCAGCACAAAAAAGAGCGGCACGAAGAAGATTGCCAAGAAGGTGGCGGCAAGCATGCCGCCGAAGACGCCGGTTCCGATGGAATTGCGACTGACTGCGCCCGCGCCGGTTGCGAGGACCAACGGCACGACGCCCAGAATAAAGGCCATCGAGGTCATTATGATCGGCCGGAACCGAATCTTGGCGGCTTCCATCGCGGCATCGACCAAGGAGTGTCCGGCTTCATAACGTTTATTGGCGAACTCGACGATCAGAATTGCGTTTTTGGCAGAGAGTCCGATCAGCGTGACCAATCCGATTTGGAAGTAGATGTCGTTGGACATCCCCATCACCCACACGGCGGACAAGGCTCCGAAAATACCAAAGGGCACGGCGAGGAGCACGGCAAAGGGCACAGCCCAACTCTCATACTGCGCGGCCAGCACAAGAAACACCATCAGCAAGCCGAAGGCAAAGACAAAAAGCGATTGCTGCCCGACCATGCGTTCCTGGTAGGAGATCCCGCTCCAGTCGATCCCGTATCCTTGGGGAACCAACACCTCCTTGGCTACCTGATCCAGAGCATCGAGCACCTGCCCGGAACTGTACCCCGGAGCCGCTGCTCCCAAGACCAGGGCCGTGTTGTATCCGTTGAAGTGGGTGACCGGATCCGGTCCACTGGTGAATTCCGTCGTCACCACTGTATCGAGCGGAATCATGGTGGATCTCTGTCCATTCACGGCACGCACGTAGATCTTGGCGACGTCCTCAGGCGTGGATCGATATTGCGCCTCGGCTTCCGTCTGCACCCGATAGACACGGCCGAATTTGAGGAAGTCATTGATGTAGAGATTGCCGAAATAGGCCTGCAGCGTGTCGAACACTTCGGAGATCGGCACGCCCAACGATTTGGCTCGTTCTCGGTCCACATGGGCAAAGATTCGCGGCGCGCTCACGCGAAAGCTGGAGCCGATCGCTCCGATCGCCGGGTGCTGTCTGGCTTTGGCGAGAAACTCTTGGGCCACGCCGGCAAACTTGTTGAAATCCCCGCTGCTAGGATCTTGAAGCTGGAGGGAAAACCCGCCCGTGGCGCCGAGTCCTCGGATAGACGGGGCGTTAAAGGCCAAAATCAGCGCCTCAGGAATTTTCGCGAACTCTCCATACGCGGCGCCGATCAGGGCCTTCACGTGGTTCTGCGGTCCCTGTCGTTCATCCCAGTGATGCAAGGGCAGAAACATCGTCGCCGCGTTCGGCCCTCTGGTGCCGAAGACGAAATTCTGGCCGACCAACGCATCGGTCGAATGGATAGCGGGAATTGAGAGAAAGTAGTTTTCGATTTTACTCAGCACCACATCGGTCCGTTGCTTAGACGCACCGTCTGGCAGCTGAACAATCGTGATGAAGTAGCCCTGATCTTCCTCCGGCAAGAAGCTGGAGGGAATCGTCTTGAATAACCCGACGGCGAAGAGGCCGATGATGCCAAAGAGCACCAAGGATAAGACCGAGCGGTTGAGGATCGTCCCCACAACGGTCGTATAGCGAGCCTGTGTCCAACCGAAGAATCGATTGAAGACACCGAAAAAACCTCTACGCTGGCTGTGGCCTGGCTTCAGCACCAGGGAACAGAGGGCTGGACTCAGCGTGAGGGCAACCATCCCGGAGATGATGACGGAGATGGCGATGGTAATGGCAAATTGTTTGTACAGCTCGCCCGTGATGCCACCCAAGAAACCCACCGGCACAAATACGGCGCAGAGAACAAGCACGATCGCGATGACAGGTCCAGTCACCTCATCCATCGCCTTCTTGGCGGCATCCTTCGGCGAGAGTCCCTCTCCCATGTGGCGCTCGACGTTCTCCACCACCACGATGGCGTCGTCGACCACCATCCCGATGGCAAGGACCATCCCAAAGAGAGTGAGGGTGTTGATTGAAAAGCCGAGTGCCTGCATGCCGGCAAAGGTACCGATGAGAGAGACCGGCACGGCCACGCCTGGGATCAGCGTCGCGCGCCAACTTTGGAGGAACAGATACACGACGAGGATGACCAGCACCATCGCTTCCACCAGGGTCTTGACCACTTCTTTGATAGACACTTCGATAAATTTGGTCGTATCGTACGGAATATCGTAGGAGACCCCGTGTGGGAAGCTTTTTGATACCGCGTCCATTTCCTTCCGAACTCGCTTCACCGTGTCGAGGGCATTGGCGCCTGGCGACAGGAAGGTCAAGAGAAACACATTGGGTTTACCGTTCCACCGGCCCTCGAGACTATAGGATTGAGCGCCCAGCTCGATCTTGGCTACATCTTTTAAGCGGATCATCGACCCGTCGGGGAGCGCCCGGACGATCATCTCCTCGAAATCCTTCACGTCCGTGAGACGGCCTTGTGTGATCACCGGGATCGTCAGTTCGGTGCCTTTCGGCGCCGGTTCCCGCCCGATCGTCCCAGCTGGAAAGTCCCGATTTTGTTCGCGGACGACATTGGCAATGTCGGTGGGCGTGAGGCTGAGTTGCGCCATCCTGGTCGGGTCCAGGATCAGGCGCATCGAGTAATTCTGTCCGCCGAAGACCACTGCGTCTCCAACGCCACGCAACCGTTTGAGATTATCGATTACGTTGAGGATCGCGTAGTTGGAGATAAAGACGGGGTCTTTCGTGGGATCGCTGGAACTGAGCGCGACGACCGCCAGCAGGTCCGGCGACACTTTCTTGACCGAAATGCCTTGGCGGACAACTTCGGGCGGCAACTGGGGTTCCGCCAGCTTCTGGCGGTTCTGGGTCTGTACCTGCGCGATGTCCACGTTCGTCCCAATCTCGAACGTGAGCTTGATGGTCATGTGCCCATCATTGGTGCTGGTAGAGTCGTAGTAGAGAAGGTTGTCGATGCCGGGAAGCTGCACTTCGATCGGGCGCGCGACTGAATCCGCGATCACTTCCGCGCTCGCGCCTGGATAGTCCGCATCGATCTGGACGACGGGTGGCGTGATTTCCGGAAACTGGGCGATGGGCAGGCCTTGTAAGGCAACCAACCCCAGGACGACAATCACGATGGACAGGACCGAAGCGAAGATCGGCCGATCGATAAAAAAATGCGGGATCATTTTGCCTGCTCCGGCTTCGCATCTGCCGGCTGGCCGGAAGCGGCTGGGTCGGATTGATTATACGGAACGGTTTTCACCGGCACGCCCGGTGCGATCATGTGGAATCCCGCGATGATCACCCGCTCTCCCTCGCGTAACCCGTCTTCGATGGACCACTGACTGCCGCGCCAGGACGTGGCCCGAACAGGGCGGATCTCCACCTTATTGTCAGCCCCGACGACAAAGACGATGGGTCCCTTGGGTCCCTGCTGGACGGCGCTCTGGGGGACCAGGATGACGCCGGTTCTCACAGCGCCCAAAATGCGGATTTTCACGAACTGTCCTGGGAATAGGACGCTATCCGGATTAGGGAAAGTCACGCGAAAGTCCCTGGTACCGGTGGCCGAGCGCACGCCGACTTCGAGCAAATCAAACTTGCCTTCATGGGGATAGGTGCTGCCGTCCGTAAATGTGATGACGCCACGCAGTTCGTAGAGTGTCGCGCCCTGGATCCGATTAGTCGCGCGCTCCCGGAGGCGTTTGAGGACAAACGTTTCCGGGGCGCTCGCGTTCACATACATGGGATCTAACTGGTGAATCGTGGTCAGTAGATCGGTCTGCGCGGAGATGAGGCGCCCTTCGTAGAGCCGACTCCGCTCGATCCGACCGCTGATAGGCGCAGTGATGAGCGTATTGTCGAGGTCGAACTTGGCCTTCATCTGATCGCCCTTGGCTCCCTCCAGCGCCGCCTTGGCGGCCAATTCCTCCGCCACCGCATCGTCCACATCTTTTTGGCTGACCGCCTGTTCCGCCAACAGCGGTTTCACGCGAGCAAAATTTTGCTTGGCTTGCACCAGCCTTGCCTCTGCCTGCGCCACCCTGGCATTGGCGCTGCTCATGGCCGCTTTGAACGGAATCGGATCGATTTGATAGAGCCGGTCGCCTTGCTTGACGTCGCGCCCCTCCGCAAAAAACCGCTCTTTGAGGATACCCGTCACCTGGGAACGGATTTCGACCGGTCGCGACGCTTCGGTCTGACCGATGAACTCCGGTTCGTCCGGCATCGTGCCAGACGACACCGTGACCACCGGCACCTCCGGGATGGGACGAGCCGGCGTGGAGGCCGCCTC
>CAZPWD010000112.1:0-2982 GCA_964590025.1 uncultured Nitrospira sp.
CCATCGACTTCGATGGTGAGGTTGGTGCCGGGGGCTGAAAAGTCCCGGAGTGGGAATGCCAGGGCGATAGGGGTCTTGAGCTGTGGTGAGTGCGTCGCACTGCTGACCCAGCCGACTTCCCGGTTGCCGCTGAACAGCTTGGCTCCATGTGGAGGAACGACGGAGTCCTTGAGGACCAGTCCTACCAGGTGCCGCCGCACGTTGCCGTAGGTGTCCATCCTCGCCACGACTTCTTGCCCGGGATAGCAGCCCTTATCCAAGCTGAACGCTTTCCCTTCCAGGTTCGCTTCTGGTGGGACGATCTCTTCGTTGAGGTCCGGCCCGGCCTTTGGCAGCCCTGCTTCGATGCGGAGGGCCTCGCGAGCGTGACCGCCGACCGCCTTGATGCCGTATGTCGCGCCGGCCTCCATGAGCCGTTCCCAGGCTGTGCTGAGGGCGTCAGCAGGCAGTAATACTTCGAGGTCGATCTCTCCGGTTTCTTCTGTACGCAGGACGAACGAGGCATGGCCGCCGATCTTGGCTGCGATGGCGCTCACTGGCTCGAGGTCGCTCATCTCGACGCCGAAGGCGGCGCTGACGGTCGTGCAGGCCTTGGGCCCACTGACAAGCAATAGCCCCCAGGACTCCGCACAGTTCTCCATCTTCGCTTTGATGCCGTAGAGAAGAAACTTTCGGAGGGCTTGGAAGGTGGCGTCGCCGACCTCGCCGACATCTTCCACCCACTGACTGTCGGATAGGGTATAGACGCGAAAGTAGCCGAGCATCTTGCCCTTGTGCGTGAGAAAGCTCGAATAGCAGCCCTGGCCCGGTTGGAGCGGGAGAATGTCGTTGCTGATGAGGCCCTGCAGCCATTTCACGCGATCGTCTCCGGTGACGCGGATCTTGCCCCGGTGCGAGAGGTCGGAGAGGCCGACTGCCTGGCGCACCGCCTGATATTCCGCGATCCACTTGCCATAGTGAGCGGGCATGTCCCATCCGGCGACCTCTTCAAAGATTGCGCCGAGTTTCAGGTGGTGTGTATGCAGACGGGATTGTCTCATTGTCAAATGTTCAATTGTGAATGTTCAATGTTGAATGAGATTCAATTCAACATTCAGCATTAACCATTCAACATTACCTCTTCTACCAGGTCTCTCAGTCGAGTGGAAAACTCATTGCGCGAGACAATCTTAGTCACCCCCAGCGCTCTGGCCCGGTTAAACGTATCGACTTCTTCATGATTGGCAAAGGCGAGGATGGGAATGGTCTTCAATCGTGCGTCGGCTTTGAGGGTTTCCAGGGCTTGAAAGGCGTTCAGTGTCTCGTCATTCATGTTTAAAATTACCGCGGATGGGATCGTGGCCGAGGCCTTTTCACCGATGTCCTGTTGCGTGCGAGCCCGTTCGATCCGGTGGCCCTTCGACATCAGGGCGTCGCGGACTTTGGTGTAAAAGAAAATATCCGTTACCCCCACGAGCACGGTCTTCTGGTTTGTCTGGTTCATTTGGTTTATCTGGTTTGTCTCGTTGTTTTGGTCGGTCTGGTTTGTTTGGGTAGTCTAGATCGCCATGGTTTTCTAGCTCGAGCCACGTAGTTGAACCGTACTGCTTCCCTCTTAAACCAAAGAACTAGATGAACCAGACAAACCAGATGAACCAAACAAACCAGTTCAGTTCAATGAACTGATCAATCGTCCCAGCGCTTTTTTTGCCAAGGCGTAATTGGGATTGAGGGCCAGAGCTTTCTTGTAGGAATCGATGGCCTCGGTCCATTGGCCCTTGCGCTCGTAGACCCGACCCAGGTTGAGATGGGGGAAGGCCGGGCTCTCATAGCGTCTCGCCTGGAGAGCTTTCTGAAACCAAGTAATCGCTTCGTCGAGTTCGCCCTTTTCGATCAGATAGGCCCCGATGTCATTATAAGGGTTGCCGAAGTCGGGATCCTGCGCGATGGCCTTGTGACACTCCTCAATCGCATCATCGAGACGTCCCATGAAGCTGTAGGTCCACCCGAGGAAGGTATAGGCCTCGGCGGTGGGATGCGTCTCAATCGATTTCTTGTAGAGCGTCACAGCCTCTTCCAGCTCGCCCTTCATCTGGCGTTCATAGGCCTGTTGGAAGAGTTGCCACGCCTCGCGTTTATCCTCTTCGTGGCCTTCGCCTTGTATCAAAAAATCTTGAACATCCATAAAACACAAAGAGCTAATGGCTTATGGCAAATGGCGTATAGCAGGGACAAAGAACTCCGGAATCGTCTTGTGCCATAGGCTATAAGCCATATGCCATACGCTCCCCCCTGCTACTCTTGTTTCAGCTTCTTCTTGATCAATTCTGCGCCGTAGCGTCCTGAGAGTAACATCGATCCGAATGCCGGACCCATGCGCGGGGTACCGTATACTGCCGCCACTGCTAACCCGATGACGAAACAGTTGGGATAGACCTCGCCGGTCCGGTCCATCACCTCTTCTTCGGATCGAGAAACCCACATGGCCCCGTTGCCGGGCACGGCTTTGTAGAGATTGCGTTTGTGCAGGAGTTCCACGACGACGGCGTCGTGGCCCGTCGCGTCCACCACGATCTTGCTTTCGAGCGCGATGGGGTCCACATGGATGATGTCATGGCCGGCCATTTCAGCCGTCGTGCTATTGACGACCACGCCTTCGAGAATGCCGTCGCGCCGTAGAATGAGGTCGACCACTCTCGTGAGGTTCATGATCTTAGCGCCACCTCTGTATGCGGCAGCGATTAGCGCACCGGTGGCGTGCGGGGGATCGACCATGTACATCCCCTCACATTCCGTGATCTTCTTGCAGGGCACGCCGATCTCTTCGAGGATCTCGTTGGCCGGCTCGCAGATCGTGGCCTTGTTCATCAGGTAGCCGCCCGACCAAAAGCCGCCGCCAAGGGCAAGGCTCTGCTCGACGATGACCGTACGAAATCCCATCGCAGCCAGATCATGGGCGCAGATCAACCCGGAAGGCCCGGCGCCGACAATGATCACATCGCT
>CAZPWD010000112.1:3082-8472 GCA_964590025.1 uncultured Nitrospira sp.
TTTTCTTTCATGCCGATTTGAATCGCTGTGTGTTCATCCACCTGCAATTGCGCGGCATAGTCCCGGACATCTTGCGTGATCTTCATTGAGCAGAAATGAGGGCCGCACATCGAACAGAAGTGCGAAACCTTGGCGGCATTGTCCGGTAAGGTTTCGTCGTGGAAGAGCCTCGCCGTGTCTGGATCGAGCGAAAGATTGAACTGGTCTTCCCAGCGAAACTCGAAGCGGGCTTTTGAGAGCGCGTTATCCCGAATTTGCGCGCCCGGATGCCCCTTGGCGAGGTCCGCTGCGTGGGCGGCGATTTTGTAGGTGATGACGCCGGTCTTCACATCTTCGCGGTCGGGGAGGCCCAGGTGTTCCTTGGGTGTCACGTAGCAGAGCATCGCACAGCCAAACCACCCGATCATGGCGGCGCCGATGCCGGAGGTGATGTGGTCGTAGCCCGGCGCGATGTCGGTCGTGAGCGGTCCCAGCGTATAGAAGGGCGCTTCTTGGCAGGCCGTCAGCTGTTTTTCCATGTTGACCTGGATCATATGCATGGGCACGTGGCCCGGTCCTTCAATCATGACCTGGACGTCGTGGCGCCAGGCAATCTTGGTGAGTTCGCCCAACGTGTCCAGCTCGGCGAATTGCGCCTCATCGTTGGCATCGGCAATGGAGCCCGGGCGCAACCCGTCGCCCAAACTGAACGACACGTCGTAGGCCTTCATGATGTCGCAGATTTCTTCGAAGTGGCGGTAGGCGAAGTTTTCTTCATGATGAGCCAGGCACCATTTCGCATGGATAGCCCCGCCTCGGGACACGATGCCGGTCATGCGTGTGGCGGTCATCGGCACATAGGCGAGGCGCACACCAGCGTGGATGGTGAAGTAGTCGACTCCTTGTTCTGCCTGTTCGATCAGTGTGTCGCGAAACAGTTCCCAGGTCAGGTCTTCGGCCTTGCCACCGACTTTTTCCAGCGCTTGATAGATCGGCACGGTGCCGATGGGCACCGGAGAATTTCGGATGATCCATTCGCGGGTTTCGTGGATGTTCTTGCCGGTGGAGAGGTCCATCACTGTGTCGGCGCCCCATCGAATGGACCAGATCATCTTCTCCACTTCTTCTTCGATGGAGGAAGCGACCGCGGAGTTGCCGATGTTGGAGTTGATCTTCACCAGAAAGTTGCGGCCGATGATCATCGGTTCGCTTTCCGGATGGTTGATGTTGGCCGGGATGATCGCGCGGCCACGGGCGACTTCATCGCGGACAAATTCCGGCGTGATCGCAGAGGGGATGCTTGCGCCCCATGACTGGCCCGGGTGTTGGGTGACCCCGCCGCCGTGCCCATTCCGCGAGGCCAGTTCGCGTGCTACTTCGCGGGATTGGTTCTCCCGGATCGCAATGAACTCCATTTCCGGTGTGACGAGACCTTGTCTGGCGTAGTGGATCTGGGTCACGTTCATGCCGGGTTTGGCTCGGAGCGGCTTGCGAATGTGTTGAAACCGGAGTTCGTCCAGCTTGGGATCAATCGCACGTAGGCGGCCATAATGTGAAGAGATATCCGGGAGCTCGACCACATCGTTCCTGCCGATCACCCAGTTCCGTCGATAGGGCGCCAATCCAGTCCGCGCGTCGATCTGTACGTCCGGGTCTGTATAAGGGCCGGAGGTATCGTAGATCGTGATCGGTTCATTGGCGATGGGTGTGCCCCCATTCATCGACTTGGTGGCGCTCAGGCCGATCTCTCTCATCGGGACCCGCACGCCTGCCTGCGTCCCCTGCACATATACTTTGCGCGAGGCGGGGAACGGCGTGGTCGTCAAGGCTGACCCGGCAGACGTGTGTCCGTTACCAGTTGCAGATCCATTGCCGATTGTATGGTCGCTCATGAGGAAATCCTTTCTTCAGGATGCTGTCAGCTATCAGCCATCAGCTCTTAGCATAGATTTTGGAAGCTGATTGCTGTGCGCTGATCGCTGATTTTCTCCAAATAAAAAAAGCCGCACCTGATGCTTAGGGGTGCGGCAGAGAGACCAACGGTTCCGGTTGTTCTCGCTTCCCTACGCTGGTATTACCCAGGTCAGGTTCTGAGGGTCGTCCGTTCGGGCGGACTCTCAGCCGTGTGGCTCCCCTAGCTTCGACATGGAATCGTATCGCCGGTCTCCTGTGTTGTCAACGGGGTATTAGGCCTACCCTGGCCGAACCGAGTGGATCATCGCCTGTGTAGGACTTCCTCACAGCGGCTGCTTCATTGATTGTCGGGAAACCCTCACGTAGAATGATGCCGTACGCTATTTCGCCAAGGAACCTATGCAGACACTTTCGACACTTCCGAAGCCGATCACGGACTACCAGCAACTGTCCGGGGAGGAATTGTTCCTCCGAACGGTTGAGGCTAAACGTGTGCTGGGTGATCGGGTCATGATTCTAGGCCATAATTATCAACGGGATGAAGTCATCGAACATGCGGACTTTCGCGGGGATTCCCTCCTGCTCTCGAAATTGGCAGCCGAGCGGTCAGAGCGGCCCTACATCGTCTTTTGCGGCGTGCACTTCATGGCCGAGACCGCCGACATCCTGAGCCGCTCCAAACAAACGGTGATTCTCCCGGACATGGCAGCCGGCTGCTCCATGGCGGACATGGCGGCCATCGAGCAGGTCGATCAATGTTGGGAGAGGCTGGGACGAATCCTTCCCGTGGAAGAGACCGTCATGCCGGCGGTCTATGTGAACTCTGCCGCGGTGCTCAAAGCCTTTTGCGGCGAACATGGCGGAATTACCTGTACGTCCTCCAACGCGAAGGCGGTGATGGAATGGTCCTGGGCCAGGCGAGGGAAAATCCTCTTCTTCCCGGACGAGCACTTGGGCCGCAATACGGCCAACAAGATGGGGCTGCCGAGAGAAGAGATGATCGTCTGGGACCCCTATCAACCCAACGGGGGCAATACGCGTGAGGCAATCCAGCGCGCGAAGCTCATTCTCTGGAAAGGCCACTGCAGTGTGCACCAGATGTTCCAGCCCGTGCATGTGGACAATTTTCGCAAGCAGTATCCGGCTGGGAAGGTGATCGTCCATCCTGAATGTCATGAGGATGTCGTCAATCGGGCAGACCTGTCCGGGTCCACAGAGCTCATTATCCGCACGGTGACGGCAGCGCCGGCCGGGACGGTTTGGGCGGTGGGAACCGAATTGAACCTGGTTAATCGATTGAAGCGTGATCTTACCGATAAGAAGGTCTTTTTCCTCTCCTCCACGGTCTGCCAGTGCGCGACGATGTTCCGGATCGACGGAGCCCATCTCTGCTGGGCGCTGGAAAATCTTGCCGACGGCCACGTCGTGAACCATATCGTCGTGCCGGACGACGAGAAGCATTGGGCGAAGGTGGCACTGGACCGCATGATGGCAGTCAGTTAGCGGGCAGGATGGTGAAAAAGGTTTCCGGCTTCGTTCTCGCTTCGCTCAAACCCTCAACGTACCTCGAACCGTACGTCTCGGGCTCTCGCTCGCTGCGGCCTTGCCGGAAACATTTTTGACCATCCTGTAATGGATTCATCAGTTTAGGCTAGTACCTCAGCCCCTCCTTTGGGTATATTCCTACCTGTACTGTGGTTCCGGTGAGAACCTGAAAGGCCCATGGACTACAAGGCAACACTCAATCTGCCGAAAACCGATTTCCCGATGAAGGCGAACCTACCGCAGCGGGAGCCTGAACTCCTTGCCTCGTGGGAGAAGGAACGGTTGTACGAACAGATTCAGGAAGCGGGGAAAGGCCGGCCGCTGTACGTCTTACACGATGGGCCGCCTTACGCCAATGGCCGGATTCATATCGGTCACGCGCTGAACAAAATTCTCAAAGACATCATCATCAAATCGAAGACGATGGCGGGTTACCAGGTGCCCTATGTGCCAGGGTGGGACTGCCATGGCCTTCCGATTGAACATCAAGTCCTCAAAGAACTCGGCGACAAGAAAAAGACGCTCGATACCACGGCCATCCGCAAACTCTGCCGAGAGTATGCGGAGAAATTTTACATGATTCAGCGTGAGGAGTTTCAGCGGTTGGGCATCTTGGGTGATTGGCAGCATCCCTATCTCACGATGAATCCTGGCTATGAGGCCACGATCATTCGCGAGTTCGGTAAGTTCGTGGAGCGGGGCGGCGTCTATAAGGGACTGAAGCCGGTGCTCTGGTGCACGGTGGACCAAACCGCTCTGGCCGAGGCGGAAGTCGAATACGAAGATCACACCTCTCCCTCGATCTATGTAAAGTTCCCGTTGGTCACGTCGCCCACGGTGCTCAGCAAGACGTTTCCCGGCATCTCGTTCCCCGCCGGTATCAAGTTGGTCTCCGTCGTCATCTGGACAACCACCCCATGGACACTCCCGGCCAATCAAGCGGTCTGTCTCCATGGCGATATCGACTATGCGTTTGTCCAGGTAGGCGACGACGTACTGATCATTGCGGAGAAGCTTGTTGAGAGCGTGTTGAAGGCCTGCAAGCTTGAAGGGGCTCGAGTGTTCGGGGTGAAGAAGGGGAGGGAAGGATTCGAAGGGCTCGAAACACAACGGCCCCTGACCACCGGCCTGTCACCGATTCTGCTCGGCGACTTCGTGACCCTCGATCAGGGAACCGGCTGTGTCCATATTGCGCCGGGTCACGGCATGGAAGACTACATCCTCGTCCTTGAATACAATGCCACGGCGTCATCGGGAGAAAAGTTGGAGATTCTGGCGCCGGTCGACAACGGCGGGCGCTTTACCGACTTGGTGAAAGAATTTGCCGGCCAACATGTGTTGAAGGCAAATCCGAAGATTGTGGAGTTTCTGCTGGCCAACGGACGTTTGTTGGGTCATGGGTCATTGAACCACTCCTATCCGCATTGTTGGCGCTGCAAGAAACCTGTCATTTTCCGCGCCACCGAACAGTGGTTTGTGTCGATGGAGACGAACGAGCTTCGGAAAGAGGCCCTAGCGGAGATCGAACGGGTCCGCTGGATTCCAGCTTACGGCCGTGATCGAATCAACGGGATGATCGAGAATCGTCCCGATTGGTGTTTATCACGTCAGCGTGTGTGGGGCGTGCCGATTCCCGGCTTTACCTGTATCGGGTGTCGGTCTGTCCTGGCCGATCCGACCGTGATCGAACATCTTGCGACATTGATGGAATCCAAGGGGGCCGATGTGTGGTTTGAGCAATCGGCTGCCGATCTGTTGCCCAAGGGCACGACCTGTTCTAAGTGCGGCGGGGTGGCATTCGAGAAGGAGCGGGATATTCTCGATGTGTGGTTCGAGTCGGGAGTCAGTTACGCCGCGGTGTTGAAAGAACGCAAGTGGTGGCCGGCGGATTTGTATCTCGAAGGCTCGGATCAACATCGTGGTTGGTTCCACAGCGCATTACTCGCGGGCGT
>CAZPWD010000113.1:0-3436 GCA_964590025.1 uncultured Nitrospira sp.
ATGAGGGACTCGATATTACAGGTCAGGTCATTGATGAATTTAATCGTGAATATCCTTAGGCGCGACGCGCGAGACCGGCGGGACAAGCGAGACGAGCCAACTGAGATGGAGACCCAATCTGTCCACTTCGCGCCTTTCTCGCATGTCTCGCGCGTCGCGCGTCACGGTGCATGACGCGCGGGGAAGAGAATTTTTACCACCCTGCCTGTTGCATGTGTAGGATATGGTGCTTGTGAAGAGCAGAGGAGGCTTCGATGGAACGACCGAGAGTGACTAGTCTGATCGGTGCAGTGGCATTGTGGTTGGCGATGGTGTCGCCGGGGTTGTCGGCTGAAACCTTCCAGGTTGCGGTGATGGACCAACAAGTGGTCATCGCGCAGTCCAAGGCCGGCAAGCGGGCCTTGGAAGAGCTCAAGGCCTACTCCATGACCAGGCAAAAGATCATCAATGCCGACGATCAAGAACTGAAGGAATTGCAACAGGCGATTCAAGACGGGAAGTTGACCGACAGCGCGAAGCAGGAGAAGCAAGGTCAGTTCCAGGCCAAGTTGGAGGCCTATCAACGTCGTCTGGCCGACTTCAATCGCGAGATTCAGCAGAAGCAGCGTGAAATGGTGGCGGAATACACGAAAAAAGTGCAAGCGGCCGCGCAAGCTGTGGTGGAAAAGAACGGGTACGTCGCGATCATCGACAAGGGGAACGAAGCGGCGATTAAGATTGTGCTCTATCATCAGCCCGCGTTGGATTTGACCGATCAGGTGGTGAAGGAGTTCGATCGACAGAATAAATAGAGGGGGATGGAGCCTGATGATCTTCTTTGCTCGCGCAACGCGCGGCCTCAGAAGGGTGGGATAGGGAGCCGCCAGACCATCCTTCTTGCTCGCAGAACGCGCACGATGAAACGGTGCTCGTCCGATGCGCGCAGTGAAGGACAGTCTGGCGACTCCCTTGGGCGAGAAGGTGTGATGGTGCAAAGAAGGAAACAAGAGGCCCTCGCCTGGGCTAATGGCACGTCTCGGCGTGCCAGTGGGTGGGCGGGTGAGAAAGTTGCGCGCAGTGGAAGCTCAATCAGGCCCCATCCCTGGAGAGGTGAGGAGAAGGGTTGGAAGAAACATTCTTCGTGTCGCTATAACCGAAGAACACTAGAACTGAAGTCTTGCCTATGAGGAGATTCCGCCGATGTCTGTGATGGAACAAGCAGAAATTCAGTCCCTCTTGCCTCACCGGTATCCCTTTCTTCTGGTCGATCGCGTGCAGGAGTTGGACCCCGACCGGCGGATCGTAGGGTTCAAGAACGTGACGATCAATGAACCCTTCTTTCAAGGGCATTTTCCTGGACGCCCGGTCATGCCAGGGGTGTTGATTCTCGAAGCCATGTCTCAAGTTGGTGCGATTCTGGCGTTGAAGTCGCTGGGGAACGCGACGCGTCCGGTGGTGTATCTGACCGGTATCGATGGTGCGAAGTTTCGAAAACCGGTCGTGCCAGGTGATCGATTGCGGATTGAGATCGACGTCGTCAAGAAGCGGGTGCCGTTCTGGAAGATGCAGGGTAAAGCGTTTGTCGAGGAGGAGCTCGTCTGTGAAGCCGAAGTGACCGCGATGGTGAAGGAGGAGAAAGACGTGAAGCGTGAAGCGTGAAACGAAAAGAAATGTGGTCGGCGCCCGCATGTGCGGTTCACGAATAACGATTCACAATTTGCGTCTCACTGGAGGTTCAGAGTGCAGATTCATTCAACAGCGATAGTTCATCCCAAGGCGAGTCTCGCCGATGATGTCGAGGTCGGGCCGTTTTGCCTGATCGGCGAGCATGTCACGATCGGTAAGAGAACCAGATTGTTATCTCATGTAACGGTCGACGGATGGACGGAGATTGGTGAGCGGAATGAGTTGTATCCCTTTGCCTCGATCGGCGGACCGCCTCAGCACCTCGGATATAAGGGGGAACCGACCAAGGTCATCATCGGCCATGACAACATTCTTCGGGAATATGTCACAGTCAACCGCGCGACGGTACAAGGTGGTGGGACGACTACCATCGGCTCTAAGAACTTCTTGATGGCCTATGTGCACATTGCCCATGACTGTCATCTCGGAAGCCATCTCATCTTGGCCAATGCCGCGAGTTTAGCCGGCCACATCACCATCGACGACCATGCCATCATCGGGGGACTGACCGGTATCCATCAACATGTGCGGATCGGGTCGTACTCCATGGTCGGCGGCTGTTGCGGCATCGTGCAAGACCTCCCGCCGTTCATGCGGGCTGCGGGTGGCTATCGTGCGCGGATGTATGGCCTCAACTCGGTGGGGTTGCGCCGGCAGGGGTTCTCGGCCGATCGGATCTCGGTACTGAAACGAGCGTACGATATGCTCTTCCGGTCGGGGCACCGAATCGCTGAAGCGGCCAGGCTCGCCAAGGCCGAGTTCGGAGACCAACCCGATGTCATGACGGTCCTGGGGTTCTTGGAGGGGACGAAGCGCGGCATCTGCCGATCGGTCGGCAAAGATCAAGAGGATGAGGAGTAAGCACCGTGGCATCACTACCTCACGTCACCGATGGAGAGCGGATTGGGCTCATTGCCGGTAACGGTCGTTTCCCCATCATCTTCGCGGACAATGCCAAAAAGCTCGGCTATCACGTGTCGGCTGTGGCGCATGAAGGCGAGACGGAACCGGAGTTGGCCGGCCATGTGGATCGGATCCATTGGATCAAGATCGGCCAGCTCAACAAGCTGATCAAGGCGTTCAAGGATGACGGGGTCCATCAGGCAGTGATGTTGGGCGGGATCAAAAAGACCCATGTCTTTACCACGGTGCGGCCAGATTTTCGCACTTTGGCGATGGCGACACGTTTGGCGCTCTGGAAAGACGACGACATTCTGCGCGAATTAGCGAAGGAGCTTGAGCGAGAAGGGATCGCCATCTGTGAATCGACCTTTGGGCTCGAGGGGATTCTCGTGGAAGAAGGGACGTTGACCGCGCGGGCCCCATCGGAGAAAGAGTGGGAGGACATCCGTTACGGGTGGGAAGTGGCGCATGACATCGGGCGTCTCGATATCGGGCAGTGCGTTGTGATCAAAGATCGCGTGGTCGTGGCCGTCGAAGCGGTCGAAGGCACCGACGGAGCCATCAAGCGCGGCGGCGATTTGGCCAAGGAGGGTGCGGTAGTGGTCAAGCGATCGAAGCCGCAGCAGGACTTACGGTTCGATCTCCCGGCCGTGGGGCCTCGGACCATCGAGGTGATGGCCTCGGTCAAGGCCTCCGTGTTGGCGATCGAAGCCGGTCGGACCATCCTGTTGGATCGCGAGATCATGTTGGAGAAGGCCAAGTCTGCCCGTATTGCCATTGTCGGGATCACGAAACTCGAACCGAGCGGGAAATGAGCCTAGCCCGCATGATTCATGAACACTTCTGCTGCAATCGCCGATCCGCTGCT
>CAZPWD010000113.1:3446-4661 GCA_964590025.1 uncultured Nitrospira sp.
CGCGACGCGGCTCAGCGATTTCGCCACGAACCGTCATGAATCATGCGGGCTGGAAGTATGACACCGTTGCGGGCAGGGGTCATCGGCGTCGGACATCTCGGGCAGCACCATGCGCGCCTCTATGCCTCCTTGCCTGGGGCGCAGCTCGTCGGCGTGGCGGATCAGTCGGTCGAGCGTGCGCAGGCGGTCGCAGATCGGCATGGGGTGCGCGTCTTTCGTACGGCTGATGAATTGTTGCCGCACGTCGATGTCGTCAGTGTGGCGGTGCCCACTTCAGGCCACTATGCTGTCGCAAAGGCCTGTCTGCAGGCCGGCAAGCATGTTCTGGTTGAAAAGCCGATTGCCGTCACGCCTGGAGAGGCGCAGGAGTTGGTGCAGTTGGCCAAGAAGCGGGGCTGTTGTGTACAGGTGGGCCACAGCGAACGGTTCAATCCGGTGATGACGCTGATGCGTCCCCATATCGAGAGGCCTGTATTCATCGAATGTCACCGTCTCAGCAGTTTCAGTGAACGGGGGACGGATGTGGATGTGGTGTTGGACCTGATGATTCACGATCTGGATCTCGTGCTGTCTCTGAATCCCGGCCCCGTTGAAGAGGTGCGCGCTGCGGGGGTGGCGGTGTTGTCCTCCTCGATCGATATCGCCAACGCCCGCATTCAGTTCCGGAGCGGCTGCGTGGCGAACCTGACCTCCAGCCGCGTATCGACGAATAAGATGCGCCGGCTGCGTCTTTTCCAACGAGATAATTATCTGTCGATCGATTTTCAGACGAGACAAGGTATGATTTGCCGACGCAACGCCAAGGCAGGGGAACGGCCGACCGTCGATGTCGCGCATGTGCAGGGTGGTGACGAAGAACCCTTGAAGCTCCAACTTGAATCGTTTCTTCACGCAGCCGGCACGGGCACGAGGCCGGTGGTGTCGGGCGAGGATGGTGCGGCTGCAGTGAACATGGCACATCAGGTCTTGCAGGCCATTGCAGCCTTTGCAGCTCGCCATGAAGAAGGGGGTAGTTGGAGTAGCGGGGTAGTGGGGATATAGGGGTAGTCGGGGTAGCGGGATAAAAAAGGGGTAAGGGGGTAGTGGGATAGCGGGGTAGCGGAGTATACGGGGGTAATGGGATAGAGAGGTAGTCGGGACACAGGGGGGCGCAGGAGAAAAGTTCCAGACCCTGTACCATTTATATACCCCATTATCCCTCTGCCCCCATACCCC
>CAZPWD010000113.1:4761-8374 GCA_964590025.1 uncultured Nitrospira sp.
CCCCCATACCCCTCCCCCAAGTCATGAGGATACTGATCGTAACAGGCGAAGCCTCGGGTGATCTCCATGGGGCTCATTTGGCCAAAGCGATCATGGCGCTCGATCCGAAGGCCGAGCTGGTCGGCATTGGCGGGGCTGCGATGCGGGCTGCTGGTGTCGGCCTTGTGCCGGGGGTTCCGCAACTGGACGTGATGGGATTGATCGGGCTATCTGCCATCCGCGCTATGGTTCAGCGCGTGCGCGCCATCCGGCGGGTGCTGAAGGCAGAGGCCTGGGATCTTGTCGTGCTGATCGATAATCCCGGGCTGAACTTTCATTTCGCCCGGGTTGCCAAAGCCGCCGGTCGACGCGTGCTCTATTACATTGCCCCTCAAGTGTGGGCCTGGCGGCCGGGGCGCATGAAGTGGATTCAGCGCCGGGTCGATCATGTCGTCGTCATCCTCCCATTCGAGCCGGAGCTCTATAGCCGGGCAGGAGTTCGGTGCACGTTCGTCGGCCATCCACTGCTTGATTCGGTGGCGCCGCATTATGATCGTGCGAAGCTTCGCGGGGAGTTCGGCTTGGACGAGTCCGCCCGCGTCGTCGGATTGTTGCCGGGGAGTCGAAAGAGCGAAGTCGAAATGCTCTTGCCGGTGCTCCTCAGGGCGGCTGCTCAACTGGTCGTGGCCGAACCGGGAACGCAGTTTATCCTGGCGCAGGCCTCCTCAATTGACGATAATCTGATCCAGGCCCTGCTCCAGCACAGCCCTGTGCCGGTCCGTGTGGTGCACGAGCAAGCCAGTGAGGTGATGGCCCTGTCCGATGTGTTGTTCATTGCGTCGGGGACCGCGACCTTGCAGGCGGCGGTGGTGGGGACTCCCATGGTGTTGCTGTACAAGACGTCGCCGTTGACATATTGGCTGGCGCGTTGGCTGATCAATGTAAAATGGATTGGGCTCGTGAATTTGGTGGCCGGCCGATCGATCGTGCCCGAACTGATTCAGGATGAGGCGACGGACGAGCGGTTGTGCCAAGAAGTCCTGCGCCTCTTGCGCGATCCGTCGGCGTATAATGATATGAAAGAAGGGCTGCGACAGGTTCGGCAATCGTTGGGGGAACCCGGCGCCTCCAGCCGAGCTGCGCAGGTGGCATTGTCTGAATGTCGACTCTAGATCGTTTAATACGATTGTTCCGCTACCTGAAGCCCTATCGGGTTCGGTTGGGTTCGGCGTTCTTGTGCTCGGGGTTGGTGGCGGCCTTCTCCGGCGCCTATGCCTGGCTCGTCAAGCCGGTCCTCGACGAGATTTTCATCAACAAGAACGAAAGCCTCCTGCTCGTCCTCCCGCTCGCGCTCTTCGCCGTGGCGGTGTTTAAGAGCGTGTTTAACTACGGGCAAAACTATCTCATGAACTATGTCGGGAATCAGGTGATCACCGACGTTCGACAGGAGCTGTTTGGGAAACTCATTCGTCTGCCCGTTCCCTATCACGATGGGAATACGTCGGGGCGGTTGGTGTCCCGCGTGGTGAGCGACGTCACGTTGATGGCCAACGCGGTGGCGGGAGTGCTGAAAGATATTTTTCAGCAGGGGCTCACGTTCCTGGCCATGATGAGCGTGATCTTCTATCAGAATTGGCGGTTGGCCGGTCTCTCGATGATCGTGACTCCCTTGGCCGTGTTTACGGTGGTGCGGATGGGGAAGCGGTTGCGGGCGTTGGCGGCAAGCGGCCAGGAGCGGATGGGGGATATGGCCTCCACACTTCAGGAAACGTTCTCCGGCATTCGCATGGTGAAGGCCTATGGACGCGAAGAGGCAGAGGAGCTGCGATTTCGACGGAGCAACCGCTCGTTCCTCCGTACGACGATGAAGGGGATTCAGGTCTTCTCCCTCGGGTCGTCGTACATGGAAGTGATCGGTGTCGTGGGGGTTGCGTCGATTATTTGGTATGGCGGCTTCCTCGTGATCAACGGCTCCATGACGCCGGGGGAGTTTTTCTCATTCCTGACAGCGATGTTCATGGCCTATACGCCGATTCGTAAATTGTCCGGTTCCAATAATGTGATCCAACAGGCCCTGGCCGCGGCGGAACGGGTCTTCGGCGTTTTGGACCTCAAGACCGAGCAGGATGCGGAGAAGGGCCGGTTGGAGTTGCCGCGGATTGCGCAGTCGGTGACGTTTGACGATGTCACGTTTCATTATGAGAGCCAATCGGTTCCGGCGCTCAACGACATCAACCTGACGATTCGTTCCGGAGAAATGGTGGCCCTCGTGGGCAGCAGCGGCAGTGGAAAGACGACTCTGGTCAATCTTATCCCGCGCTTTTACGAGCCGACAGCCGGTCGCATTCTCATCGACGGGGTCGATATTCAGTCCTACACCCTCCGCTCGCTCCGATCGCAGATCGGCATGGTGTCACAAGATGTCGTCTTGTTTGACGACAGCATTCGCAACAACATCGCCTTTGGAAGGGAGGACGCGACCGACGAGGACATTATCCAAGCGGCGCGATTGGCCTATGCCCATGAATTTGTCGAGCGCCTTCCGCAGGGGTACCAGACGGTTGTGGGAGAGAAAGGGGTGAAACTCTCCGGCGGGGAGCGGCAGCGCTTGGCCATTGCCCGCGCGATCTTACGCGATTCGCCTCTGCTCATCCTCGATGAAGCGACGTCGGCGTTGGACACCGAGTCCGAACGGGTCGTCCAGCTGGCCCTCGCCAATTTGATGAAAAATCGAACGACCGTCGTCATTGCCCACCGGTTGACCACGATTCAACGGGCCGATCGGATCATGGTCCTGGCCCGAGGGTCGATTGTCGAAGTAGGGACACACGACGAGCTGCTTCTCCGCGGGGGGCAGTACCAGCGGCTCCATGCAATGCAGTTCCAGGATGTACCCGATGTGTAACCCGCCATGAAGCGAGTCGAAAAGTGGCTGAAGCTCTCGTTGCTCCCTCCGATCGGAGCTGCGGTGATTCGAGGGCTGGGGCGGTCGATGAGGATGGATTCGCAGGGCCACGAGCAGGTGGATGCGTTGTATCGTCAGGGCCGGCATATCATCCTCGCGTTTTGGCACGCGCAGCAACTCATGATCCCGACGGGCTATCGCGGACCAGGGGCCAATGTGTTGATCAGCCGGCATCAAGATGGCGAGATCATCGCGCGCATCGTCTCTCGATTCGGGCATCGGGCGGTTCGCGGATCAAGCACCAGGGGTGGGGCGCTTGCCTTGCGGGAGTTGATCCGCCTTGGGCGATCCGGTGCCGATCTTGTGGTGACTCCCGATGGACCCAAGGGGCCTCGCCAGGTTGCGAAACTCGGGGTGGTTCAGCTGGCCAAAGCGACCGGGCTTCCGATTGTGCCGCTGGCCTTTAGCTGCTCAAAAAAAAACTCTTCGCGAGCTGGGATCGGTTCATGGTCCCGTACCCATGGTCCCGAGGTCTCTATCTGTGGGGCACCCCCATCTGGGTTCCGCGAGATGCTGATGCACGGGCGATGGAGGCGGCATGCCTGGAGCTTGAGACCGTCTTGAATCGGCTGACAGATCAGGCGGAAAAGGCCGTACAGCCTGAAGCGTGAGGGGTTAGGCGTAAGGGGTAAGGGGGCCAGGCTCGTCGTTTCACATTTCACGTCTCAC
>CAZPWD010000114.1:0-8195 GCA_964590025.1 uncultured Nitrospira sp.
CGCGCCTGGGATGGGAGGGTGAGGAATGAGGGCACTTTCAGCAGCCTGTAAGAGGATGTCATGCCGAAGGAGCTGAAACTCATAAGCCGTGCTTTGCTGGTCGGTCCCGATCGGGCGCCGGCCCGCGCGATGTTGAAAGCCGTTGGATTCACCGACGAGGACTTATCTCGCCCGATCATCGGCGTCGCCAATACCTGGATCGAAGTCATGCCCTGCAACTTCCACCTGCGCCGATTGTCGGAACGGGTGAAGGCCGGCATCAGAGCTGCGGGCGGCACCCCTATCGAGTACAACACCATCGCGGTGTCGGATGGCATTTCGATGGGGACTGAGGGGATGAAGGCTTCGTTGATCAGTCGGGAGGTGATTGCCGATTCGATCGAACTCGTGGCTCGTGGCCACTTGTTTGACGGAGTGGTGGCATTGTCAGGCTGCGATAAAACCATTCCCGGCACTGTGATGGCTCTCGCTCGCCTGAACCTGCCGTCGGTGATGCTCTACGGCGGATCAATCATGCCGGGCCGGTTCCAAGGCCACGACGTGACCATTCAAGACGTATTCGAAGCAGTCGGGAAACATGCGTCAGGCAAGATGACCAATGCCGAACTCAAAGATCTCGAAGACCATGCCTGCCCAGGCCCTGGCGCCTGTGGAGGCCAGTTCACGGCCAACACCATGGCGATCGCGTTCGAGTTCCTCGGCATCTCGCCGATGGGACGGAACGGGGTGCCGGCCATGGATCAACGGAAGGATGATGTGGCCTTCGAGTGCGGGAAGATAGTTATGGATCTGCTGAAGCGAGACCTCCGGCCCCGCCAAATCATCACGCGAAAATCATTGGAGAACGCCATTGCCGCAGTCGCGACCACCGGCGGCTCGACGAATGCCGTGCTGCATCTGCTTGCCATCGCGCGCGAAGCCAATATCACGCTGAGCATCGACGACTTCGACAAGATCAATCGGAAGGTGCCGTTGCTCGCCGACCTGAAACCAGGAGGCCGATTTACGGCTTCGGATCTTTATGCGGCCGGAGGGACCACATTGGTCGCCAAACGGCTACTCGATGCCGGCATATTGCACGCCAGCCAACCGACCGTGACCGGCCGGACGATTGGGGAAGAGGCCAAGGACGCCAAGGAAACATCTGGCCAACAAGTCCTCAGACCCCTGTCGAATCCGATCAAGCAAACCGGCGGGCTGGTGATCTTAAAGGGAAATCTCGCTCCGGACGGCTGCGTCGTGAAGGTGGCCGGACACTCGATCATGACGTTCCGTGGCCCGGCGAAGGTGTACAACAGGGAAGAAGATGCCTTTGTCGCCGTGCAATCCCGTCAAATCAAAGCGGGCGATGTCGTGGTGATTCGGTATGAAGGCCCGTCCGGCGGACCCGGCATGAGAGAAATGCTTGGCGTGACCGCGGCTATCGTTGGTGCAGGCCTGGGCGACTCCGTCGCGCTGCTTACCGACGGCCGCTTCTCCGGCGCCACCCATGGCCTGATGGCCGGCCATATCGCACCGGAAGCTATCAAAGGTGGCCCGATCGGCGCCGTGAAGAACGGCGACATGATTGTCTTCGATATCGCCAAACGGACGCTGAGCGTGGAACTCTCGCAGAAAGAGATCAAAGCCCGGCTCAAGAAGGTCAAACAACCACTGCCACGCTACACCTCCGGCGTAATGGGTAAGTACGCGCGGCATGTTTTGTCGGCCTCGGAAGGGGCGGTCACGACGTAATTGGATGCTTAAAAAGTCGCTCTTCTCACCCACCCGACCCCGGCAGCTACTTCACCCGCCCGCCCTGAGTCTGCCAAGACAGCCTCTTCGCCCAGGGACGCGCCTTTTCCCAAGCGGCTTTCTCGTTTCTATCGCCCCTTCATTCGCCCACGCATCTCTGACATCATGCTGTCGAGGTCGGCTTCGGCTTTCGCACGATCGCTGATCAACTGATCGAGATTGTATGGACGAACCTGGTCTGGCTGAACCACATCCGGATTTATCGTCGGCTTGAGCGATAGATCAGACTGAAGAGGCTGGACTGGTTTGGCCTGGGGCTGAACTGACGGGGCCAGCGGTTGGTCGGTCGCGGGTTGCATGTGTCCAGTGGGCAGTGGCGTCCCCCGTCCAGCTCGTGCCGCCACGCCTTGTTCCCGCAACCATTGTGTGGCAACGCTCGACTTGAGCGAGAAACTAATGCTCGTGATTGGAAGGCCGTCCGAGGCCACGCGAGCAATCGCCGTATTGACCCCGATCATCCGTCCTTCTCCATCCAAGAGTGGCCCACCTGAATTTCCACGGTTCAGACCCGTCTCCGTTTGAAACACGTGCTTGCCTTTCACGCCATTGAAGTTATCGACTTCGGCGCTGATCACCCCAGTGGTGAGGGTCCACAGTCCACCTTGTTCTGGATGACCGATGGCCACCACTCGGTCCCCGATCCTGGCCCGCCCCGATTCACTCACATCGACCACAGACAGCGCTTCGGTAGCACCATCGAGTTTCAACAAGGCAAGATCCAATGGTTGTGAATAAGCCACGACCTTGGCGCGGACCATACGGGAGAGATCGCTCTTTGACTCTCCCGTGACTCGGGGTGGCTTAAGAAACACGGACAGACGGGCGAAGGGTTTCCCGGTCTGCTCTTCGATCGCAACGTGGGCATTGGTGAGGACTAATCCGTCTGACTGAATGATCGAACCAGTTCCGCCACTCCCTTTCCTGCCGCCATCCGCATACCCCATCACCATCACCACGGCTGGAGAGGCTTGTTCATAAATTTCACGAGGCGATAATTCCTTGCCGGAGGCCACAGTGCTCCATATCAAGGAGAGCACGAACAGGGCCCCCCACGTTATCGACCTCATCATGGCCTCCTTCTTTCTAGCAGGATAGCCGAGCGAGACTGGCGGGACGGGCGAGACGGTCTGAAGGCTGAAGTGTTCGGAACTTCGAACCCCGACCTTCGGCCTTCTGACCGTGCCTGTCGCGAGCTGGCGGACTTTTCCAGCATCCTGCTAAGCGCGGCGATAGAACTCCGCAATCATCTCAACAACGTAGGACTGCTGCGACTCTGTCAATTCGGCATAGATCGGAATAGACATTACCTCTTCGGCCGCCTGTTCTGACAGAGGGAAGGAGCCCTTCTGATGCCCTAAATCGCGATAGCAATTTTGGAGATGCATCGGGAGCGGATAGTACACTTCCGTGCCGACCCCTTTCTCTTTGAGGAAGGCGCGCAACTCGTCGCGCTTCGGCGCTCGCACGGTGAATTGGTTATAGACGTGAAAATTGCCAGGCACCGTTGGTGGAAGCGCGACGCAATCCGCATACTTCGTCCGGGCAAACAACTGCTGATAGCGTTCGGCATTCCGACGTCGCCCCTCGGTCCACTGGTCAAGATACTTCAATTTGATCTGTAGGACGGCAGCCTGGAGCGCATCCAACCGGCTATTGATCCCTACCGCATCGTGGAGATAGCGGACCTGGCTCCCATGAACGCGGAGCATGGCCATGGCGTCCGCAAGGGTTTTGTCGTTGGTCGTGATGAGCCCTCCATCTCCGAAACCGCCCAAGTTCTTGCTGGGGAAAAAACTAAAGCACCCGGTGTCTCCAAGTATCCCGGCGCGTTTCCCCTGCTGTGCCGCCCCAATGGCTTGGCAAGCATCCTCGATCACCTTCACATGCTTTCGCTCGGCAATCTCATTGATCGCAGCCATGTCCGCACATTGCCCGAAGAGGTGAACGGGAATGATGACTTTCGTGCGTGGTGTGATCGCTTTCGCAATGAGGGATGGATCGATATTAAACGTATCTGGCTGAATGTCCACAAACACAGGCGTCGCGCCCAATCGTGAAATCGCGCCCGCCGTGGCAAAAAACGTAAACGGGATGGTGATGACCTCATCGCCGGCCTTCACTCCCATGGCCATGAGGGAGAGCAACAACGCATCGCTCCCGGAGGCGCAACCGATCGCATAGCGAGCACCGACGTACCGGGCAACTGACTCCTCGAACGCCACGACGCGCGGCCCCAGGATAAACCCCTGCTCATCACAGACAGCGTGTACCTCCGCCATGATCTCTGCACGGAGGGGCTGGAACTGAGCTTTCAGATCAAGCAACGGCACATTCATCGAATCTGCTCTCCAGTATGAAGCTCAACCGCCGAACGACGAACAGGGCAGTCGTGACACTCCCTTCAATACCTGGCTCCTTGACATAATGCAAGTGGAGAATCAGACCCGTTGGCTGGCCGTCTTAACGAAAATCTCGCCGTTGAAAAATAAGGCTGGCCGTGAAGAGGAGCACTGCCGTGTACGTCGCTCCGTAGGCGACAATCAGCATCAGGTCCGCACCGCTTATTTCCAGGTGATGAACGACATTCCCCTTCAAGTTGAAGCGTTCGAGGTTGGGCAAGAGATAATAGATCCCGTCCAAGATTCCCCGGCTGAGATCATCCATCTTCGCCCCGAATCTTTGCAGGTCAGCCGTGAGGTGCCCAATCACATACATCGCCAGCGTGAAGATGGCACTCAAGGTGGCACTGGTAAACGTGGAAAACAGCAGGGCGACCGCGGTGATCACCATGAACTCGACGAAAATCAGCGCCAGTGCCTTGAAGAGCATCCCCTCGACGGGAACAGCTTGAGCATAGAGCACCACCAACAGTCCCAGCGCCATGACAACCGTATTGACGAACAAGGTGATCGTGAGGCCCACATACTTTCCGAGAAGAAATTGGTATCGCGCCACCGGCTTGGACACAATCGTGTAGATGGTCTTCTTCTCGATCTCCTTGCTCACCAGTCCAATCCCGACAAAAATGGCAATCAGCACCCCGAAGAAATTAATACTCCCTAGCCCAAGATCCAGAATGAGACGGTGGAATTCCCCCAAGGTTAACCGTGACAGGAGCACAGAACTGCCGATCATGAACAGAGCAAAGACCAGCAGATTGTAGAGGACCTTATCTCGCAAGTTTTCTCGAAAGGTATTCAGCGCGATCGACAGGATTTTCATGTGCGATTCTCCAGCGGACTCCGATGTCCTTTGACCTCCCGAATGAAGAGGTCCTCCAACGACCCCTTCTGAGGATTGAGCGACACCAGACAAGCCTTCGCCGCGCGGATAATTTCCAGCGCTCCCCCGACCTGCTGCTGGCTCTTCAGCACCACCAGCATCCGATCCCCTTGCATCACCACTTTGTCGGTAAGCGGACGTAAGTGATCCAACCCTTCGGGGGTCAGACGATCCACGACCAGTTCCACTTGGTGACTCGCCCCTTGATCCAGCAAGTCGGTCACCCGGCCGCAGGCCACGAGGCGCCCCTTCAGGATTATCGCGACCCGATCGCACAGCACTTCGGCATCGTGCAAGATGTGGGAACTGAACAAGACCGTCTTCCCGGACTCTTTGAGACGCAAAATCAGATCGCGAACTTCTTTCCGCCCGATGGGGTCCAGCCCGGACATGGGTTCGTCCAAGACCACCAACTCCGGATCATTAATCAAGGCTTGGGCGACCCCCACCCGCTGCAACATGCCTTTTGAGAACTTCCCGAGCTGGAGATCCTTGGCATGCGTCATGCCGACAAGTTCCAAGAGTTCGTCGACTCGCTTGCCCAGAACAGCGCCCCACAGCCCGAACAAATGCCCGTAGAACTCGAGAAACTCCCGGCTCGTGAGGTAGTCGTAGAAGTAGGGCGATTCGGGAAGAAATCCCAGACGTGTCTTGGCGCGAGGATCGCCGATGTCCAAATTGAATAGCCTGGCGGTCCCATTGGTTGGATAGATGAGCCCCATCAAAATCTTAAGGGTGGTGGTTTTCCCCGCGCCGTTCGGGCCGAGGAAACCGAACACTTCCCCACGCCGGACTTCGAGACTGAGGCCATCCACCGCGGTCACTCGCTTCCCCCAGAACCCCACGCGGAAAATCTTGGAGAGTTGCTCAGTCTGGACCACCAGATCGGAGTTAGGTGTCATGGCTCATTCCCATGCCTTGGGGAAACTGTAGGCAGGCTCTATCTTCGGAAAGCTGTAGGTAGGCTGTGTACGGTTGGAAAACGTGCGCAGCCGTTCCGGATGAGTCGAACTGGAGACCGAACCGGTCTTGGGATCCAACCGATAGTCTCCTCCGAACGGTTCCTGTGGCAGACTCGGAAAGGCTCCCGCCACCACCAGATCCGTGAGTGTCGCAGGAAGAGTCTGATGTCGCGTCCGATAGGCTTCCACAGCGCTCTCCAGTATGAGCAGATCCCGTTCAATAGTAACTTCTTTCATCCGATTGGCCAAGACTTCTCGCATCTCCGGATCGTGCGTGTCTGTTAAACGAGCTTCAAGAAACGCCAAGGCCGTGTCGGGATTCCCCGCCTCCGCAGCCATGCGAGTGGCGAGCCCTGGTAGATAGGATGGGCCATCCGGCAGACGGGCAGCCTGCATAATATACTCTGCCCCCTTGGCTGGATCACCGAGCAGAAAATAATAGTTGTACCCAAGCAGAAAGGGAATGTTCCAGACATCGGGATTCGCGTTGACACCCTTTTCAAGCAGCCGAGTACTCAAGTCCGGGCGGTTGGCGAGATCGCCGAGAATAATCCCCCCTGCATAGTAGGCGTAGGCATACTGAGGATCGAGCGTGGTGATCACGTCCAAGGCGTGATACATCCACTCATATTCGTCTGCACTATTTCGTTTCTTCCCGATAACCTGAATGAGCCTGAGCCAAAGAATATCAGCACCTAAGTAGTGATAGCCGAGCAAGGCTGGTTTCAGATATTCGCCCTTAGGAAGCTGAGCGAGGCCTTCAATCTGCACGACCGTCCGATCCTGCCGCTGATCAAGTTCCCCTTGTAGCCAGCCGACGCAGGCCAGCAAGAGGATGCCCCCCACGCCGAGCAGAAACTGATTCACGAGCGCGGCACTGCGATGATGATGTAAGGATCTTGAGACCGCCATGAGAGACAGACCGGCAGAATGAGTAAAACGGAAGGTCCCGGCAGCCGAATGGCTGCCGGGACCCAGTGACCTTACCTACACCGGCCTAGTACACACCGGTTGTACAATCCACAGCGCCATGATCAGTCGTGGCAGCCCACGTTGACACTGCAGCATCGCCATCCAGATTGCTTTTCGCTACCGCAACAAAGTTGTTATTACCAAGAACTCCGGTGGCAGCAGTCATAGTAGCAACGGGGTACAAAGCACAAGAAGTCGCCGTAGTATAGAGCCCAGGGGCCGCAACCGTCGTTGCATCTACCCCATAAACGTAATTCACATTCCCAGTCGCCTTAAAACCAATATCGGCGAATGTGCCTGCAAATATACCTCCCGCAATACACCAGAGAGTACCGGGCGCACTTGGTACCGCACCAATACCCCAGGCCCATGGAGCTGTTTTGACAGCGGCCGCAGCTACAGGCTGTCCAAGCTCGACAGCAACGCCAATGTAACAGCCTCGCTCCGCCTGGAAGGCGACTTGAGAGGTTTTGATCGCCTGGAGGTTGGTCTTCGCCTCGGACTGGCGCGACTTCATCTGATAGGTCAAGAAGTTCGGGATGGCGATGGCCGCCAAGATCCCGATGATCGCGACCACGATCATCAACTCGATCAGGGTAAAACCCTTTTGTCCCTTCAACTGCTTAAACATCGTACTGCCTCCTTGTTGATGGTTCACTAATCTCGCCCCTTCACATCCTTGCTTCTTTCTCATCGGAGCTTACGTCAGATTTCTGTTACCTAGCCTTTAGCAGGTTCGATGCCCGGTACATGGCCAGGCCAAGAAAAACTCAGTTGCATGAAATATCAAATAGTTATGAATACTGGCCTGCTGTACAACAGACCATGGTTGGGGGGCATCTCTCCCGCTTTTGCTCTGATCGGCCAATATTTGTCATCCACTGTACAGGACCTGGCGCCTTCCAGTTTCTCTCCACGGAGTAGCGAGATCCGGGGGCTTCGCCATGTGCATGAGAGAAACAATCTGTGGAAACAGTTATTTAGATAGAGAAGGCTGAAGCGAATCAGCCTGTCAGATACCGAAAAACTGACTCGGGCAGAAGGCTGTAAACGAGATCAGTATTAACAGAGAGGATAAAAAGGGGGAAACCGGGATTACTGTTAGGGACGGAGGGCTGTGTTACTGAGCGTGTATCTTCTCGGATACACGGCGTTTGGCCTGTTGGATACGTTCTTCCTGCGTCG
>CAZPWD010000115.1:0-8122 GCA_964590025.1 uncultured Nitrospira sp.
CCCACACCGTCCGTTTGGCTCTAGCCGATCAAAACCACAATGAACTGGCGAACACCGAGGCGACGAAGACACTCAACTTCTCAGTCAACCAACCCCCAATCGGTGACCTCCAACTTCAGCCCGTCCTCACCGGGCTGAACTTCCCCGTGGGATTGGCCTTGGCGCCGGATGGCCGGGTGTTCTTCAACGAACGGCTGACCGGGAAGATTCGCATCATCAATCCGCAATGGCAACTCGTCTCCACGCAGTTCTGTCAGATCCCGATTGCGACGAGCGGGGAACAAGGTCTGCTCGGACTGGCACTCGACCCCGATTTTGCGAACAACAAATTCGTGTATGTTTATCACACGGCCTCAAGCCCCTTGCGCAATCGTGTCGTGCGCTACACCGAATCCAGCGGCTCCTGCACGCAAGAAACGATCATCCTCGACAATCTGCCGGCCAGCACGAACCACAATGGCGGGATCATCCAGTTCGGGCCGGACGGGAAACTGTATGTCATCATCGGCGATGCGGAGAATACGGCTAATGCCCAGACCATGACCTCGCTGGCAGGAAAGATCTTGCGCGTGAACCCCGATGGATCTGCTCCGTCCGATAACCCGTTCTTCTCCAACGCGAACGTCAATGCGAAACTCGTGTTTAGCCTGGGCCATCGCAACAGTTACGGCTTCACGTTCCATCCGCACACTACCCACCTCTGGGAGTCGGAAAACGGCCCTGCGGACAACGATGAAATCAACCGTGCTGTGGCGGCGGGTAACTACGGCTGGCCGACGGTGAAAGGCATCGCCGGCAATCCGAGCTTCCGCGACCCCATCCTGGCCTATACGCCGACCATCGCGCCGACCGGGATCATCACCATCCCAGAAAATTCATCAACCTATCCTGTCGCCTACCACAACAATCTTCTCTTTGTGGACTTTAACGGAGGGAAGATTCGTCGAGTGGTCTTGAGCGGGGCAGATCTGACGCAACTCGGCACCTCCAGCATCGCCTATAACGGCGGGCAAGGAGGTCTTCTGAGTCTCATGCTCGGCGCCGATGGCCACGTCTACGTCTCCAACACTAACGCCATCTTCAAAGTCGTCCCCCAGTAGCTTCTCGCTCAAGGCGCTCTTCCTAAAGATACTCGGCTAATTGGCTTGCCCAAGGAGGCGGGCATTGGTGTACAGTGCGGCCCATGCGACGAGACAAGGTGGGCGGATTGGATGTTCGAATCACCGGAGGGACGGACGGGCAGGGCGGGGGCAGCGGGCCCGTCGTCATCTTGTTGCACGGCTTCGGCGCGCCGGGGGACGATCTTGTGTCGCTGGCCGACGTCCTGCACGTGCCGGCCAGTACGAGGTTTATCTTTCCCGAAGGCCCGCTCTCGCTGAGTTTTGGGCCGAGGGATGCGCGCGCCTGGTGGCTCATCGACATGGCGCGCATTGCAGCGGATCAAGCGGCAGGCCGGATCCGCGATCTCTCGAACGAGATTCCCAAAGGCCTCGCTCCAGCACGCGAGACAATGCTGGCGTTTCTCAAGGAAGTCGAACACAAATTCGGCGCAGACCCGCGCAAGACCATCCTCGGGGGATTTTCCCAGGGCGCGATGCTTTCTTGTGATGTGATGCTCAGAACGACGCAGCCCTATGCCGGGCTGATCCAACTGTCCGGAATGCTCCTCGCCACACAGGAGTGGACTCCGCTGCTTCAGAAACGCAAAGGGCTGCCGGTCTTTCAAAGCCACGGGATGCAGGACGAGCTCCTGCCGTACGTTGGTGCAGAGAGGTTGCGAGACATTCTTATTCACGCTGGACTTTTGGTTGAATGGCACAGCTTCCGTGGTGGCCATGAGATTCCAAGGCCGGTTCTGCAGCGGCTGGGGCCGTTCATTACCAAGGCGGTCACTCACCCATGAGCGGCCTTCACTCGTTTGAGCTTGTAGCAGCTGACGGCAAACTCATTCGCGGGGATTGTGTCGAAGGGAAGGATCGGCAAATTCTCTTCATTACCGGATTCCTGTCGAAGCGGTGGGGCAACAAGAGCAAAGCGCTCGCACAGTGGTGTGAAGAGAAAGGGTGGGGATTTTGTTGTTACGATGTGCGGGGGTTCGGCGATTCAGGGGGGACGTTCACCGACTACACGTTGTCCGATTGGATCGCCGATGCGCGGCTCGTGTTGAATATGCTGCGAGATGGACAGCATCTCACCCGCCCACCCCAGGCGCCCCAAGAGGCGCCTTTTACCCCAGTCACCATAGTCGGCAATTCATTCGGTGGCTGGATTGCCTGGATGATGGCCCAGGAATGTTCGGCAGTTGAAAAGCTTATTCTCATAGCCCCAGCATTCGATGCGATTGGCGTCAGAGCCAGGGAAATTTCGGCCGACCGGCGAAAACGATGGCAGGATACCGGCTGGATGCCCTGGGATGACGAGCCCGCTCACAAGGATTGGCCTCTCTCGTGGAAATGGGTCGAGGAAAGCGACGCCTATTGGAAAACCAGCTTCGATCGACTCAGGCCGGTGAAAACGACGATCCTCCACGGTCTCCAAGATACGGTGATTCTGCCGGGCGTGAGCAGTGAGTTCGTCGAGCAACTACTCTCGCGCGATCCCTCGTTTCCGGTTGAACTCCATCTGGTTCCGGGCGACCACCGACTGAGTAGTCCCGAGCATCTGAACACATTTCGGCGTCTTGTGCTCGACACGCGCGCGAGGCGAGAATAGCGTGAAAAGCGCGACAGGGGGAACCAGGTTTTGCCCGTCCCGCGCGTCTCGTTTGTCCCGCACGTTCGCGCGAATAAAGGAGGGGCTGATGCTCGTGTTGATTCATAAAGAATGCGGTGGACCTGCAATCGACGATTCGTCTATCGGTGAAGTCTGCGCGATCCCCATCGACCGCTTCCCCTTTTCCTGTTTCACCTGCCTGCAAGAGATTATCGACGAATCGGAAGTCAGGCTCTCCGAGGAATTGGGCATGTGACGGGCCGAGCCCTCCATCTCGACTCCATCCCGCCGGTTGTGCAACAGGATAGGGTTTTGTTATCGTGGCTCCTCCCTTATGACCCATCCCACTAATCAGAGGAATACATGGCGACTACGAACGATAAGCAAGTCATCTTCTCACTCGTCAATGTCGGCAAGGTCTATCCGCCGAAGCGGCAGGTGCTGCGCGAGATCTATCTCGGGTTTTACTACGGTGCAAAGATCGGCGTGTTGGGTCTCAATGGATCGGGGAAAAGCTCGCTGCTAAGGATCATCGCCGGAGTCGATCAGAACTACACGGGAGAGATCACCCGTTCGAAGGGCTATAGCGTGGGCCTTCTTGAGCAGGAACCGCAGCTCGATCCGAACAAGACGGTGAAAGAAATCGTCGAAGAGGGTAAGCAAGAACTCGTGGCCATGCTGCACGAGTATGACGCGGTCAGCAATAAGATGGGTGAGGCCACTCCCGATGAATTAGAAAAGCTTCTCGAGAAGCAGGCCCAGTTGCAAGAGAAGATCGAAGCGGCGAATGGATGGGAATTGGAGAACGTGCTCGAACTCGCCATGGACGCACTGCGTTGTCCACAGCCGGATGCCAAGATCGGGGTGCTCTCCGGCGGCGAGAAGCGCCGGGTGGCCCTCTGCCGCCTCATGATCCAGGAGCCGGATATTTTATTGCTCGACGAGCCGACGAACCATCTGGATGCCGAGTCTGTGCAATGGCTTGAGCAGCACCTTCAGCAATATAAAGGCACGGTCATCGCCGTGACGCACGACCGCTACTTCCTCGACAACGTCGCCGGATGGATTCTCGAACTCGATCGCGGCCATGGCATTCCATTCCAGGGGAACTACACGTCCTGGTTGGAGCAGAAGCAGGTGCGGCTTGAAAAGGAAGAAAAAGCCGAATCGAAGCGCCGCAAGAGTTTGCAGCATGAGTTGGAATGGATCCGCATGTCGCCAAAAGCCCGTCAGTCGAAGGGCAAAGCGCGGCTCAACCGCTATGAGGAATTGGTCAATCAGAGACAGGACGAGCAGGCCGAAGATTTGGAGATCTACATTCCGCCGGGCCCACGGCTGGGCGATGTGGTCGTCGAAGCCAAGGGCGTCAGCAAAGCCTACGGGGACAAGGTCCTCTACGAGAATGTGAACTTCAGTCTCCCCAAAGGCGGCATCGTCGGCGTGATCGGTCCGAACGGAGCCGGCAAGACGACGATGTTCCGCATGATCATTGGGAGTGAGAAACCGGATGCGGGAACGATCAAAATTGGTGAGACGGTCAAGCTGGGCTACGTGGACCAGGATCGCAGCTTGGATGCGACCAAATCCGTCTACGACATCATCTCCGAGGGCTACGAGACGATCAAGCTCGGCAAGGCCGAAGTCAACGCCCGCGGCTATTGCGCCCGCTTCAACTTCGCCGGGACCGATCAGCAAAAGAAAGTGAAGGACCTCTCCGGCGGCGAACGCAACCGGGTGCACCTGGCCCGTATGTTGAAAGAAGGGGCGAACCTCATCATCCTCGACGAGCCGACCAATGATCTCGACATCAACACCTTGCGCGCACTTGAAGAAGGATTGGAAAGTTTCGCCGGCTGCGCCGTTATCAGCAGTCACGATCGCTGGTTCCTGGATCGGATCGCGACCCACATTATGGCGTTCGAAGGCGACAGCAAGGTGGTCTGGTTCGAAGGGAACTATAGCGAGTACGAAGCGGATCGGAAGAAGCGGTTAGGCAAGGAAGCCGATCAGCCGCACCGCATTCGCTACCGGAAACTGACGCGCTCATAACGCGTCCTTCCTTATGGCACCGCTCGTTCTCATTACCGGTGCGGCAGGGCTCATCGGCCACTATCTCATCAAGACGGCACCACGCTGGGCGCCGCAGTGGGACGTGCGTGGCATCACCAGGCAAGATGTCGACCTGACCGATGACGCATGCCTGACCGGCGTCGTTCGTTCGCTGAAGCCCCTGGTGATCATTCACTGCGCGGCATTGAGCCGAATGAAGGACTGCGAGCAGGATTCGGAAAGAGCCCGCCGTATCAATGTGGAGGTCACTGCGCACCTTGCGCAGCTGTCCCAAGACATTCCCTTCATCTTTCTCTCCAGCGGAGAAGTCTTCGATGGGAGGACCGGATGGTATGGCGAGACGGATGAACCGAACCCGATCAACGTCTACGGGCAGACGAAGCTCGAAGCCGAGCGAGTGGTGTTACAGAATCCCCGGCACACAGTCGTTCGAATCGTACTGACGGCAGGGACCTCGCAGCACGGCGACCGGAGTTTTGTCGAAGATATGTGTCGGGTCGCCAAGGCCGGCAAGGACGTGACGCTCTACGCAGACGAGTTCCGCTGCCCGCTTCCGGCCGGCGTCATCGCTCGAGTCATCTGGGAATTAGTCGATCGCAAGCAGCCGGGCCTCTATCACCTGGGCGGGAGCGAACGGCTCTCGCGCTGGGGAATTGGTGAAACCTTGCTGCCTTGGTGTCCGGAGTTGAAAGGCCACCTGGTGAAAGGTTCTGCAGGGAACCACGTTGGGAGCCCCAGGCCCGCCGACCTATCGCTCCGCTGCGACAAGATCCAGAGCCTTCTGTCGTTTCGCATTCCGGGGTTTCGTGAATGGCTCGCTGGACGTTCACGCCGAGGTGCGGACTTGTGGGATTACCTCGACTGAAGTCCGTGAGGCGTGAGGCGTGAAACGTGAAGCGCAGGAACCGGGACATCGGAGGACGCGATGATGGGATCGGATCCTCTGTCCCTCGTCCTCACCGCGTATCTGGCCATGTCTGTTGTCATGGCGGGACTATGGGTTCTGCAACTTCGCGTGCGCAACGCCTCGATCGCAGACGTCGGCTGGTGCGCGGGTCTCATCGCGGTCGTGCTGTGGTACGCCATACAGGTCACAGGCGAAACAGAGCGAAAAATGCTGGTGGCTGCCTTGGCCGTGCTCTATGCAGGGAGGCTGGGGTTCTACATCCTCTTCAATCGGGTGATCGGTAAGACTGAGGACGCTCGCTATCGCCGCCTGCGCGAGCAATGGGGTTCTTCAGAACCGGTCGGGATGTTTGGGTACTTTCAATTGCAAGCGCTGGCCGTGGCGGCCTTCTCCCTCCCGTTTCTGGTTCTGATCAAAAACCCACGACCCCCATTCGCGCTGATCGAGCTCGTCGGGTTGCTGATCTGGATCGTCGCGGTTTCTGGAGAAGCCATGGCGGACTGGCAGCTCGCGCAATTCCGATCCAAGTCGTGGAGTCGCGACCGGGTCTGTCGCGATGGATTCTGGCAGTACTCACGCCATCCGAATTATTTCTTTGAATGGTTGCACTGGTGGGCCTATGTCGTTATGGGGGTGAGCACGCCTGGATGGCTCTTGACCTGGATCGGCCCGATCGGCATGGGGTGGGCGCTGCTGAAAGTCACGGGCATTCCCCGGGCGGAGCGACAGGCCATCGAGAGCCGGGGAGAGGATTATCGAGAGTACCAACGGACGACGAACTCGTTCTTCCCATGGTTTCCGCGGGGCTCGCTGTGAATGCAGAAAAAGCGTGTTACCGCGATCCTGCTTCGACCAAGTCGCAGGACAACTCGTCTCTCATCTGACCCAGAATCCGAATCAGCCTGACACGCGATGTCGCATCAATCGTTCGGATTTCCCATCCAGCTTCGCGTCCGTTCGACCACCGCACAATAGCGGAGTCGATCAGTAAATACTTGGACTCTCCACCATCGGCAAGTTCGAGGTAGACCGGCATAATCATACCTGGTGTGACCGGGTGGTCTCCCGTGGCTCGCCAGCCGGATGCCGACAGATCCCAGAGGTGCCCTTTCCCGTGGAAGTTCTCGGCATGATACAAAAAGGGACAGCGGACCGAAATGCGCTGCCCCGCTCGAACGGCATAGGTCATGGCCATCTCACTCTCCCTGTTGATCGCCCTTACTTCTAAGGTGTCTGCTTCAAGCATAACAGGGCTGCTCTTCGGAGCTATGCCTCATAAGAGGGGGCATGGGTCATCTTGAGAGGGACACCTTGCCGCAGTTTGATCAGAAGAAGTGAGTGAGGGGGAGGAGTCAGAGGATGACCAGGCCAGGTGAACTACTGGCTTTGATTGAGTGAGACGAGGCGCGTGCGCGCGGTTTCCGCCTGGGGGCTGGTCGGGTAGAGACGGACGAGGTCTTCGTACAGTTGCTTTGCATGGATCACGTTGTGTTGCCGTTCTTCCAGCTCGGCGGTCTCGAGCAGTTCCTTCGGCTTGTCCCCGCTGCAGGCGGCTAGGACAACACAGAAAACAACGGCCCCTATGTGGATCCATTGTCTCATTGTTTCTCCGATCCCTCTCACAGTTTCTGCCACCAGCGTTGGTCGCGTGGCGTTTGTCTCGTCTGATTAACCCCCATTATTCATGACGGTTCGTCGCGAAATCGCTGAGCCGCGTCGCGAGACCGGCGTGCGGTGCCGTGAGGACCCGATGCGTACTCGTGCAGTACGGTGAGGGTCCGAGGGGCGAGCCCGCTGGCCGAAGGCCCGTCGCAGCAGCGGATCGGCGATTGCAGTAGAAGCGTTCATGAATCATGCGGGTTAAGAGACATCCCGCCAAGGCCTTCTATTCTACGCTAAAATAAATTGCCGCGGGGGACAAAGAAAATGCGAAATGTATCAGGCGGAGAGCTACTCAAGCTGCGGCGCAGAAAGATCGATGCCATAACGTGGCGCCGCAATGGCTTCGCTTCGACAATGCGGGCAGCGGCTTGGGCTCGTCAGACGGCTGCGGTCACGAAAGACGAAGTCACAGTCCTGACAGCGTGCCGGGTCCAGGATGAACCGCCTTGTCTTGTCGCGCGCGATGGTTTTCACGACATGGGTCAGATGCTCCTCGACCTGCCGCTCGGGAATGCCCAGCATCTGTGCCAACTGGTAAGACGACAGACTGGCGCCCGTGATCAAGTCGATGATCCGTTGACGCGGCGTCCGTTCGGGAGGCAACATGACGCGACATCGTAGGAGATCGCGTGAGGAAAACCAAGCCCGCATTATTCATGAAGGTTCGTCGCGAAAGCGTGCAGACGTGAAGCGAGACAGGCACTCGGAGTCGTGATGCCCTGAGGCATACTCGTGCAGTATGTCGAAGGGCTGAACGGCGAGACTGCCTGT
>CAZPWD010000116.1:0-3450 GCA_964590025.1 uncultured Nitrospira sp.
TATTCCAATGCGGAGACATAATTCACGAGCGCGTCGAACCAGACATACGTGACGTAGTTTTTGTCGAACGGCAGCTCAATACCCCACGCGAGTCTGGTTTTTGGTCGTGAGATTGACAGGTCTCCGAGCTTCTGAGTCTGGAGGAAGCCGAGGACTTCGTTGCGGC
Source organism: uncultured Nitrospira sp. (assembly GCA_964590025.1). Classification (GTDB taxonomy): domain Bacteria; phylum Nitrospirota; class Nitrospiria; order Nitrospirales; family Nitrospiraceae; genus Palsa-1315. The sequence goes on from CAZPWD010000116.1 coordinate 167, forward strand.
GAGACTCAGGACGGATGAAGTTCGGATGTTGCTTGATGTGTTCAACCAGGCGATCCTGATACTGCCCCATCTTGAAAAAATAATTGTGTTCGCTGAGCTTCTCGACAGGGCGTTTGCAGTCGGGGCAGAGGCCGTTCTCGACATCTCTTTCCGTCCAGAATCGCTCGTCGAATGTGCAGTACCATCCAGTGTAATCATCTTTATAAATCAGTTGCTTGTCATAAAGCTCTTGAAGGTATCGTTGAACGATAGACTTGTGCTGAGGATCTGTCGTCCTGATAAAGGCATCGTTGGAAATGTTTAGACGTTTCCAAAGGGCCTGGAACTGAGGTGCCAGCTTGTCGCAATGCGTTTGCGGATCGATCCCGGCTTTGGCCGCGGCCTGCTGAACTTTTTGTCCATGTTCATCGAGCCCGGTGAGAAAGAAGACGTCGCGTCCTCGCAGACGCCAGTAGCGAGCAAGGACGTCGGCAGCCACGGTGGTATAGGCGTGTCCGATATGCGGCACGTCGTTCACGTAATAGATCGGCGTCGTGATGTAGAAACTGTTGGGGTGACTCATGTGGCGTGACAAAAGATACCAGGTAATAAACGGCGAAAGCTAGGCGGGCAGCGGGACGGATGACGTGGTCACCGCGTCGCGCAGGCGGAGCAAGATCATTTCCAGCGCCATGTGGAGATTGAGGTGTCGCGTGGCGCGCTGCTCGGTCATTTCAATCTCACGGAGCAGGTCCAAGAGTGCATCGGTGTTGGCCTGTTGCGCGTAGGCTTCTAGCGTCGCGAGATCGTCAAGGTAGAGCAACTGGTCACGGTCTCCTCCGACCTGAATCAAGACGAGGTCGCGGATCCACCGAGCCAGCCAGGCGAGCATGTCCTGTGCACGATCGGCCTTCGCAATCGCTTCCGCCGAGGACAGGATGGACCCGATCGATTGCAAGGATTGGGGACGGACCAAGTCCACGAGTTCCTGTTGGCTCGCGCGAGTGTCGTTCACATCGGCGAGGAGGGCTTCCCCGATACGGCCTTCGCTGATGATGGCAAGGAATCGCGCGTCTGCAGGAGGGATTTCGCGTTTCAGGATGAGCGCGGCTTCCACCTGTGTGCGAGCCGGTGTCGTAAAGCGAAGGGCCTGACAGCGTGACCGGATGGTCGCCGGGAGGGCAGCGGGGCGACTCGAGATGACGAGGAAGAGGCTATGTGCGGGTGGCTCTTCCAACGTTTTTAACAGCGCGTTGGCTGCGCCGATCGTCATGCGGTCGGCGTTGTTGATCAAACAGATTTTTCGCTCACCGATGAGCGGACGGTACATGATCTGGTGCTCGATCTCGCGGACTTGCTCAATCTTGATTTGCTGGGTGGCCTGTTCCGGGTCCGGCTCGATGACGAAAAAGTCCGGATGCGTGCGGGCTTCGATCTGTTGGCAGGACCGGCATGCACCACAACTGTCGAGACCTTCCGCCTCGGGAGGCTGTTCGCAGTTGAGCGCTTGCGCGAGGCGAATGGCCGTCAATCGTTTTCCAATCGCCTCCTCGCCGTGGAATAGATAGGCGTGAGCCAGGCGCTCATGGGTGACGGCGGATTGTAAGAAAGCGATGGATTGTTGATGGCCGATACAGTCGCGAAAGGGCATGCTAGCTCCGGCGGCGTGGAGGGCGACGCGGTCGAGCGATCCAGCCTACCACGATCTCAGTGAGCTCGTCCCGGACTTCCTGCGCGGGCCGATTCGCATTCACGATCGTCATGCGGGCAGGCTCTTCAGCGGCGAGCGCCAGAAATCCCCGGCGCACCTTTCGATGAAAACGTTCTGTCTCACGGTCCAGCCGATTCTGTTGTCCACGATCGACTCGCCGCCTGGCCAAGCCCACTGAAACTGGGAGGTCGAGTACGACGGTGAGATCCGGCGTCAGCCCACCGGTTGCGACCTTGTTGGCCGCCCGCAGCCACTGAAGATCAAGGCCGCGCGCGAATCCTTGATAGGCAAACGTGGAATCGGAAAACCGGTCGCATAATACCACGGTGCCGCGCCGCAGTGCCGGCATGATGAGATGCGTGACGTGCTGACATCTCGCGGCGAGGATCAGCAGGGCTTCGGCCTGAGGCGTGACTGGTTCGTGAGACGACGCAGTGAGGAGGATGTGGCGGATCGCTTCGGCTGTAGCAGTGCCACCCGGTTCTCTGGTTTGGAGTACGCGGTATCCTGCCTTGGTCAGCACCTCCGCGAGGTGCCGAATCTGGGTGCTCTTCCCACTGCCTTCGACTCCCTCCAGGGTAATAAACAGGCCACGAGTCTGTTGCTGCTTTGCCCCCATCGCTTGGCACCCTCGTCGGTAAAGAAAACGGGCGGGATGGTATTCCAAGTTGTTGAAAATAGCAAGAAAAGGCTTGCGAGGCCCTCGTAATTCTCTGTATGATAACCATCTACTTCCGTCGGCTGATATTTATGCTGAAAACCTCGCTAAAACGCTACTTTCTGACGGGCTTGCTCGTGATTATCCCCATCTGGGGAACCGTCCTCATTTTGAAGACCCTTTTCGTGGCCGTCGATGGGATTCTCGGGGATCTCCTGGTCCGGTTGGTGCCGAGTCATTATGTGCCGGGGCTGGGGATTCTGGCGTTGATCGCCTTGGTCTTTGCGGCCGGTCTGTTTGCCACCAATTTTATGGGCCGGCAAATCGTGAAGTGGTGGGAAGCATTGTTGAATCGTGTGCCGCTCGTGCGGGGGATCTACTCGACGTTGAAATCCATGATGGATATTTTGTCATTCTCGGAGCATGCGTCATACAACCGTGTCGTGATGATTCAATTTCCCAAGAATGGCCACTATTGTATTGCCTTCGTGACGGGCGTGACCAAACGGGAGATGCAAGATCTCGCGCAGGAACCGCTGATCCACGTGTATGTGCCGACGTCACCGAATCCGACGTCTGGCTATTTCCTGTTGGTGCCGGAACATGAAGTCACGTCCGTCGACATGAGCGTAGAAGAGGCGATGAAGCTCATCGTCTCAGGGGGGCTCTGCTCACCGTCCACGTCGCTGGCATCGGCTGTGACTGCCGCGACGAAATGGGGTACGGTCAAGCAGCCTGAAACGGGGGTGCCGATCGGATGAAGCGTCCACGAGCCACTGAAGTCTCGACGGTCAAGAAGCAGGTTATCTCCGACCCGCAGGGGAAGATTGCTGGCCTTGCGGTGGTCGTGATGGCTGCTGGGCTTGGGAAGCGCATGCGCTCAAAGCAGGTGAAGGTGCTGCATCCGGTGGCCGGCCAGGCGATGGTGCTCTATTC
>CAZPWD010000116.1:3550-4626 GCA_964590025.1 uncultured Nitrospira sp.
CGGCGATACGCCGCTACTCCGGGAAGCGACCGTGCGCGAACTCCTTCGTGTCCACGAGGCGGAACGCGCGACCGTAACCATTCTTACCGCGGTGCTTGAAGACGCAAGCGGATACGGACGGGTCGTGCGTGCGCACTCAGCCGAGCGGGGCGTGTCTCGCATCGTCGAAGATCGTGACGCCAATGCGGAGGAGCAAGCGATCCGTGAAATCAACGTGGGCACCTATGTGGTCGACGGCGAGTTTCTCTTCAGCGCCTTGGAAAAACTCGATCCCAGCAACGCCCAAGGGGAATATTATTTGACGGAGATCATCCATCGCGCGGTGGAGCAGGGGCGTCGTGTGGCCGCTGTAGTGCTCGACAATCCCGACGAAGGACTTGGTGTGAATACGCGCCGACAGCTCGCTGAGGCCGAACAGGTGGTGCGGCAGCAGATTCGGGACCGCTGGCTGGATGCCGGGGTGACGATGATCGATCCGGCCTCAACCTGGATTGACGCGGCGGTCACGATCGGGAAAGACACGGTGCTGTATCCCAACGTGACGCTCGAAGGGGCAACGGTCATCGGGGAAGATTGTGTGCTGCGTTCCAATACACGACTGACGAGATGCATTATCGGCAATGGCGTTGAGATTCTCGATCACTGCGTATGTGCCGATTCTCACATTGAGGACGACGCGCACCTGGGCCCGTTTGCCCATTTGCGTCCCGGTGTGGTGGTACGGAAGAAGGCCAAGGTCGGGAACTTTGTCGAGATGAAAAAAACCGATCTGGGCGAAGGATCGAAGGCGAACCATCTGAGTTACCTGGGGGACGCAAAGATTGGGAAAGGAGTCAACATTGGCGCCGGCACCGTCACCTGTAACTACGACGGTGTGCGGAAGTTTCAGACGGTGATCGGGGATGGGGTTTTTCTCGGCAGCGATACGCAGTTGATCGCACCGGTGACAGTGGGGGCGGGAGCCATCGTCGCAGCCGGCACCACGGTCACGGAGGATGTGCCGGCGGATGCCTTGGTGATCGGGCGGGTGCCTCAAGTGAATCGTGCAGGATGGGCTGCGCGCCGGCGGGCGCTCC
>CAZPWD010000116.1:4726-7976 GCA_964590025.1 uncultured Nitrospira sp.
TATGTGTGGAATTGTCGGATACGTAGGCGATCAGGAGGCGGTGCCGATTCTGATCGGCGGCCTCGCCAAGCTGGAGTATCGAGGCTACGATTCAGCCGGCGTCGCGGTACTGCAAGGCGGCAAAATCGAAATTCGGCGCACGGTCGGCAAGCTCGCCAATCTTCAGAAGTCGCTCATGGAGAAAGATCTCAAGGGTACCGTGGGAATCGGCCACACTCGATGGGCGACGCACGGGAAGCCCTCGGAGCAAAACGCCCACCCGCACCGCTCGAAAGGCTGCGTGCTCGTGCACAACGGCATCATCGAAAACTATCAGCCACTGAAACAGCAATTGGAAAAAGAGGGCTACAAGTTTCATTCGGAAACGGACACGGAAGTCGTGGCGCATCTGATCGATAAATATCTCCAGCAGGGCATGAAGCTGACCGAGGCGGTGCGAGCCGCCACGAAGGATGTGCGCGGGAGTTATGCGCTCGCCGTCATTTCGGAGCGGGAACCGGGAACGATGATTGCGGCGCGTTCTGGATGTCCGCTGGTCGTGGGCACAACCGCCAAGGCGTCCTTGGTCGCATCCGACGTCATGGCCATGCTCGCCCATACCCGTGACGTGACCTACCTCGAAGAGGGCGATGTGGCGGTTGTGACCGCGACTGACATCCATTTCACCGATATCGAGGGACGCTCTGTAAAACGGAAATTGACGAAGGTCACCTGGGATGCCTCCGCTGCGGAAAAGAGCGGATTCCCACACTTCATGCTGAAGGAGATTCACGAGCAGCCGCAGACGATTCTCGACTCGATGCGCGGGCGCTACTCTTACGATACCGGCGAGGCGGATCTGCCGGATATCGGATTGACGCCGAAAGAGTTTGCCGCAGTCGGACGGATCTGGATCGTTGCTTGTGGCACCTCGTGGCACGCGGGGCTGGTGGGGAAGTATCTGCTGGAGGAGATGGCCCGTACGCCGGTCCAGGTCGATATCGCCAGTGAATTCCGCTACCGCGATCCGCTGGTCGGGAAAGACGATCTCTTTATCACGATCTCGCAGTCCGGCGAGACGGCGGACACATTGGCCGCCGCGCGTGAAGCGAAGAAAAAAGGAGCGCGTGTTGTCTCGATCGTGAACGTGGTGGGGAGTACTCTGGCCCGCGAATCAGACGGCGTCCTCTACACACATTGTGGGCCTGAGATCAGCGTCGCTTCGACCAAAGCCTTCACCGCGCAGCTCACGGCGCTCTACCTGCTGGCGTTGCATTTGGGCCGCGTGCGCGGAATCCTGTCTGTTGCGGACGGCAAGGCCTGGCTCGATCGCCTCGTCCGGCTTCCGGCATTGGTCGAGCGGGTGCTCGGTCGCGAGGCGGAGATTGTCGCGATTGCCAAGCGGTATTACAAGAAGCGGAACTTCTTGTTCTTCGGTCGTGGCATCAACTATCCGATCGCGCTCGAAGGAGCATTGAAGCTGAAAGAAGTTTCCTATATCCATGCCGAAGGCTATGCCGCGGGAGAGATGAAACACGGCCCGATCGCGCTCATCGATAAGGACATGCCGGTGGTCGTGTTGGCACCGAGGGACCGGTTGTACGAAAAGACCGTGAGCAATCTGATGGAAGTGAAAGCCCGGCGCGCGCCGGTCATCGCGTTCGTGGCGGAAGGCGAGCGGGAGTTGGGGAAGATCGCCGATGCGGTATTCACGATTCCCGACACACATCCGCTGCTCTCGCCGATTTTATTTACGATTCCACTGCAGCTCTTGGCGTATCATATCGCAGTGCTGCGCGGCGCGGATGTGGATCAGCCGAGAAACTTGGCGAAAAGTGTGACGGTCGAGTAGCCAGGGACGGGTTGTCTGGTTTGTTTGTAAATAGGAAATAAAGTTCTTGCCTGATTCCCTCAACTGTTCATTCTGAATCGGCCTTGCCCTCCCACAATACAGGCTGTCCTCGCAGGCACATCAGTACCCATACCCGTAAATACAAGGACTTCTGGTGCTGGTCTGTGAGAACTATCTTTCGTTGGACAGCGCCATTCAGGTAAAAACTTTCCGTGGGCATGAGGAGTTGCGCTATTTGTTTAGCAGCAATCGTTCGAGACTTTCGACAATCCGCTCTGCCGCCTTGCCATCCCATTTCGGAGGAATCGCACCTTTTTTCCACTGCCCCGCCATCAATCGCGCCAGCGCCGGCGGCAGCTTGCTCGGATCAGTTCCAATCAGTTCGTTGGTACCAATCGTCACGGTCTCGGGGCGCTCCGTGTTGTCGCGCAGCGTGAGGCACGGCACGCCCAGCACGGTGGTCTCCTCGGTGATGCCACCAGAATCGGTAATCACGCCACGGGCATGCTTCACCAAGTAGTTGAATTCTAAGTAGCCCAGTGGATCGACATAATTCAGTTGCGGCGTCTTGCTGTCGAGATCGCGCAGGTTCTTGGCGGTGCGCGGATGTACGGGAAACACGACCGGTAAGCCGCGCGTGCCTTCGACGATGGCATGCAGCAGCCGTAGTAGCTGATGCTCCCCATCTACATTTGCCGGGCGATGCAGGGTGACGACGAAGTAGTTGTTTGGCTTGAGCTTCAGCGATTCCCAACAGGCTGGCGGACGCAGACGTGGCAGCTGCTTGAGGAGGGTGTCAATCATCGTATTGCCGACGAAGAAGATGCGATCGTCAGTGACACCAGCGCGGCGCAGATTGTCGTTGGCGGTTTCGCTGGTAGTGAAAAACCAGTTCGTGATAGAGTCGGTCACAACCCGGTTGATTTCTTCCGGCATGGTCCAATCGCCGGAGCGGATACCACCTTCCACATGCGCCACCGGCACGCCCAGCTTCCGAGCGGCGATGGAACAGGCCATGGTCGAGGTCACGTCCCCGACGACCAAGCACAGGTCGCTCTTCTGCTTCAGCAGGACCTTTTCATAGTTCACCATAATGGCGGCGGTCTGTTCAGCCTGGGTGCCCGAGCCTACTTCCAGATTGATGTCCGGATCCGGGATGCCGAGCTCCTCGAAGAAGCTACCAGACATGGCGCGGTCGTAATGTTGGCCCGTATGGATCAAACGAAAACGCAACGAACCGCCCCGCGTCTCGGCCGCGTTTAGTGCGTCGATGATTGGCGCAATCTTCATAAAATTGGGCCGCGCCCCTGCGATCAGATCAATCCGCTTCATGGTCTGGCCCTGATCAGCATGAATACACCCTGGATGGCGCGCTGGTCCTCTTGAAGGGAAACAGCAGCATGAGGTTATGGCCAGTCT
>CAZPWD010000117.1:0-7906 GCA_964590025.1 uncultured Nitrospira sp.
TTGCCGCTGATGCCTGAAAATTTTCAGGATGCTCAAAATGGCCGTCCAGCAAGGCGGCAGCGAGCGAAGAGGCGAGGCGTACGCTTCGGTACGTTGAACCTCTGAGCGAAGCGAGAACGCCGCTGGCGGACTTTTTCAGCATCCTGTTACCGGCGAACCGCATGGCCGCCGAATGCATTCCGCAACGCGGCCAGCATCTTTTCCGCAAAGGACTCGCTTTGCCGCGATCGGAATCGAGTGAATAAAGCCGTTGCGAGCGTCGGGACCGGTACATCCTTTTCGATTGCATCTGCGATCATCCAACGACCCTCGCCGGAATCCTGCACGTAGCCTTTCAACTGTTCCAGCCGCGGATCCTCTTTCAAAGCGCCGGCCGCCAATTCCAAGAGCCAGGATCGAACGACACTGCCGTGCATCCAGAGGTCTGCGATCTTTGCGAGATTGAGCTTGTAGTCGCTTTTCGCCATCAGCTCGAAGCCTTCCGCATACCCCTGCATCATGCTGTATTCGATTCCATTATGCACCATTTTCACGTAATGCCCGGCGCCCACTCCGCCGACGTGAGCCCAGCCCTGCGCCGGCGCCAGCGTGGTCAAGATCGGCACGAGCTGTTTCACCGGCGCCTCGTCGCCACCGACCATCAGACAGTAGCCGATGGTCAGGCCCCAAATGCCGCCGCTGGTGCCGGCATCGACATAGTGAATCTGCTTCTTCTTGAGGTCCCCGGCCCGTCGAACATCGTCGTGGAATCTGGTATTGCCGCCATCGATTACCGTGTCGCCCGCGTGGAGCAGTGCCGCGACGGCCTGAACGGTCTCCTCTGTCGGCGCGCCGGATGGGACCATGATCCAGACCGCGCGCGGGGCCTTGAGCTGGCCGACGAGATCGGCCAACGACGAGGCGCCGACACAACCAACTCCTTCGGCTTGCTTGATCAGATCCGCCGATCGATCATAGACCACCACCCGGTGCCGGTCACGTTGCAACCGGGTCACCATGTTCATCCCCATTTTCCCGAGACCGATGAACCCGATGTCCATAGTGACTCCTTCTGATGCGGTTATGGCTGGGCGAGATCGCGCAAATTACGCTCCTCAAAAGGAGGTGTCATCTGTTCAGACCTGCAAACACAATGACTGGCTGGCGAGCTCCATGTGACAGCAGTCTGATGACCGATCTTGGAGCCCTGTCAGTCGATTCTGGCAGGATTCGGTACGTCCTTAAAGAGAGTATCGGCAAGATCGCGGCCAAAGTTGAGCCGTTCCGGCAAAGTGGCCGCAGTCAGGAACCGCCCAGCCAGGTCACCCAGCCCCGCATCGCGGGAGCCGATGAACTTTGGCACGTCACCCGGCGCGGTCAGCCAGAAGCCCCGTAGACGGAAGAACGCGCTGACGACGTCATCGAAAAATAGCGAGAGTAGATACTGCGCGGTCGCAGGCCTGTCGGCCAGATCTCGCGCCTTTCCCAGCCAATGGAAACACTCCGCCTTCATCCGGATCTGCTCATTGATGCTGACGGGGGGCGGCCCCTGTCGGAACCGTTGGTGGGCGCGTTCAATGAGTTTGGCGCCGATGCTGTCGTGATCGAAGAGGATGCGGGCTTTCCGCAAGAGAGACGGAAGGCGCGGTGAGTAGGGGAGGTCCTCCTCCATCTCTAGATGCCCCCGATAGCGGATGTCAGCCAGACGATCGGTGACACGGACGATCTCGTGGCCGTCGGCCTGTCCTTTCACGAGTGCAATGAGATCGATATCGCTGTGAGGCGTGATGGCGCGCCGAACGCTGGACCCCACCAGGATCACACTGACGAGATCGCCCCCGCGGCGGCCACGGACGTGGCGCAAGGCCACTGCGACAAGCTCTTCAAATCCCGGTTCATCGATCGGGTCTGGTTGTTCCGGCGGCTCCGGCATCGCCAGGAGTTCTGCCTTCAATTCTTCTGACGTGGGAATAGGTTGGGTGGCGGGGCTATCCATGTTTAGGCTCCCTGTACGAGCTGAATATGTTTCGGGAGCGATCCCAGCCAGTCCTCGAACGGTTGCTCCGCATCAACGATAATTTCCAACTTGCCATTGGTCAACCGCCGGACGACACCTGGGCTTTCTGGAGACAACGGGATTTCGACCCACTCGCGATTCAGACCGAGCGAGTCGGTGACCTCAAGGATCCGGCTGATGTGTTTAAACGACACAGCTTCTAACGGCATTGGTGCTCCATCACGCGGCATTCTAGATTTCAGTGGGAGACGTGTCAATGAGCAGTGGGCTAGTCCGCCAATACACGGGCAAAGATGTCGCAGGCTTCTTCGGTCATGGCGCTGGAGACATCCAAGTGGGTGACGGCTCGAAAGCTGGTGCCGCCGATAGCATTGATCAAGACCCCCGCCTGCTTCAAGGCGGTGACGATCGCCGGGGGACTGAGGTGGTGGCCGATCACATCGAAAATAACGATGTTCGTGTCGACATCTTGAGGACTGATCCTGACCGCCGGGATTTGTTGCAGCTGTCGCGCCAGGCGCTTGGCGTGGTCATGGTCCACTTTCAATCGTCCAATATGGTGTTCGAGCGCATAGATGCCGGCGGCGGCGAGGATGCCGGACTGCCGCATCGCACCGCCATACATACGGCGCAGCCGCTTAGCCTTATCGAGGAGGATCAGATCATTCATCATGAGGAGTGAACCGGCCGGTGCTCCCAGTCCTTTCGAGAGACAGACTGACAGGGTATCAAAGTGCTGGGCATAGGAGGCCGGCGGCAAGGTGGTGGCAGCGACGGCGTTGAATAGTCGTGCACCGTCCAAATGCATCGGGATGCTGTGGGTGGCAGCCACCGCGCGAATCCTTTCAATCGTCGCCAGGGGATAAATCGTTCCGCCGCCGCTATTATGGGTATTCTCCAGACAGATCAGCGCCGTTTGAATCGTGTGCGGGTCTTTGGGACGGATTGCCGCCTCCACCTGCTCGGGTGAGATGAGACCCCGATTTCCCGGGACCCAATGGAGTTGTACGCCTGCCAGTGCCCCTGCGGCGCCCTGCTCATACCGGACAATATGTGCCGTACTCTCGACGATCACTTCTTGGCCCGGTTGCGTGTGAAGGCGAATGGCGAGTTGATTGGCCATCGTGCCGGACGGCACGAAGAGCGCGGCCTTTTTCCCAAACATCGTGGCCGCCATGTCTTGCAGCCGATTCACGGTGGGATCTTCGCCGTAAACATCGTCTCCCACTTCCGCGCGGGCCATCGCCTTTCGCATGGCTTCAGTGGGTTTCGTGACCGTATCGCTGCGCAGGTCGATCATCAAGCGTCCATGAGAATGCCACAAGATCGTGGGCCGCGCGCATTCTAGCAAATTTTCTCCTTGCGTGGGAGAGTCGGTCACGGCAGGATGCCCTTCGTATGGCGTGGCTTCGAGACGTGCTCCCGTCGGTGACCGATGCAGAACCGGACGAAGCCGTCCCGGTAGGCTGGGCATTCCTCTATTTTTTCTGTCTCCTCTGCGGCTACTACATTCTGCGTCCCGTTCGTGATGAGATGGCGATCGAGGGTGGGGTGCAGCACCTGCCCTGGATGATGACCGCCACCTTCGTGACGCTCTTGCTCGTGACGCCGCTCTTCGGGTGGCTCTCCGCCCGCGCACCGCGGTATCGGGTGCTCTTGACTGTGTACACATTTTTCGGTTTCAACTTGGTCCTGTTCTTCGTGGCAATGATGGGCCACCTCTCTCCCCAGTGGACCGCCCGCACGTTCTTCGTATGGCTGTCGGTGTTCAATCTGTTCGTCGTGTCGGTGTTCTGGAGTGTCATGGCCGATCTCTTTACACCGGCGCAGGGCGCCAGACTCTTCGGTGTGATTGCCGCCGGTGGTAGTATCGGCGCGATGGTCGGCCCGCTTCTCACCACCGGGTTGACCTATCTCATCCCGATCCCCGTCCTGCTGCTCATCTCGGTCGGGTTTCTTGCCGCCTGCGGGCTCTGCGTGTATCAACTGGATCGATGGGCGATGGCGCAACCCTTTCGGCAGGTCAGTCGGAAGGGTGAGCCGATCGGCGGCAGTATCTGGGCGGGGGTCAGGCTGGCGCTCTCGTCGCCCTATCTTCTGGGCATCTGCCTCTATCTATTCTTTCTGACGACGACCGCGACATTCTTGTATCTGGAGCAAATGAGGATGGTGAGCGAGCAGATTTCCTCCCCGGAAGGTCGCACCCGTCTGTTTGCCCTCATCGACCTGGTCGTCAACGTGCTGACGTTTCTGATGCAGGTGACGGTGACGAGCCGGGTGATCAGCCGGTTCGGGTTGGCGTCGGCGCTCGTCGTGCTTCCCGTTGCGAGCGCCATCGGGTTTGGCGTGATCGGCGTCATGCCGTTCCTGGCCGTATTCATTCTCTTTACCGTCGTGCGGCGAGTCGGTGAATATGCATTCGCCAAGCCGGCTCGCGAGGTCCTTTTCACGGTGGTGAGTCGGGAGGAGAAATATAAGGCCAAGAACTTTATCGATACAGCGGTTTCGCGCGGGGGCGATGCGGTGACTGGATGGATCGTGAGCGGGGTGAAAGTGCTGGGTGTCACGGCAGGGCAGATGGCATGGGTTCTGGTCCCTCTGGCGCTACTCTGGGGATGGGTGGGGTGGTTCCTGGCCCGGCAAGAAGAGAAGTTGAAGCTAAACAGAACCGAGGTCAACCTGTCACCTCCGAAAGCAATTAACTAAGTCATGCCAATGTTTCTCTTCCATGCTTGCTCGCTTCTTTTCTAGAGGGAGTGGCCAGACTGTTCTTCACTGCGCGCAACATTCTCACCCACCCAACCCCGAGCGCGCCGAGACGCGCTCTTGTCCCAGGCGAGCACATTCTGATCGTGCGCGGTCTGCGAGCAAGAAGGATGGTCTGGCTACTCCCTCCTCCCTGCTTTACTCGTAAAAAAATCGCATGCTATAGTCGCCAACACGTTTACGAGAGAGAGTCGTTGGTGAATACGTTTCACGTCTCACGATTCACGTTTTACGGGGGGTACGATGCCTGAAGCTCCAGTTAAGATATATCTTGATAAGCTATTGAAAGAGTGTCGCATTATGGCGCGAACACTCGCGCTATTATCTGGGCCTGCCAAAGAGAAAGCCTTGCGCGCGATGGCGGATCGAGTAGCGGCTGACGAAGAAAAGATTCTGGCGGCGAACGAGAAGGATGTGGACGCGGTCGGGAAGTCCTTTGAGGCTGACGTCATGAAAGACCGGATGAAAGCCGCAGTGGCTCGCCTGCGCATGACGGCAAGCGATATCAAGGAGATGGTCGATCGACTCCGCATGATCGCGGACCTCCCCGATCCGGTCGGTGCAGTCACCGCACGATGGGAACGTCCGGACGGGTTGCAAGTCAGCCGTGTCCGCGTCCCGATCGGGGTGATCGGCGTCGTCTCAGAACTGAGCCCGCTCATTACGGTGGAGTCGATCGCGCTCTGCTTCAAGTCGGGTAACCTGTGTGTCTTTCGTGGCGCGCCGGAGTGGGGTCTGACACAGCAGGCCATCGGAACCGGATTGCGCGAAGCGGCGGAACAGAATGGGGTGCCGGCCGGCGCATGGATCATCATCGAACGTCCGGAAAAAGAGGTGGCGGTCGAGCTGATTCGGTCCGGCAAAATTCTCGATGCGATTATCCCGCGTGGCGGAGCCGGCCTCCGCAAGGCAGTGATTGAACAGGCGAAGATGCCGGTGCTCTGCTACGACGGGGGGATCACGCATATGTACGTGGATGCTGACACAGATATACCGATGGCTCAAAACGTGGCGATTAACTCCAAGGTCCAGAAGGCCATGGCATCGAACTCGCTCGACACGCTGCTCGTGCAACAGGTGATTGGGCGACAGTTCTTGCCTCCGCTAGTCAACCGCATGCTCGAAGAATTTAAGATTGAGGTGCGGGCCTGTCCGAAGACCATGGCACTCATGGGACAAATGGCAATGACTGGGCATGCCTCGATCGTGTCGGCAAAGGAAGAGGATTGGCACACCCAATTCCAGTCGTCCGTGTTGGCCGTCAAAATGGTCGCGGACCTGGACGAGGCCTTGGCGCACATCGTGGCGCATGGACCCTGTCTCACCGCCGTCATTGCGACCACGCGGTATGAGTCGGCCTTGCGGTTCACGCGCGAAGTGGATGCCAGCGCGGTGTTAGTCAATGCGTCGTCCCGGCTCAATGCCGGTGATAGCTACGGTATGGGCGCCGATATCGGGCTCAGTGGTTCGCGTCTCCATGCCAAGGGTCCGATCTGCCTTGAGCAACTGACTTGCGAAAAGTATGTCGCCTTTGGGTCGGGCCAACTGCGCTACCCGCATCCGGTGCCGGAGACGTATTTTGATGCGATCATGCTGAAAAGGCCGTAGTCGCCTGCTGAAAACGCTCTCCAGCTTCGTTCTCAGTCGCTCGAACCACTCGACGTACCCTCATCGCGTACGCCTCGTGGTTCGCACTCCTTGCGGCCTCGCTGGAAAATGTTTTGAGCAGGCGTGCCGAGGTTGGATCAATGACCAACGACTCACTGTTGCAGTCGCTCCATTCGCACTTGGCCGGGTGGGGCCTCCGACAATTCACGTCGGATGAGACCTATTTCCAGTGGCAGCGGGAGACCCTCTCACCGGCCGAGATCACAGCATTGCATCGGCAGCTGGAGCAGAAGCGTGGCGGATCCTCTGCCGGCGAGGTCTCGTTCTACGATGCCACCGCCCATCCGAATATCCTGCCGGTCCTCTATAGCCAACTGTACGACTATTACCTGGCCATCGGATCGCGCGTGGCAGATCGCATCAGTGGAGCCCGGTCCATACTGGATGTGGGCTGCGGGGTCGGCATCCTCACGACATTCTATGCGAGACAGCATCCCGACAAGGCTTTTATTGGTATCGATCGCTCACCTGCCTCGATCGCGCGAGCGCAAGAACAAGCGAAGGCATTTGGTCTGACCAACGTGCAGTTTGAATGTCTCGATCTCGATCACACGACTCCCCCTCGCTCCTTTGAGTTGATCCTTACCACGCATGCCCTCGTGCAAGCTGAACAGGACCCGGGCATTCCCAGTCGCAGGTGGAACACCTTCGAGCGTGCCGGCGAGAGTCAACAGCAAGCAGACTTTGAGCGGCGGACGGGGATCGACACCAGACTCGATCGCGTGCGCGCCCTGCTCTCTGCACAGGGGCGCATGATCGTGTTTGAGAAAACCCGCCAGTTGGCAAGACGAGTCCCGCTGCAGCGGGCCTTGGCTGCACGAGATCTGGGCCTGATCGAGCAGCCGGAATTGATTCGATACCGTCTCATCGAAGAAATTGCCGACGATGGACCATTCTATGTGCTGGGGAGGGGAGCGTCAGGTCAGCTTCTCTGGGATGAATCTCCCGAGCCAGACGAAGGCCGTCCGTTCGATCGAGCCACGCTGAAAACTGGTTTAACCGATCCGGACGCGCCGCTCTATGAGAACCATTGGCCTTCGGCACAGCGCGCATGGGAACAGCTGCACGATAAGCACCTCCTCAAAGAGACCACGTGCCAGGAGCCGGACGGCCGCCAGCTACATATCGAACTCGGTCACGCAGAGGAGGGGGTCTATCTGTATTGCGCCAACACCTTGGATCAACGCCAGTTGGTGCTTGTTGAACCAGCTGGCACGGTCATGCTGGAGTCCTACTATTGTGAGATTGCGAGCGGCGCACCTCCATCGACAGCGTTCGGTCAGGCGGACAGATGGCTCGAACGGTGCAAGCTGGACAGTGGGTAGGAGGCGAAGTCAATCGACGAGAGAACTTCACATGCCCCATTCCTTTTTTTTCGTAATTGGGATATGAAGTGGGGGGCGGCGATTGCGCCGCGGTGTGATATTACTCATCCACACATCAGAGGAGACACTCAATGGCTAAGGGCATGACACA
>CAZPWD010000118.1:0-5328 GCA_964590025.1 uncultured Nitrospira sp.
AAGCCGCGCGGATCGGTAATCGTTAAACCACTGACTTCATTTGCCACATCCAGCAAGTCTTTGTCGCCCGTGACGAACACATCGGCCTTGGCAGCTAATGCGGAAGCGAGAACCCATTGATCGTCTTCATCGCGAACTGGAATTGAGGGTGGGGATATTGGCTTAGGCTGAACGGTCTGGCTTTCGAGGAAGGTTAAGATCTCCTGAATCTGTTCGCCTGGGAGTTGGAACTTATGCTTGAGAACTCGCTTGAGTTCGTTCAAGACAACGTCTGCTGTGATGAGCTCGTGCTCTGCGAGGACGAGTCGAATGACATCGGCACAGAGCCCGCGCGTCGCAAACCCGCTGACGAGAACATTGGTATCGAGAAAGACCTTCACGACACCGCTTTGAAGACGTCCTCATCCGTGAGGAAGCCGCGCGCTTCCGCAAAGGGCATGGCCTTGTGGCGAAGCTGCTCAAACGTCATCAAAGCAAGCTGCCGTCGCAGTGCATCACGCACCACGTCGCTCCGCTTCCGTTTCGAGCGCCGACAAAACTTGTCGAGCGTCCGTTCAAGGTCCTGGTCGAGCCGAATGGTGACCGCGTTTCTCATGTCACACAATGTATTACAAATCTCCTGCAAGCGCAAGTGAGGAGCCTTCGATCTCTTTCTGATCCGGACTCACCGGTCTGAACCCCCACCGCGAATTTCGCCTCTCTCGCCTTGATTTCACCTGCGCCTCCGTCTACAGTCCTGTTCCTTCACAGCGCAGATTCATGGAGTCTTACATGGGCGAGACCCGCGTCGACCTTGAACATCTGTTGGAAGACTTGCGGGATGCATATCCCTCCAGTATCGAGGAAACCATCCTCACCGAGATCATTGCCAACTCTCTGGACTCAGGGGCCAGCCGGATCGCGATGACGGCTGACCCCTCGCAGTCCACGCTGACCGTCGTGGACAACGGGTCCGGCATGCAGCGGAAGGCGATGCGGCAGTATCACGATATCGCCTCCAGCACGAAGGTGCGCGGCCAAGGCATCGGGTTTGCCGGTGTGGGCATCAAGCTCGGACTCCTGGTGTGCGAAGAAGTGCTCACGGAAACCAGGCGCGGCAGCACACACGTGGCCACGCGATGGCACTTGGCCTCGCGCCATCGCGCGCCGTGGCAATGGGTAACCCCGCCGGGACTGATCGGCGAGCGGGGCACCGCAGTGCGGCTTAAGCTCCAGACTCCGCTATCCCCGCTCTTAGATCCTGGGTTCGTCGAGGGAGCACTACGCCGGCACTTTCAGCCGTTACTGGAACCGCTCTTCGACTCCTTTCTGGCATCACACTATTCAACCGGCATAGCACTCGAAGTCAATGGGCGAGCGTTGGACCGGCATCCTCTGTCGGCACCGGATCAGGCACCGTTGGCCATTCGATTGGTCCGGCGGCGCAAGCCCTCGGCGTTGGGGTATCTGTCCCGCCATACCGCGCCATTACCAGAGGATCAACGTGGCGTCGCGATCAGCACGTTGGGCAAAGTCATCAAACGCGGATGGGACTGGTTGGGCGTGACACCGGCCCTGCCAGAGCAGATCGGCGGATTGATCGAAGTCCCCGACCTGGCCGCCTCACTCACCCTCAACAAGGGCGACTTCATTCGCACGGGAGCCCGAGGGGCCGCCTATCTCGCCTATCGCAAAGCGATCCAGGAGGCCGTCTCTCGGCAATTGGAGGCCTGGGGCGATACGCGTGCGGGAACCCCGGACGCCTCCGCACGCATGATGCGTCCATTGGAGCGGGACCTGGATCGAGTGCTGGAAGAATTGTCCGACGATTTTCCCCTGCTCGGCTCACTCGTCGAACGCCGGGCCGGCGGCCAAAAGCGATTGCCGATCGATGGCAAGACAACCGACATCGCAGCGGGAACTGAAGCCATTGCAGTTCTGGCCGCCCCATCGACGGCCGAACCGGGGCCGAATGAGACCAAACCAGCTCAGCCACAAACACCCCCTCCTCATACCGACCAGGACACAGCAGTGACCGAGCCTGTAACATCCACGATCCCTGCTTCAGCATCTGCCATGTTCCCTGGTCATGGACGTTCCCGTGCTCCGATGCGGTACGGGCTTGGGGTTCAGTTTGAGGACCGTCCCGATAACTCGGAACTGGGCCGACTCGTCGAATCCACCGTCTGGATCAATCAAGCCCATCCCGCCTATCGGCGAGCACTGGCATCCCGCTCTGTGGGCTATCACATTTCGCTCGCCGTCGCCCTCGCACTGGCCCCGTTGGCCGTGGAGCCAGATCAGGAACACACCTTCATCACCAAGTTTCTGTCCCACTGGGGCCAAGCACTCGATCAGACCCAAGGACACCGTCGTCGCTTGCGAAGATGAGCGAGCCGGCAAAGAGTGGGATCAGCCCCTAACATACCGGCGAGAAGGGATCTTCCTCTACCGTTTGCTTCGTTCCATGCGGTCTAGCTGCTACGCCGTACTGCATGGCGAACTCCCGGAACACCTTCTGAAGCACGCGCAGGTTGACACTGCATCAACCTGCTCCAGCAAGTGGCCAGGACTCGTTTGGAGAATGACCGCTGCTATTGGCGACACCGCTCACTTGACCGGTCGAGTCTCGCCTCGACGCCAGCCTTCGAACAGCTTCAGGCTGTCATCGCGAAGGACATCCCCGACAATCTCAACCCCGCTTTGACCCAGTTGGTTCATGCGAGCGGACGGAATAGAAACTTGCCGGATGCCCGTGCGCTCAGCGTCCTCGATCCGGCAGGCGTACACAATTCTGCCCAGCCTCGCCCATACGCAGGCTGTGAAGCACATCGGACAGGGCTCACAGGTGGAATAAATAACACACCCGCTCAGCTCCAACGTTTTCAGGCGCCGACTGGCATCCCGAATCGCCTGTATTTCGGCATGGGCAGTGGTGTCCATGTTGGCCTTCGAGCTATTATGCGCCACCGAGATAACCTGTCTTTTTCTCACGATGCAGGCTCCGAAGGGCATTTCACCCTTTTCGACTCCCTGCCAGGCCACTTGAATCGCGAGCCGCATGAAATCTGCGTCAGTCATCGATTAGGCCTTGAACCGCCACAGACATCCTGGTCACATACCGGGAATTGTGGCGGCCTCCTATTTTCTTACAGCGCGCGATCTGTTCATTCCCCTTGAGCTCTGTCGGTATGGAAAGCATAGCGTTGTGGACGGAGAAGATGTCAGGAACACTTTCCGATGTCAAATGAAGGGCGGCCTGATTAGCAAGGAGTGCTTTCACTAGCGTGTGTTTCTTTTCATCCCACCACGAGCTAGCACACCGTCCTTCAGCGCAAAGTCACCGAACACCTTTCGAAGCACGGCCGGCGGTTCGCACGGGACAAGGGCACTTTCTTGCTGACCTCACCTTGGGGTAACATGGCCACGCCCGGAGGCGTGGAATGACCGAGCAGACCTTTTCAGATCCGATTGCTCAAGGCTATTACCTGCAAGGCGAGAGCGAAATAGCCATGGCACAGTCCGCCGATGAAGTCCTCCAGAAGGCCGACGCGCTCGCACGACAGGATTCGCGTGCGAACCTGATGCACGCCGCCTGCTATTACTTGGCCGCCGCGCATTTTCTCGAAACTCACGACCCGGCAAAGTCCGCCCACGCGTACCATCAGGCCGGCCGCCAACTGCAGCAATTGGACCAATTTGTTCATGCGGCACGCGCCTTCTTACAAGCAGGCGCGTGGGCCGAACAGGCCGCGCGTGCTGAAGCTGCCGGCTCCACGCAACAGCATCTTCAACATGCCGCTGTCCGTGCCTACTCGAGAGCGAACCATTGTTTCGCAGAGACGGGCGAGCTGGACGAGTCTGAATCCGCCTATCTCAAAGAACGCGATGCGAGGGTCGCCTGGGCCAAGATGCAGGGGAAGCATCCCTTGGCCCTCTTGGCTTGGAAAACGACAAGTAACTACGGCACCAGTATTCCTCGGTGGACCGCGTGGATTCTGGGGACGATCATGCTATTCAGCCTGCTCTACGAAATCTTTTTCCGCGTGCAGTGGCTGCAACCAATGAGCAATACCAATCCGTCTGCCTGGATTCCCCTCTGGTCCGGCCTCTATTACGCGATCAATGTCACGTCCTCGCTCGCGTTGGTCGAGTACCAACCGACACATCCAATCGCCCAGGCCATCGTCATGTTGAACGTGATCGCCGGCTATCTCTTCCTCGGCATCGGCATCGGCATTGTCGGCCAGTTCGTCAAGAACCGTTAACTCATGATCTCGTGGGACCGGTTATAGCGCGGGGGGGATAGGGTGTGAGGCGAAGGAGGTGCGGGTCCACCACCATACACCAACACCAGTTGAAATCAGTCGTTAATTCGTTACATACTATTTGGTAACTAGGAATGGCAGTAGGTATGGTCGCTGAGATCGTTCTTCCTTTTACCTTCATTTTTCCCTATGCATGCACTGACTTTTCAGCCCCACCGCGGCACTCACTCCCTTGAGTGCGTTCAGATGGCTCTCCTTGACGGGGAAACGAAGTTGGTTACCCCTGCATAATGGCTGAAGCTCGGCAATGGTTAGCGTGACGCTGTTATGCAAGGGATTGCGCTTCCTCCTACCGTTGTAGTCATCCCGACCTATAATGAGATCGCGAATCTTTCCCGCCTCGTACCGGAGGTTCTGGCGATCTCCCCTTCGATCCGTCTCCTGGTGGTTGATGACGCTTCGTCGGATGGTACCGGAATGGAAGCTGATCGGCTCGTAGCTTCCTTGGGACGAATGGACGTCATCCATCGCCCGGGGAAACTTGGCCTTGGCTCAGCCTACAAACAAGCCTTTCAGACCGTACTGCGTACGACAGGGGCGGAATTCATCTGCCAGATGGATGCCGATTTCTCCCATCGACCCGTCGATCTCAGGAACGTGTTAGAAACAGCCTGCCGGGGTGTTGCGGATATCGTGGTCGGTTCTCGCTGGATACCAGGAGGTACTGTGTCCAATTGGCCATTCAGGCGGTTCCTCCTGTCGCGCGTCGGTAATCTCTACGCAAGGATGATACTAGGGGTCCCGCAATGTGACTTGACGGGGGGTCTGAAGTGCTGGCGGCGCAAGGTGCTTGAGTCGATTGATTTAGACGCCGTAGAAGCCGAAAATTACGCGTTTCAGATCGAGATGAGCTGGAGGGGATGGAAACACGGGTTCTCCATTTACGAGGTGCCCATTACCTTTGTTGAACGGGCACAAGGTGTCTCGAAAATGAGCGGGCGCTTCGTCGGAGAGGCCTTAGTCCTTCCCTGGAGGTTGCGGTTGCGGCAGAGGGCGGAAACACTCCACAAGGTGTAGCTGT
>CAZPWD010000118.1:5428-7870 GCA_964590025.1 uncultured Nitrospira sp.
GAAGACCCCGATGGAGAATCCCGGTTGCCGTTGGCCATAGGATTGAACCGGCCAGACATGCAGGTGTTTCACAATCAGGGTGGGATATCGATACTCCACGTCGTCGAGGCGATCGGTCTTTGCCCCTGAGACTTCCCCGACAATCGTCACCCGCGTTCCTTCGACCACCGTGGCAGGATCAAGAAACTCCTGCTGCAACGCAAGGAACCGTCCCTGTGATTGTTGACGATCGAAGCTCGGCTCCTCTCCGTCTTCAAGCGGAAGTTGCAAGAGTTCGATTTGCGTGCTGTCTCGGAGTCGCTTCGCTTTCAGCACCTCACCGCCAAGCACGAGCACACGTCCACGGTAGGACTCCGGCGAGGCCAGCACGTCTCGAAATGAGACCGTTCTATCAACGAGTGGTTCCATCGACTCGGGAACGATTCGTTGAGAGGAGCAGGCTGAGAGCAGGATACCTGCAACTAACCAGCCAAAAAAAAGATGTCGTCCTCGCATGGAAACACTATACTTCATACACCAACCCCACGACGAGAGTAGAGATCGCTGCGCAGGCTCTCGCCTACAGAATTTCACTGCCCTTCCCGTAATTCTGTTCTTCGTCGTTGCAAGAAGTCTCTCCATAAGCTGTTGAGAATGGAACACCTTCGCGCCTTTTCGACTTCGGTACTGGTGGATTTCCCCCAATCAAAACGTTAGGCATCTGCCTTGCTCTGCACCATAACCAGAGAGCCTCGTCACTCTCATCAGTATCACAGAGTGTTTTCTGGAGCCATAGCATCGCGTATTGCGGTGGCTCAGTTTCATCAACTCACCAATCCTAAGGAGGTTCCCATGACTCGCTATGCAAGTTTCATCGCACTCGCAGCGTTTCTCACATTTGGCCTCGGTACGGCGGTGTCTTTCGCCGGCGAACCAGCCCCTGCCGAGCAGAAAGAGAAGAAGGACATGACCAGCGGCAAAGCGGACGACGATCAGAAGAAGAAGGACGAGAAGAAGGACATGGGCGGAAAGTAAGCCCTGCATCGGGGCGCAGCAGAGCCTGCGCCCCGCCTGCTTCGTTGCAATTCATTCGTCAGACAACCAGTCGCCTCTTCCCCTTGAACCAACCGCCTGGCTGCACAGCAAATCACAGCAACAGCACTCAGAGTCTGTAGGGTAGACCCTACAGTGATTGTGGCACCATGCTCCAGTCCCCTTGCTTTACCTCACACACCAGGCGACAATTGCTCTCCAACTCCATGAGAAGTGAGCAGTTCTCTTCACGCGCGTTTCCGAGTCCTTGGGCATTGAGCTTGCTCCCCTTCGCGATATTCTGTTCGCCATCATTCAAAGGAGGAGATTATGCGACGAATTTTGATTGAACGCACCATGCCACTCCGGGCTCCCGCATTGGCCATGCTGTGTGCCGTGGCGGTGGTGGGATGCGTAAGCACGGGAACCCACACGAAGACGCTCACCGAACTTGAGGCCGCAAAGAAAACATCCGCCCAGCTGCAACAGCAATTGGCAGGGCTACAACAAAATCTGGACCAGGAAGCCGCGCAGCGAAAAGCCGCAGAACAGCAGGCCGCCGAGTTGGCAAAAGAACGTGAAGCGCTCTCGGCGCGCTCAAGCGAACTGAACAGCGAGCTCGGCAATGTGCGCGGTCAAATCACTGATCTCGAACAGAAGCTCGCAAGCGGAAGTGCCTCGGCGCAGGAAGAAATCGCCAAGCTACAGAAGCAGGCTTCTGCGCTGGAGGCGAACGCCGCACGCATCGCGAAGGAACGCGAGCAACTTCGGCAGGAACAATCACAACTTGCCGCAACGTTAGAGCAAGAACGGCTGGCGAAAGAAGAAGAGATCAAACGGCTGACTCGCACACAGGAAGAACTGTCCAAATCGCTGCAAGACGAAATTTCCAAGGGCAATATCACCATTCAACAAGTGCGCGACCGCCTAACGATCAACATGGTGGATCGCGTCCTGTTTGATTCCGGGCAGGCCCAAGTGAAACCGGCCGGCGTGAAAGTCCTGAAACAGGTCGGTGACGTGCTCAACAAGATCTCAGACAAACAAATTCGGATCGAAGGCCACACCGACAATGTGCCCATCAGCTCGAAGTTGCAAGATCGCTTCAAGACTAACTGGGAACTTTCGACGGCTCGCGCCACAACCGTAGTGCGCTACCTGATCGATCAGGGCGGTGTGGACCGCCAGTACCTGTCCGCAGTCGGCTACGCGGACACTCACCCCCTCGCCTCGAACGACTCCGAAGAGGGGCGATCGTCCAACCGTCGAATTGAGATCGTGCTGTACCCGAAGGACCTCAAAGAAATTGCCGGCCAAGTCGAGACCAGTACGGCTGCATCGAAATAGCGGCACAGACCAAGAGGAGGTGCGTACAAAAGGACGCCCGCCAAGAACCAAGACCCTAGCCCTTACACTGTACCGAGATTGCTT
>CAZPWD010000119.1:0-1990 GCA_964590025.1 uncultured Nitrospira sp.
CCTTCGCTCTTCGGGTGAATGGACCAGTTCCCTCGTCGACGCAAGCCGTTGCGCGATCATCGAAGCTTTCTTGTCCAGGCCAAGATCGGAAGATACAACACCTCTCTCTGCGCCAACCACGTCGTCCGTTTTTTGACAAGGGAAGCAGTGGTTTCTTAAGCTGGAACACGATCAACTATAATTATAATAATGGACCAACACATCACGAAAAAGTCCTACACCGCCCCCCAACTCTTCCGAGTTGTGCTGGACCAGGAGCAGGCGATTCTCGCCGCCTGTAGCCTGATGGCCACCACTGTGCAGAATGTTGGTGGAAATAATTGTAGACCTCAAATCAAATGCAAGAAAGGGAACGGGGCGGGGGATAGCGCCGCACGCGCCTCGTAGCTCCGCCAACCCTCATAGCACTTCCGTCGTCTCTGCTACGACTTATGTTGGCCTCACTGATCGCGTTCTCCCCCGCCACGGCCCCCAGACCTGACGACCGGCGTCTGGGTTAACTTCGGGTTCGACCTGCTGTCCAAGGAGGTCGATGTGATTCGCCCCTTCACTTGAGAGCAAATCCCGCTGATTCGCGCCACAGCTGGCGCCGTCGTAGGGGTTCGCGGGCCGACTCAGTGCGACCCAGGTGGTTCAACTGGCAGAATCGATCGCCTATCTGGCTGCTGACTTGAGTCTGCGACACGGCTTGGCAATGGCCGATGTGATTGTGTACGAGACCGCCAAAGATCAGGAAGCTGAGATGGTCACAGGCGACGCGGATCTGAAGGACCTTCCGGGAGTGGTGTACGTCAAGTAGGTGTCCAGAACAGTTCTCTCTTTCAGGGTCAACAGACACTCCAGACCTGTTGTGCCCCACTTGAAATTTGGCTAGAAAAATGAGCCATGGGGACTGCGGGAAACTCAACAAAATCTGTTCAAATCGATCGTGAGGAGAGACAGTAGGGGACTTCCTAGGGAAAGATCAGGTTGGTGGTACCCAGACTTCCCCTTGGACACGAATCCTCGATGGCGCCCGAATTCTCTACAGAATAGATGGTCAACCAGACACAATAAGTAGCCCAGAAATTAAGTGGGGCAGTTCAACACCTCGCTTCATGCGTGCCGCCTCGGGTGTTAGGCGCCGTGTTGACTCTTCAGTGGGGGAGGGGTTCCGAGCGCGGCGTACACCGCTGCCAGAAGAGATTCCCTCTCAAACGGTTTATGAAGGATGTGGTTGGCCCCGAGAAGTTTTGCCGCAGATGCGATCTCCATCATGCGCGTTTGTCCTCCTCCAGTCATGGCGATGATCTTGGTGCGAGGGTACGACGAACGCTTTAACTCCATGACGATTTCGATCCCATCCTTGTTCGGCATGAACATGTCGGTGATGACCACGTCCGGCGGGTTCTTGTGGAACATGGCGATGCCGGCCACACCATCCGAGGCTGCCTCGACGCTGAAGCCTTCTCGGGTCAGGATCGTGACGACTGTCGAACGGATCAGAGGTTCATCATCAATCACGAGAATTCGAGGCATGGCTTCCCTCCGAATGATCAGAATGAGTGCCGGGCTAAACCTTCCGAGGTCGCCTGGGTGGCGTAGGCGAAGGCGTCACTTCGAGGGCTGCGAACCACGGGACTGGAGCTCGGCAAGCGGAGGCAATGCGAACCCTTTCCGGAGAAAGTCGGTGACCCCCAGTGCCTTCGCTTGGCTCTCCACTACTGAGCTCTCCCCCCCTGTAAATACCATGACTTTCGCCTGAGGGTCGATGGCTCGGATTTGCCTCAAGACTGTGATCCCGTCGATGTCCGGCATGTCGATATCCAGAATCGTCAGATTCGGACGTTCCTTTTGAAACATCGCGATGGCTTCCTTTCCGCTGGCTGCCAGCACCACATGGCGCCCCTCTCCTTTGAGCATGGTCTGGACCAGCGTACGGATACTGTCCTCATCGTCGACGACCAGCACCTTATATGGAGTCATCGCCCTGCTCCCTTTCTCGTGTTCC
>CAZPWD010000119.1:2090-5145 GCA_964590025.1 uncultured Nitrospira sp.
TTGTGGTGTGATATCGATTCCCTCAAGCCAATGTCTCCACTCTTTAAGGATAGGCCTCAGGTTGTTCCCACGGCTTGCTGGACTGCCGTCATGAGCTTGTCCTGATCCACGGGCTTTTGAAGGAACGCGACTGCGCCAGCCTCGATGGTGCCGGCTTCAGCCACCAGTGGGTCCTCAGCGGTTACGATGATGACGGGGATGCAACTCAGGGAGGTATTGGCTTTTAATCTCTGCAGAACCATCAAGCCGTTCCCGCCGGGAAGCCCTAAATCAAGCAAGATCGCATCCGGCCGCTCCTTCAGCGCCACGGATATCGCCTGGAGCGCATCGGCGGCAAAGACGGTGTGATAGTGATTGGCTTTCAAACGAGCGCTGAGTACCAGTCGGGTGTCCGCATTGTCATCCACGATCAGGATGGTCTTCTTATCCATGCGAACTCCTCACTTCCTTATGCGTCATCGGCAAGAGTGTCATGAGCGAGCGTCGCATGTTCAGCCATCAGACGCTGGCGTACCAACTCGAATTCATTCACGAGCTGCGCGAGCAGATCCCCTGCCTTGGTAAGATCCTTGGCTTTCCCGAGTGCCTGGAGATCGACACAGAGCTGGCGCATTCTCCGTACGCCCAGGTTGCCGCTGGCGCCATTCAACTCGTGGGCCACTCGCGCCAAAGCCCGCCCATCACCCTGCTGGAGCGCGTCCTGTAAGGCTGCCAGACGGTTTGGAACGTCTTCCAAGAAATGTGTGATTAGTGTGGACAATAGACTACAGGATGCATCAAGTTGGCGTAAATCGGCCAACACTGCGGAATCCACACAATCATGACCCGGTTCTCGTGTTTCCGACGACACCGGGTCCTGCTGTTCATCAGGTGTTGATCGGCCCGGAATCCATTTGGCGAGCGTCGCCCTGAGGTGCTCCAGCTTCACCGGCTTGGCGAGATAGTCGTCCATCTCTGCCTCCAGACATTTCTCACGGTCCCCTTGCATGGCGTTCGCGGTCATGGCGATGATGGGGAGTCGTCGGCTTGCCTGTTCCCTTTCGCCCTTCCGAATCATCGCCGTCGCCTCCAATCCATCCATCTCGGGCATTTGGCAATCCATCAAGACCAGCGCGTACTTGATCCGAAAGACCGCTTCGACCGCTTCGAGCCCGTTGGTGACGACTTCGGCCCGGTAGCCGAGCTTTTCCAGCTGACACACCGCGACTTTCTGGTTCACGATATTGTCCTCTGCCACGAGGATGCGGGGGCGTGCCGCCACCGCGACTTCCTTGAGGATGTGGCGGGTCACCAACACATCGTTGGGCCGACTCGCGGCCCCAACCTCCAGCGGGGCAGTGGCTGATTTCGCAGGCAAGTCCACAATCAGTGACAGACAGTCGTATAACTGTGCGCGATGTACGGGCTTGGTCAGGTACGCGGCAATCCCCGCCTGTTTTGCCTTTTCGGCCTGCCCCCGAAGACCGATCGAGGTCAGCAGGACCAGGCGGGTCGCCGCCAAGACCGGATCGGCTGTGATCGCGTGCCCCAACTCTAGTCCGTCCATGCGAGGCATCTGCAAATCGAGGATCGCCAAATCGAAGGGCTCTCCCCTGGTGGCCGCGTCTTTCAGCAGCGCGAGGGCTTGGTACCCGTCCGAGGCAGTGGCACTCTGAAGGCCCCACTGAAAAGCGTATTGTTCCAGGATGCGCCGGTTGGTGGCATTGTCATCCACAATGCACAACCGCCGCCCTTGGAGGGACCCTCTCGGCATTGGTGTCGCGTGAGCCTGTGCCGTTTGTTTGGTCAACCACACCGTAAACCGGAATGTGCTTCCTTGACCGGGAGCACTCTCGACGCCGATCTGCCCCCCCATCTGTTCAACGAGCTGTTTGCAAATGGCGAGGCCCAGTCCAGTGCCGCCGAACTTCCGCGTGGTCGAGGTGTCCACCTGGGAAAAAGGCTTGAACAGAAGAGCCTGTGCCTCGGGTGCAATGCCGATTCCCGTGTCGGTCACGGCAAATTCGATCAGGGCGCGGTCGGCAGTCTCCTCGCCCCTGGTCACGTGAATCATCACCTCACCCTGCTGGGTAAACTTGAGCGCATTGCCGGTGAGATTGACGAGGATTTGACGCAAGCGGCCGGGGTCACCCCGTAAAGCAGTGGGCACCTCAGCGTGTAGGAGACAACCCAATTCCAGGCCCTTGCGCTGCGCCGGCTCGGCAAAGAGGTCCAGAGCCTCTTCGACTGTCGTCCGAAGGTCAAAATCGATCGTTTCCAACGTCAACCGGCCAGCCTCGATCTTCGAGAAGTCAAGGATGTCGTTGATGATGTTGAGCAGGGCTTCACTGGACCGCTGCACGGTCTCGGCGTAGTCGCGCTGCTCAGGAGTCATGTGTGTTTCGAGCAAAAGTCCGGTCATCCCCATGATGCCGTTCATGGGGGTACGAATTTCATGGCTCATGACGGCGAGGAAAGCGGACTTGGCTTGCGTGGCTGCCTGAGCCTCGGCCAACGCAATGTCGAGGGCGCGGTTTTTCTGCTCAAGCTCCTGCGCATGGGCGTAAACTTTGGTCTCCGCCCGTTTCCGTTCAATGAACTGACCGATCTGGCTGCCGACGGTGACGAATACCTGCAGCAGATCATCATCAGGGGGGCGGATCTCATGGCTGAAGAATTCCATCGCCCCCAGTACCTTTTCGTTGATCCTGATGGGAAAAGCGAAGGCGCCATGGAGGTTCGCCTGCGCGGCGAACGGAGCGCGGGGAAAGTTGGCGTCCTGCATCACATCGAGGACCCAGGCTGGGTCGCCGCTCGCCCACACCCGCCCGGGCAGGCCGAGGCCACGCGTGAAGACGCTCTGCATCGTCACCCGTGAGAACTCCACCGCCTCCACTGAAGGCTGGTGCCAGATCTCCACGCAACTGAGGACGCCCGCTTGCTCGCTCATGAGCCACAGGGCGCCCAGATCCCAACGGACGAGATCGCAGACGGTGTGAAGGATCTTCGGGATCGCGTCCTTGAGATTTTCTGACTCGGCCAATATCCGGGTCACACTGTGCTGCATGGCCGACCG
>CAZPWD010000119.1:5245-7737 GCA_964590025.1 uncultured Nitrospira sp.
CCGGCGAGATCGCCAGTTCCACCGGAAATTCGTGTCCGTCCCGGTGGCAGGCCGTGATCTCGATCAGTTTGTTCAGCACCGGTCCTTCACCGGTTGCGAGGAAATGACGCAACCCGCGTTCATGGGCTTCCCGGTGCTGTGCAGGGACGATGGTGGCGGAGACGAGTCGCCCGATGGCCTCTTGCCGGGGCCAGCCGAACATCTGTTCGGCTCGGACGTTCCAGTCGGTGATGACTCCAGCGGCATCCATCCCGATGAAGCCATCGAGCGCCGTCTCGACGATGCGCCGCGTGTGTGCCTCGCTCTCGCGCAGCGACGCTTCGGCTTCCCTGGCCATCATACTCTCCTGCTGCGCGTGCAGATGTTCCCTCCGCACGCGTTTCACGCTCCACAGCAAGAGTCCAAAAGTTGGAACCACCACGGCGGCACCCGCCAGGCCAAGCTTCCAGAGGACTTCTCGAATCGGCGCCAACACGTCGCGTCGATCCATGCGCATCAGCACCGTCCAATGTAGACCCTCAAGCCCGCCACGAGTTAAAGACTTGGCATAGCCGGTGATGACCGGCACGTGGCGACGCTGGTGCACCTCCTCGACGTAACCGAATATGGACTGTTCACTTAACAGTGCCGACGGTAGGCCCAGTTGTTTGAGATTGATGTGGCCCTTCTGCTTGAGATCCGAATCAACGAAGGCAACCCCCTTCTCAGTCAGGAACTGGTACTCCAGCGCTCCCCCAAATCCCTCCCGCTGCTGGAAAGCCAGAAGGGTCCCAGTCACGAGGTTTTCCAGTCCCGGGATCCCCACCCGCGTCGTCACGGCCCCCAGGAACTCTCCATGCGGTCCGGTCACGGGAGCCGTAAAGCCTACTGAGTCCGCACCGCCCATCACTGCGAATGGTTCCACGTCTCCCACATGGACCGTTCGCCCGTTACGCACGGCCTGAAACCAGGATTGAGCGCTGTAGTCCAGCCCCACCGTAGCCGGGTCGGTGGCGACCACGATCTGTCCGCGCACGTTCGTGACGCCGATCCACAAGTAACTCTGGTACGATGCCTTCATCCGGTCAACATACGCAGACTGAAACTCCCGATTGTACGCCTGCTCGCTGACCGTTCCTGCAATCATCAGCACATCGCCATGCCGTTCAACGAGATAACGGTCCAGTTTGTCCGAGACTTCGGCAGCTGTAAGGGCAAGAGTCTCGCCTGCTGAGGCAACCATGCGGACTTCGATGAAGTGGAGCGCGGTTGCGCCGATGGCCAGCGTGAGGACCGTCATCACGAAGATGAAGAACCGTAGCCAGGAGTACGGGCGGGGAGCAGTTGTTTCAGATATGGTCATGCATCCCTTCCGCCTCTTTGCTGCGCACCATCAGCCACGATCAGGACTTCTCCAAGTATGCTCTTTGCCGCCGTGACCGTCCACATTATCGCCTTCTTGTGCAGGATATCCGATAAGCCTGTTGCACGGTGTTTGGACATTTCTGATTTTTACGCAGGACTGTTGAGAAAGAGCTTGTCAAGGTTTGTTCTACTTATGCAGCTGGAGGGCTGATGGAGTCGGAAGGGCTAGCGGGAAAGATGCATTGCAACCTGAGCAACTCGGAGGAAAGGTACTCCAAAAGCTCGGCTCAGCCTTCTACACAGATTCGTGAATAGCTTGCTCTCACAGGGAGGTTGGAGCCATGGACGCATGAAAGTCCATGGTTCTCTGTGACTGAAGCTGAGCTGGAACGCTTTCTATCATCATGTGCCCAATGTCGCCGATACTTTACGAAGGAGGGTTTCCGGGCTGAAGGGTTTATGCACAAAGACAACCCCTGGGTACAATCCGCAGTGACTGAGGATCGCTTCGTTCGAATGGCCCGACATGTAGAGTACCCTCGTCCGTTCCCGTAGGGTGACCAGGCGGTCGGCGACCTCCCGCCCGTTCATCCCCTGCATGAACATATCGGTCACCAGTAAGTGGATCGGGCCGGGATATTCCTGTGCAATCTTCAAACAAGCGTTTCCGTCCTTGGCTTCTAAGACGGTATAGCCGCCGCTCCTAAGAATCTTCTTGGCCACCTCCCGGAGCGGATCTTCATCGTCCACCAGTAGAATCGTTGGTGGCCCTTGCCGGTCTTCAGCGGGGAAAGGGGCTGATTCGGCCCGCTGGACGACTTGCTTCATTTCGAGGCTGTGCTGTTGTTGCGTAATATTCATCGCTGATAACTCCCGGTTATCTCTCTATTCACCATTGATTGGTCAACCCGAAGCGAACGTCGCCTTCTGGCAAACGGGATCGCAGGTGGCAAGACTCCCAGCTGCCGGATCATTTCTCTGAGAATGTCCACCAGCTGATCAGCCTCGGAAGATTTGTCCAGAAACAACTCTGCTCCGGCCTGCCGGCAGGCGAGTCGGTATTCGGGCGTAGCGTAATTCGTCAGCATGATGACGACAGGCGCGTGAGGCATCCGCTTGACCTTTCGCAGGACATCGGTTCCGTTTCC
>CAZPWD010000120.1:0-7709 GCA_964590025.1 uncultured Nitrospira sp.
TCTGGCCGCACCTCCTTCGCCTCGTCACGAAGGCAATGTCGGACAGGCTCCTAGGCTACACGGAACAGCGTCGGTTTGCTAGATGTAAGCGGGAGTGGGTGGTGTGTCGATCAGAAGTGGTAGCTGACGCCGAAGGCGACGTTAATGGGACTGTATGTGGCGTTGAAGCCAAAGAAATTAGGGTTCTCTTCAAAATTGAACCGAACGTAATTGTACTTCCCCTCTGCAAACGCGGACACGTGTCTTGTGAGGAAGTACCTAACGCCGATGAGGGTGTTCACGCCGAGCTTCGTGCTGGATTGGGAGTTGTCTCCTTGGGTAATCGCGGGAACCTTGATGCTGGCAATAAAGATGCCGGGGCCAATACCTATGTACGGCTGCAGTCTGTTTCCGGGATAGCGAAACATCAAATTGAGTGGAGCAATTGTCAACACACTGAAATTGGCACCCTGAACTCCCACTGCCGTGAATTCATTCCCCAGAGGTATACTTGGTCCACCCCCAGAAGGGGTAAGAGTAAACGGAGTGCCCGACCGAATCGTAATATCTTGTTGCTTAATGTGAGGAGTGCTGTAAAAGATTTCGGCTTCGAGGCCCAACCATCGAGCCCTGCTAAAATAATGTCCTATTTTGCCTCCTAACATGAACGAAGTTTTCAACGACTGGTCGCTGACCGTTGTCCCGCTTGGGAAATTGACTGTGCCAGTTTGAACCAGTGCGCTGGTAGAGGTCAAGTCGCCGTCAGACAAACCATTTCCCGGAAAAGTGGCTCCAAATTGTCCTGCGACATAGGACTCTGCTTGCGCGGTCGGCGTCACAAGCATGTTCTGTGTGAAGATGGTGAGGAGGCTTGATACCAGCAGCACTGTGCCGATGCGAGCGATCTTCATATGCACCCTCCGGATTCCTCGCTTAATACTCCTTCAAGCATCCTAACGGCTGACCTATCAAGGGCGAAGAAAAATGTGAAATCTAGCAGGGAATGAGCAAGCCATGTGCCACGAGAGAAGAAGTGTTTCCCCTATGTTTATAGGGACAGATAGACCGACCGGCCCTCTTGGTTGCCTGGTCTGGCAGGCGTTTTGTACAGGCCTGTTCATTGACAGGGGAAAGAGGGGGTTCCTATAATCCGCCCGCCAGATGACTGACCCACAAACCCTATTGGTCGTTGCCAATCCCCTAGGCGTCTTTTTCTCAATATGCAGATAGTCAATCGTATCGGAGTAATTGGTGCTGGTGCCTGGGGCACCGCTCTCGCCAAGCACATGGCGGAAAAAGGACTTCACGTCAGGCTCTGGGCCTATGAACGAGAGGTTGTGGATGCGATTAATGGGAAACACGAGAATCCAGTCTTTCTGCCCGGTGTCGCGCTCCCCCCATCACTCGTCGCCACCGAATCGTTGGCGGATCTCACCGAGCAGAGCGAGGGGCTGCTCTTCGTGGTGCCGTCCCACGTCGCACGTCCTGTGCTGCGCGAGCTGGCCCGGTCCCTTTCCACTCCTATCCCATTCATCAGCGCGACGAAGGGAGTTGAAGAAGATACGTTGAATTTGATGACTCAGGTCATGACCGACGTACTTCCTCCTGCCATGCAACGGGACCTCATGGTGTTGTCAGGTCCGAGCTTCGCGACAGAAGTCAGCGCAGGGAAACCTGCGGCGCTCTGTTTAGCCGGGAGCAACAAGGGACTGGTCAAGACATTCCAGGCCGCGTTGATGACACCGGCCTTTCGGGTATACGCCGACAGCGATTTGCTGGGGGTCCAGCTCGGCGGCTCGCTCAAGAACGTGATGGCACTCGCAGCCGGAGTAGTGGATGGATTGGATCTCGGTCATAATGCGCGGGCCGCGTTGATTACGAGAGGATTAGCTGAAATGGTGCGGTTGGGCGTTGCGATGGGCGCGGATCCACGAACGTTCTACGGGCTGTCCGGCGTCGGCGACTTGGTGTTGACCTGCACCGGAGCCTTGAGTCGGAATCACACGGTCGGCGTGAGACTGGCGAAGGGCGAGCGGCTGGAGAGGATCGTCGGAAGCATGCAGGCCGTGGCCGAAGGTGTGCGGACCGCGAAGGCGGCGTTAGGATTAGCGCGACGTCATCGTGTCGACATGCCGATCGTGCAAGAGATCAACGCGGTGTTGTTCGAAGGCAAGTCGTGCCGCAAGGCGGTGACTGATCTGATGGAGCGCGATGCAAAGCCGGAGAAAGGGCAGCCGTGAATCCTGAGGCGATTGAACGACTGCTGACCAAGGTGCGAACGGGCACCCTGTCTGTGGCGACGGCTATCGGGCAGCTCCGTACGTTGCCCTATGAAGATCTCGGATTTGCCTCGGTCGATCACCACCGGTCGTTACGGCAGGGATTCCCCGAGGTCATTTTCTGCGAGGGGAAGACGTCGGCCCAGATTCGTGCCATTGCGAAGGCGCTGTTGAAACATCATCGCCCGTTGTTGGCGACGCGCGCGACTCGCCAGGTGGCTACCCTCATTAAACGGCTTGATCGTCGAGCTGTCTATCATGACGAGGCGCGCATCGTGTCGATCGGTGACCCCAAGCGGCGACAACGGGGACATGTTTTGGTGATTACAGCCGGCACCTCGGATATTCCTGTCGCGGAAGAAGCGAGAGTGACGGCGGAGGTGATGGGAAGTCGGGTTGAGACGCTCTATGACGTGGGCGTGGCCGGCATTCATCGGTTGCTGGAGCGTCAGAGCCGACTGATGCAAGCCCGGGTGGTTGTGGCGGTCGCAGGGATGGACGGAGTCTTACCAAGCGTGGTCGGCGGGTTGGTTCCCTGTCCAGTCATTGCTCTGCCGACGAGTCGGGGCTACGGCGCGAGTTTCGGTGGACTCGCCGCGTTGTTGACGATGCTGAACTCCTGCGCGGCGGGGGTCGGCGTCATGAACATCGACAACGGGTTTGGGGCCGGCTGCCTCGCGCACCGGATTAACATGCTGGGAGAAGGCTCACGTAAGGGGTAAGGCGTGAGGGGTAAGGGGTGAACTTCCTGAACTCCGAGAAATCGAGTTCTGTAATTACCCCTTACGTCTAACCCCTCACCCCTTACGCCTCGTTATTTCACTTCTACCGTTCCGCGTTTCGGCCAGGCAACCATCTGCGTCCTGGGACCCTTCTCGCCGTTCGCCAGCAACTTGGCTCGCACTTCGAATTGATAGAGCCCTGCTCCAGACGGGAGTTTCTTCTGGTCCAACCCGTCCCATGTCAGGCGGACAGAGATTTGTGGAGCGGCGGTGCCGTCGGTCGAGGCAGCGTGCGGCTTCAGAGGGGTACGCGTAGTTAGAAAACGGAGCGAATTTTTCGACGGCGACGTGATGAATGAAGACACTTCCAGCAGAGTTGCGCCGTTCAGCTCCTTGGGTAGCTGGACTAAGGCGGAAAACTGCAGCGAGCCGGATGAGATTGTATAGGGGTTGGGGGAGACGTTCAGGTCGAGAATCTTGAGCTCCGGTTCGGGGCGCGGGGCCTGGTGGAGTTTCGATTTTGCCGAGGCGGCAAGCGGGGTCCAGAGCAGCAGCGCGGCGCATAGCAGCGTCCAGGCGACCTGACCACTCCATGATTCGAATAACTCCGAGCAGGGCGTGATCAAGGATCGGCAGATCGTCATAGGGCTCCTAAGTAACCGTAATGCTCAATGTTTTAATGTTGAATGTTCAATTAAACATCGAGAATTGCGCATTGAACATTCCTTGGAAACACGACATATGCTTCACGAGGAACGCGATTTCGTGACGAACTGTCATGAACAATGCGGGATAGTGGGGGATAACACAGCGTTGGTAGGCTGTCAATGTTCCGAGCCGGCGAGACGAGCGAGACTGTCGAGAAAAGCGCGACTGCCGGGAATAGAGCTCACACGTCACGCAAGTCGCGCTCCTCGCGCTTGTCGCGCGCCATCTGAGTCGATTGCCGTTCGCCCGCGCCTTGGGTAAGATGGGCGCGGTTTGAACGGAGCAGAGAAAGGACGCACATGGGCGCGCATCTCCATTTTGATTGTTATTCCGGCATCAGCGGCGACATGGTCCTTGGCGCGCTCGTGGATGTGGGAGTCCCGTTTCCCGACTTGGTGAGCGGGCTGAAGCGACTCCGACTTTCAGGGTTCACGCTACGGAAGCGGCGTGTGCATCGAGGTGGGATCCATGCCACGAAAGTGGACGTCGTGATCACGTCAGGATTGCGCAAGCCGCTCTCGCTTCATCGGATCCACGCCATCCTCTCCGCGAGTCGAATTCCTGACAAGATTAAGCAGCAAAGCCGATCGGTGTTCGATCGATTGGCCGAAGCGGAAGGGCATGCTCATCGTGTGGCCAAGGATCACGTCCATTTCCATGAAGTGGGGGTCCTGGATTCATTCGTCGATATCGTCGGCGGGCTGATCGGCTGTGATTTGTTGGGCGTGACGCGTGTGACGGCCTCCCCAGTCAATGTTGGAACGGGGACGTTGCAATCGGCTCACGGGATCCTGCCGGTGCCTGGTCCAGCGGTCGCCATTCTGGCGAAAGGGATTCCGATATACAGTGCCGGCCCTTCCCGTGAGCTCACCACGCCGACCGGCATGGCGCTGTTGCGCACGCTGACATCGGAGTTCGGCTCCATGCCGGTGGTGACGCCGACGGCCATCGGCTATGGAGCGGGCGATGCTGATCCCGACGGCTGGCCGAATACCTTGCGTGTGTTTCTCGCACGACCGTCATCCCGAGGAGCGCGCGAAGGGGATACCGTGCTGCAGGTTGAAACCAATCTCGACGATGTGAACCCGCAAACGTATGAGTATGTGATGGAACAGTTATTCTCACGTGGGGCGCTTGATGTGACGCTCGCACCGGTCATCATGAAGCGTGGACGACCCGGCATCGTCCTGACCTGTCTTGCGGCTCCGGCACAGCTGGACCAGATTCTCGACGTCTTGTTTAAGGAAACGACGGCATTGGGAGTCCGGATTCGTGAGGTGCTGCGACAGATCCTTCCTCGGCGGTTTATCTCGGTGAAGGTGCGTGGGGGAGTCGTCCGGATGAAGATCGCCGATGTGAGCGCGACGACGGCCAAGGCGGCTCCGGAATATCTCGATTGCAAGCGGATAGCCGAACGAACGGGCCGTCCCGTGAAGGAGGTGCTCGAAGACGCGGCCCTTGCCTATGCCAAACAGCGGGTGGTTCGGCCGACGGGCCGGGGATGACGGTCCTACTCTACAGCCTCCTGTTCCTAGTATCCGTCGCGGTGACGTTGGGAGCTTGCACACTATTTACGAACGCCATTGAGTGGGTGGGCAAGCGATTCAATCTGTCTGAAGGTGCGATCGGCGGTGTGTTGGCGGCCATTGGCACCACACTTCCTGAAACATCGATCCCCATCATCGCCATTTTCTTCGGGGCCGGCCGTGCCGAAGTGGAGGTGGGGTTGGGCGCGATCCTCGGCGCTCCCTTCATGCTGAGCACCCTGGTGATCCCCATCTTGGCCATCTTGCTGTTGGTTTACGCCAGACTGGGGAAGCGAACCGCCGCTTTCCGATTGAACTATCATGATGTGAAGGGGGATCTCTCCTTCTTTGTGGTGGCTTACAGCGCCGCGCTGGCCTTTGCGTTTGTCCCGTCTCGACCGGTGCACGTCGTCGCTGCCGTCGGGTTGATGTGCCTCTATCTCTATTACGTCAAGCTGAAGTTCAGTGAGTCGGGTGAGGAGGGGGGCGAGGGTGGGCTTGAGCCTCTGCTCTTTGCCAGAAAGGCGGCAGCCCCGTCGTTTGGACTTATCGGTCTTCAGGGTATCCTTGGCTTGGCCGGGCTTGCGCTCGGAGCACATCTCTTTGTGCTCGCCGCAGAAACGATTGCGGGAGCCTTGTCGATTTCTCCATTAATCCTGGCCCTCCTCGTCGCGCCTCTGGCGACCGAGTTGCCCGAGATGTCGAACAGCTTTCTCTGGCTCTACAGAAAAAAAGATCGTTTGGCGGTAGGGAATGTCACCGGCGCGATAGTCTTTCAGGGTACAATTCCGGTCTCGATCGGGCTCCTGGGCACGGACTGGACGCTGGCATCTACGGCATTGATCACCATGGTGCTCGCTGTGGCCGCGGCCACCTTCTTATTGGTGCAGGCTGTGTGGGGCGGTCTCTGGCGGCCCTGGTTGCTGAGCGGGAGTGCCCTCCTTTACATAGGGTATGTAGTCTACCTGTACTGGGTCTAAGGAAGTGATGCGTGATCGGTGATGCGTGATGAGTACTAAGAAGAGTGCCGCACAGGTGAAGGGCAAGCCCCTTCTTGGAATTACCATGGGAGATCCGGCCGGGATCGGTCCCGAGGTGATTGCGAAGGCCTTGGCTGGGGCAACGGTGCGACGACTCTGCCGTCCGCTGGTCATTGGCTCGTTTCCGGTTATGCAGCAGGCGGTCAAGAGCCTGAAACTCAAGATGAACGTGATTCGAGTGGAGGGTCACGAGGCGGTGCCTCCGCGGTCGAATCATCTCGCCGTGCTGGACCCGCTCGATCATCCCCTTGGGCGGTTCCCGCGTGGAGTCGCGGCGCCTGAAACTGGAGCGGCGTCCGTGCTGTTCATCAAGAAAGCCGTGGAGCTTGCGCAGCTTGGTTGTATCGACGGCATCGTCACCGCGCCGATCAACAAAGAAGCGATCAACATGGCCGGCTGTCATTTCCCCGGCCATACGGAACTGCTGGCAGACCTGACCAAGACACAGGAATCCGGCATGATGATTATCGGCGGACCGCTCCGAATCATGTTTGTGACGACCCACGTCTCGATCAAAGAATTGCCGTCACTCCTCACACAGGCCAAGATCGAAAAAGCCATCAGACTGGCTCATCTGGCGTTGAGGGATCTGTTCGGAATTAAGAAACCGAGAGTCGGCGTTGCCGCGTTGAACCCTCATGCTGGGGAACATGGACTGTTTGGGGATGAAGAGGCGCAGGTCATTCTCCCGGCGGCTCGTGCGGCGCAGGCCCAGGGCATTCGTGCCAGCGATCCCTTGCCGGCTGATACACTGTTTGGCAAGGCGGCGAGGGGTGATTACGACGCGGTTGTGGCCCTGTACCACGATCAGGGGTTAATTCCTTTAAAGCTTGTCGCGTTCGGCACCTGCGTGAACCTGACGGTGGGGCTGCCGATTATTCGCACCTCGGTCGATCACGGGACAGCGTTTGATATTGTAGGGAAGGGCATCGCAGACCCTGGCAGTCTGGTCGAGGCGATCACGCTGGCCGCCAAGCTAGCCAAGAGGCGGTGAGGGGTCTGTCTGGTTTATCTGGTCTATCTGGTTTGTTTGGTTGAATGAAATTCCAACGAGATAAACCAAATAAACAAAACAAACCAGATAAACCAAACAGACCAGAAAAGCAGGAGCATATTGATGACCAACCAATCGGGTGCAGCCGGTAACATGCTTCAGAAGCAGCTGAAGGAATTGGACCAGATTTTCCAAGAGACCATGGAGACGCTCAACACCATCTCCGGAGCCGAACGAGTGGCAAAATGGAAAGCCAGGACGAGTGCGCTCATCACCGAGTCCCTGGGCCAGAAAGAAGGGCAGAAGTTTGCCGCCCTGCAGCCGGGGCCCTCTTTTACCAACGACCTGGTGGAAGAGTTTACCGATCTCATTGACTATTTCCGAACCCCGCTGGCCGATCTGGCGAAACAATTGGCGCAGGCAGCGCCTCCTTCTTCCGGTGGGGATTGACCGGTGTCGAT
>CAZPWD010000121.1:0-7696 GCA_964590025.1 uncultured Nitrospira sp.
CTCTTACGGCCTCATAACCCAAAGGTCGAAGGTTCAAATCCTTCCCCCGCAACCAACCTTCTCTTTCTAACTGATCCACCCCCAGGAGTCTCAACCTACTTCAAGTCCTCGCTCGTTTCGTGCCTGCGAGACTTGACCGGAAAATACGGTAAGCATTTGACGGAAGACCATGCGGTGATATAGTCGGCGAGGAGTTGGCGCAGGGCAAGGAGACGCTATGCATTTTGTTCGTATCGGCAAGAAAGCCTTAAACCTCGATAGTGTGTGCTACTGCGAAGCACAGATTTGGCAAGATGCGATGTCGCTCAAGGTCTATTTCTCCGGATCCGCTAACAATACCCCGCTCGTATTCTCCGAAGAAGATGCGAAGGAACTGTGGAAGTACTTGGATTCCGTCGCTGAAAAACCGGTCTAACGCCTCCAGCCCCTCAACACTCCGATTATACGTTTCGCTTCGCTTCTTGATCCCTACAGACGCTTAAGGCCCTGCCTCTGCCGAGCGAGATAGGCGGGACGAGCGAGACGGGGGAGAGTTCGAGGTTTTCGGAACTTCGAACCCCGAACTTCGGACCGCGGCGTTCTCGACACCCGTGAAGCGTATCTCGTTGGGGATAAGAGCAGAGCGTATGGCTAATGGCGTATAGATGGTGGCAAAGACACCCACTCTCCTTCCGGACCATACGCTATTAGCTATATGCCTTATGCTCTTTTCGTCGAACGAGAGACGAACGACGAGGACGGAGGCGCAGGTTCTATGCCGTCTGGCAGGGAGGACAAAATGCTTGGCTGTGTTATAATTCCAATAACTTAGGGTTACTCATGACTCCCAACTTTCGTAGGAAGATTGGGGTTCGTTGGAGGATGCTGCGGAAGCCCAATCTCTCTTGTGTCATATCCCACAAAGGAGGGGGCCTCTCGCGTGCTGAAGGAAGACTGTGGTACTCTCTGCACTCCTCATCGTCTGACCAGAAGGAAGCAACTGCCATGACGAAACTTCGGTACTGCGAACGAGTCCACACCTACTTCCCCGTGGTGTTTGCTGGTGAGGCCTATGTGGGGGAGGGAACCGTGCTCAACGTGTCTGTCCCTGGCTGCGCTGTTCACAGCCGAAAACGCGTACAGGCCGGTTCCTATCTTGAGATGAGAATGCTCGTCCCTGACACCACGTCTCCGCTCCGAGTCGGATTAGCCAAAGTACGCTGGTGCGAGGGACGACGGTTCGGTGTCGAATTTATTCAAATGCCTGGGGAAGACCAAGTCCGCTTAGGTCGGCTCGTCAGGAAACAGGTCTCTCTCGCGCCTCCACCTCAATCCAGCGCGTGGCAAGGGGCGCATTCCTGATCATCACACCGGCTCGCGAGGGTGAAGGCGTTATGACGAGAGGTCTTCTGCTCATCATGATACTGCTCCTGGGAGGCTGCGCTGAGTCCTATACCGTATTCCATAGCCAGACGGGCAACCCGATCATATTGGGTCGCCGCGCCTATTCCTACGAAGGCTGCCTCTCCACGATGCGCGAGGAGGCAGCTCGACTTGGGGTCTCGCTGGGTACGGTCCAGGTGAGAGGTTCTTGGCAAGGGCGATCTCTCCTCTGGCCCTTCGAACCAGGGTATGCCTGCGAAGGGGCAATTGGCCCCGAACGTCTCCCACGCGGGATCTATCCGAACGTTCCGCCCCTCTCACCTCAAGGATAGTCATCGCCCACTTCCTGCTCTTTTTGACTTCATCCGCAGGCCGAAGAATCCAGCAAAGGTTTCTCTTCATCAATCTTCCAAGAGACCTGTTGACAATATCACTGCTGGCGCAGTATTACTCAACCAATACTACCGGACGTAGCCTATGGGTGCCCGCTCTTGGACCTGCTCTCCGTTTCTCGCCAAAGACCAGACATAGAAAGGAGGTGGCTCGCTTTGATCTCGCCGGATTGTTCGCTTTCCAGAGTCTGGTAACAGAGAACTTCAACGGCAATTTGGCAGAAGTCTTTCGTTCGTCTGCCGCACACTATTCGAAATAATTTTCTTCACAAGGAGTTGTAATGGAAGACCTGGTTATCGAAGAAGAAGGCGCCTCATCCGCACTTAAAATTACGCTTGGTGATTTTCTCGTCTTCATCAATTGGATGAATCAAACTGAAAAATCTCTCGATCGCGCTGAAGACTTGCCGACCCTCCCTGACTTGGATTCCGGCAAGGTCAGAGGCTGGATCCAACTCGTGCAGCGGCTTGAGGAACGCTTCCGCCGGAGTGAAGAAAAGAAACTGGCGCTCGAAGCGAACGTGATCGCACAGGAAGCACAGTTGGGACAACTCTTGTCACACTTGCATGCGAATATCGCCTCACTCTACGACAACCTCGGACAATCGCAAAAAGCCGAAGAGGTTCGTCGCCGAGCTGAAGCACTCCATGTAGGTTAAACCCAGGTTGCCTGAATCCCAGATCGTCCACCGTGGTTCCTCATGACCGCCCTAGCCCGCATTATTCATGACGGTTCGTCGTGAAAGCGTGCAGACGCGAAGCGAGACGGGCACTCGGAGGCGTGAAGCCCTGAGGCATACTCGTGCAGTATGTCGAAGGGCTGAACGGCGAGACTGCTCGTCGCAGCCGCGTATCCGCGCTTGCAGCAGAAGCGCTCATGAATAATGCGGGCCAGGTAGCTATCTCGTTGGCTTGCATCTGCTTACAAGGGGCGGTCATGGTCTACACCGG
Organism: uncultured Nitrospira sp.; assembly: GCA_964590025.1. GTDB lineage: Bacteria > Nitrospirota > Nitrospiria > Nitrospirales > Nitrospiraceae > Palsa-1315. Next base: position 2,706 of record CAZPWD010000121.1, read on the forward strand.
GGAGAGTGGTAGCGTGACCCTATGCCGTCACGCTTGTCCATGGCGTGGGACCCCCTTCGGGTTTCACGCCTTTCCCTTACCGTATTCTCACATTTTCTTTATCCTCCCTCGTCTCTCGGCTATAATTAATTTCTCATAGTGGCTGGCCTTGTCGTGTGTGGTCTGTCTGGTTCATCTGGTTGGTATGGTCTATCTGGTTTGTCTCGTTTGTTTAGTTCATCGAGTTGGTCTTGTTCAACCAAACAGACAAGACAGACAAAACAAACCAATGAAACGAGACAGGCCAGACAGACCGAACAGATCAAATGAACAAGACCGGCTGGCGGACTTTTTGAGGATCCTGCTAGGAACTAGGAACCGAACTCAGGGGTTCACGCGATAGCGAGGCGGTCGGATGATCAAAGTGCTCCTCGTCGAAGACAATGACGTCGACGCTCAGCTCACGCAGGATCTTCTTTCTGAATGGAGCATCGAGGAGTTCCAGATTGCCCGTGTGAAAACTTTGGGAGAAGGGCTCACGCTTCTGAGCCGTGAGAAATTCGATGCCGTGCTCTTGGACCTGTCTCTCCCGGATGCGTTCGGTCTCCCGACGGTCAGACAGGTCCATGCCACCAGTCCAACGATCCCCGTTGTCGTCCTGAGCGGCGTGAACGACCAAAACCTGGCTCTTCAAGCCGTCCAACAAGGGGCGCAGGATTACCTTGTCAAAGGTCAAGGTCATCCCGAGCTTTTAGCTCGTGCCGTTCGCTACGCCATTGAGCGGAAACGCTCTGAAGAACGCCTGACCTACCTCGCACAGTACGATCACTTGACCGGACTGGTGAATCGTACCCTCTTTCGTGATCGGCTGGTTCACGCCATGGCTCGAAGCAAGCGCATGCAACAACCGATTGGTCTCATGCTCCTCGATCTCGATCGATTCAAAGCGGTGAATGATACCTTCGGCCACGACATGGGTGACGAACTACTCAAGGTCGTATCTGAACGACTCAAGACCTGTGTACGGGAAGTCGATACCGTGGCCCGGATGGGCGGGGACGAGTTCACGATTATTCTAGAAGGGGCCTCTTCCGAACAGAACATCCTCGTGGTGGCAAAACGCATCACGGAATCCATTGCCACGGCGTTCGAGTTAAAGGGGCACCACATCTCCATCGGCGTCAGCATCGGAATTACGATCTATCCTCACGACGATCATCCTGTCGACGAATTACTGAAGCATGCCGACACAGCCATGTATCGAGCGAAACAGCAAGGCGGCAGTGCGTTCCACCTTCACGAGTCCTCTGAGACTCACTCGGCCAATCTCCTCCCGTAGCGAACGCGCACTACCGACGTTGCGGAATCAAGACCGGAGACGTGTTCTGACTCCTCCCCGACCTCGCCTTCTTTATTCTACGCACTGATTCCCAAATTGCCGGTGTCCTTGATATCCAGGCCATCACCGGCCAATGTCACCTAACGGCTGATCCGTCACGATCAAGGCCCCGCGCGGATTGGGGACAAGAATGTTTGAGGTGTCGAGCGCCTCCCGACCGGGAGTAGGGTGGCAGTCGGGAGTCATCACCATCCCCCAGTGCTGATTCTCGCTGCACGTATTGTCGACGAGGAGCGCTTCCGCGTGATGAAAGAGGAGAATCCCGCTCAGCATATTCTCCCGGCACCGGTTCCTGACGAGCTCCGGATGGCTCCCAGGATCCCGTACCGCGATACCGAAATGGTGGTTGCCCCTGCAGACATTGTCGGCGATCCTCGGCTGTGCTCCCGCAAATACAAAAATCCCCGATTCGCGGTTACCACAGACTTCGTTCTCGACAAATGTCGGCCGCGATTGCGGACCATAAATCACCACGCCGGACAGAATTCCCTCCATGGCACGGCACTGTGTCACAGCACAAGAGGAATCGAGCAGGTTCATCGCGGAATTCTGGTCGCTTCCGACGTATCGAAACGTGATGCCGGAGATGCGACCGCTTGGGACCTGCTGGAGATAGAGGGGCCCCCCACGACGGGAAAAAATCTGCACCTCGTCTCGACCGGCCCCCACCAAATGAATCGGTCGCCCCGTGATAAAGACTTTGTCCTCATAGATCCCGGGACGAACAAAGACCTGGTCATGTTCTCCTGCATCGAGTAGTGCCGCACTGGGTCGCGGGTACGAGTCGCCGTCCTTCGCGTCGACGATCAAGGTCTTTCCGCCGAGTGGATTCGGTGGAGGATCAGTCATCATGTCCAACTTCCTTCACCGCACCTTTCTTGTTCATTTGGTTTGTTTGGTTTGTCTTGTTTATTTGGTTGAACCAGACCGACAAAATAAACGAAACAAACCAGATAGACCAGATGAACCAGACAGACCGCGTGGCATTATTTCGACCACAAGCAAGCAAGTCAAGTTCGCCTCAAACCGTTTGCTGAAGCCACTTTTCTGAGTGGTATGCTCCGTTCTGTCAAGGAGGGGAGTCCCGCACAGATCGTACAAATCTGTCGCTCAGGCGGGGGCAGTCACTCGGCCATTCCTGGCATCGAATGGCGCCAAGCTCGTGGATTCTCATCGGTTTTAGCCACACAGAACAGTTGCGTGGTGGCACGGCGATTGCGACATCACGAGAAGAAGGGTACCGAGACCTCGCCGAGCAGTACGGAGGCATTACGATGAAGCTGCTGATGATCGTGCTCCCAGGAATGGTTGCGGTGCTGTTTTCTCTCAATCTCGCCGTCGCCGCCCCCTCCAACATGCAGGATTCGTCTCGACACCTCTACGATCGAGTGATGGAGGAGTTCAAGCATAGGGATTACGTGGCCGCGCTGGCTGGTTTTCGATTCTTTCTCGAACTCCACGGGCAATCCTCGCTAGCAGCGAACGCGCAATACTGGGTGGGAGAATGTCAGTACCGATTAGGGCGCTACAAGGAAGCCTTGAAATCCTTCTACCATGTTGTGTCCTACTACCCACTCAGTCCGAAGGTTGCGGCCTCTACCTTGAAGATCGGGCAAACCTACACCAGGCTGAAGGATCACGAGAAAGCTCATATGATGTACGAGCGAGTGGTCGATGAATATCCTGAAAGCGCTGAAGCAGAGTTGGCACGGAAAGCCCTCGACGCGGCGGCAATGCGGGATGAGGAACCGACCCCTCAACTGACCGGCAACGGCCCTCCCGACTAGCCCTCAAGACAGGCAGAGGATGTGTCGGCAATACGCAGTGGCAGTCACTCGTCATCGCCGACGCCAAACAGCTGAGCCAGTTGAGGCACCGTATAGGACGTGTGGGGCTTCAAGGTGGTCAACGTGATGCCGGCTGCCTGTAGGACAGACTGGATCTCCTGTCTCCGAGTGACCTCGTGTGGCTGAGAGGGGAAATCTTCCTCAAGCAACACAACCTGCTCTGCAGCCTTCGTTCCTGGGTGGACTAACACAAAGTCGAGTTGCTTCAGCGCGATTTGTCTCAACACCTGCGACCGAGCCTTTCCTTCCGCTTCGACACTGACAACAGACCAGAGCGGAACCCTCGCAAAGACAAGATAATGGTCTTCTACGGCCAACCGTATGAGATTGTAGAGCAAGAGATCAGCGTCAGTCAGCAGAGGCTGGGGACGCAGCGTGACGCCAGGAGGAAGGACAAAGGGCTCTTTCCTGACTGGCACAGTGGTTGACGAGGCCCTCAGCCGCCAAACCAGGAAAGCCAGGAACGCGATGGCAAGGCCAATGAATACGTTTTCCATCGTGCAGCTATCGCCCGGGAAGGGATTCACGCCAGCGAGGCCCGTTCGGGACAATCGTGCCAAGGAGTACAGGATGGTTCGCGCCCGTCACAGACGGAATGTTGCCCCACTGTCCAGTCACGGTTTGATAGGCCAAGAGGGCAAAGGCCACCGCTTCAAACACCTTACTGTCCCACCCCAGGGCCTCAAATGTGGTGACCGGAACCGGGGCGAAGACCGTCGCGAGATGACTCATGATCGCACGGTTACGGACGCCACCGCCGCCCACCACCACTTCATCGATCTCACCGCTGATCCACCGTCGCGAAGTTCCCACCGCCTTGGCCGTCCACATACTGCAGGTCGCCAACAGATCCTCGATCGAGAGGCTGCGTTGCCGCTGAATCGCGATCAGTTCCTCGATGAGGTCAGGGCCGAATGCTTCCCGCCCGGTCGATTTGGGCGGCCGCTTGGACAGAAAGGGATGCGCGAGCAGCTTGCCCAACAGTCGTGAATCAACCTGCCCTTTCAGGGCCAGTTTTCCATCACGATCCATCAACAGCCGCCCGTTGGTCACACGCACCATAAGACTATCCAGCACCATATTGGCCGGCCCCGTATCGAATGCCTGCACCCCGCTGAGGTGTCCCCCTTTCGGCACATACGTCACGTTGCTGATGCCCCCGAGATTCACCACCAACCGTGCACGACGCGCATGCTTCAAGAGCAATGCATGTGCTGCCGGAGTCAGCGGAGCCCCTTGGCCTCCTGCGGCGATGTCACGGGAACGGAAATTGGCCACGGTGGTAATCCCCGTTCGTTCGGCAATTACGGCCGGCTCGGCAATCTGGAGGGTGGAACGAATGGCGCCGACTCCCGGCGCATGGATACCATGCGGAAGATGGTGCACAGTTTGGCCATGAGAGCCGATCAACGCCACATCGCTCGGCTGGAGTTTCGCCTGCCGAATCACGTGCAGCGCCGCGTTCGCAAACCATTCACCAAGCAGCGCATTGAGGTGACAGACATCCGCGACCGTCCCCGAAACTGACGCGGAGAGAATGCGCTGCTGTAACGAGCGTGGATAGGCCAGTGTGTGTGCCGCGAGCGTCCGCGCCTTCAGGGAGCGACCTCGCCCTGTAATGTCCACGAGTGCAGCATCGACACCATCACCGGATGTTCCAGACATGAGTCCCACGACGTGCATTCTTTGACCCCTCCGGTGATCGTCTAGCAAGAGATGTAGGATCGCTACGCTAATGGAACTCTCCGGTGGGGTCAAGCAGAGAA
>CAZPWD010000122.1:0-3080 GCA_964590025.1 uncultured Nitrospira sp.
TGCTTTGCGAGATAATTTATAGCCTTCAGCCTTCAGTCTGAACACCTGAGTCGTTACACGCATTGAGTCATTGAAGGAAGCCATGGACTTATGAAGCCTTCGTCAAGTCAGCACATTCTTATTGCAGGCGGGCACGTAATCGATCCGGGACGGTTCAATGGCGTGGCCGATGTGCTGATTGATGAGGGCCGAGTGGTCGCGGTGGGGCCTCACCTCAAGGTTCCTGCAGGGGCCACGAAGATTGACGCCACGGGACGATTGGTTCTTCCCGGTTTTGTCGATCTCCACGTCCATTTCCGGGAGCCGGGCTTCGAATACAAAGAGTCGATCCAGAGCGGAGCGGCGGCGGCGGTGGCCGGCGGTTTCACCTCGGTCTGTTGTATGCCCAATACGAACCCCGTCAATGACAACCAAGCGATTACGGAATTCATGCTCGATCGTGCGCGGGCGGCCGGGCTGGCGAACGTGTTTCCGATCGGCGCGATTACGAAAGGCTCGGAAGGGAAGGAGCTGGCGGAGATCGGAGACTTGCATCGTGCCGGCTGCGTCGCGATTTCGGATGACGGGAAGCCGGTGATGAACAGCCTGGTCATGCGGCGAGCGATGGAGTATGCATTGGCCTTCGACGTGCCGGTGGTCGATCATTGCGAAGATTTGCATCTCGCCGAGGGGGGCTGTATGAACGAAGGGGCCATCTCGACCGAGTTGGGGCTCCCCGGGATGCCGGCGGCGGCGGAAGACGTGATGGTGGCGCGTAATGTCGCCTTGGCGGAACTGACCGGGGCTCGGCTGCACCTGGCGCATATCAGCACAGAGGGATCGGTCCGGATGGTGCGGGAAGCCAAGTCACGCGGACTGAAAGTAACGGCCGAAGCCTGCCCCCATCACTTTACCATCACGGAAGAAGTGGTCCGAGGCTATAATACCTATGCCAAAATGAATCCCCCGCTTCGGACGTGGAAGGATGTGCAAGCGATCAAGGAAGGCCTTCGCGATGGCACGATTGATGTCATTGCCACGGATCATGCCCCGCATGCAACTCAGGAAAAACAACTGGGATTTACTGAAGCGCCGTTCGGTATCGTCGGACTGGAGACGGCGCTGCCATTGACCTGCGCGCTGGTTGATGAGGGGGTCTTATCGTTGGAGTCGGCTGTCGATAAATTGAGTACGGCTCCGGCGAAGGTGTTTGGATTGGCCAAAGGCACGTTGGCGGTCGGGGCCGATGCCGATGTGACGATCGTCGATCAGCAGGAACAGTGGGAAGTCGATCCGACCAAATTTCGCTCAAAGGGCCGGAATACCCCGTTTGCCGGGTGGAAGGTGAAGGGTCGGGTGACGACGACGATCGTGGGTGGCCGGGTGGTGTTCGAGGCCAGTCCGGCGGAGCGGTAGCGCGGTGCGGCGTACGTCCCGTTGGGGGATGGTCGGTTGCCTCACTCTTGAATGGCTGGCGCTGGGAGTATGGGTCGGCGGGTTGCTGGTGCTCATCGGAGCAGTCATTCCGGTGGTCTTTAATACGTTTGGCGGGCAGGATTTAGGCGGATTGTTTCTGACGCGGGCGTTTGAGGGCTATCATCGCTTCGTGATCGGGGCGCTGGCGATCCTGTGTGCCGCAGCGTGGTATCGCTGGTGGAGTGGAGATCCGGCGGTGAAGGTCGGTCGGGGCGAGATGACGGTGTTGGTGGTGATGGGGGTGCTTGCCGGAATCATTATTGTGTGGCTGCATCCCTCTGCCGTGGCGCTTCAATCTCAGGCCTTCGCGGTGCAAGAGGAGGCGGCGAAGAAGGCGGCCTTCGAAGCATTGTTTCGTATCCTTATGCCGGTTCGGTGGCTCTACATGGTCAATCTTGCACTGGGAATTCTCCTGATCGGAATCAAGGCTAAACGGTCTCTACCCCGGGACGGAGTACTCACGTGAAAAAAGCGTTGTTGGCATTGGCAGACGGCACGATTTTCGAGGGCCGTGCCCTCGGATACGAAGGTGAGACGGTGGGGGAAGTTGTGTTTAACACAGCCATGACCGGATACCAGGAAGTCTTGACTGATCCTTCATATAAGGGACAAATCATCACCATGACCTCTCCTCATATTGGAAACTATGGGATGACACCGGAGGATGCCGAGTCGCGGCGGATTTGGGCTGAGGGATTCATCGTGAAAGAGGCAAGCCAACTCGCCAGTAACTGGCGCAGCCGACAGCGGATACAAGACTATCTGCATGAGGCGAAGATCGTTGGCATCGAGGGGTTGGATACGCGGGCCCTGACCCGCCACTTGCGCGAACATGGTTCACAGCAGGGCCTCATCACCCATATCGATGCGGACCCCCGCCAAGTCGTCGAGAAGGCACAGGCAGCTCCGAGCATCATTGGTCGTGATCTGGCGAAGGCTGTTACTTGTGGGCAGGCCTATCGGTGGACGGAAGGATCAGGTGAGTGGGCACCCTCCCTTGGCGACAAGACAGGGGTCGGTGCAACCAGGCGGTGGCATGTCGTCGCCTATGATTTCGGGGTGAAACTGAATATTCTTCGCCGACTGGTGGATGTGGGGTGTGACGTGACCGTCGTTCCGGCTTCGACCACCGCGACGCAGGTTGAAGCCCTCAAGCCTGATGGAATCTTCCTGTCGAACGGTCCGGGAGATCCGGAGGGAGTGCCCTACGCGATCGAAGCGGTGCGGCAATTGATCGGACGCCATCCGATCTTCGGCATTTGTTTAGGGCATCAGATTCTCGGTCTCGCGCTGGGGCTCAAAACCTATAAGTTGAAGTTCGGCCATCATGGGGCGAATCATCCGGTCATGGACCTCCGCACGAGGCAAGTCGAGATCACGTCGCAAAACCACAATTTCGCGGTACAAGTAACCCACCCGATCGACGCAATTCCGGATCGACCGCCCGTAGTGGACACATCGTTCGGGCAAGTCGCGGTCACACATCTGAGTCTGAACGATCACTCCATCGAAGGATTGGTCTGTCTGGATCGTCCGGTGTTTTCGGTGCAGTATCACCCCGAGGCATCTCCCGGGCCCCATGACTCCGCCTACTTATTTACCGAGTTTACTCAGCTGATGGAGAA
>CAZPWD010000122.1:3180-6400 GCA_964590025.1 uncultured Nitrospira sp.
CCGGTTGCATTACGGTCAATCTCATCGAGCCATCGGGGCCGGTGCAGGAAGTGCAGCTCAGCGGCACGGGTGCGGGGAAAATACTGTTGCTCGATCTGTCGGGGGTCATTAGCTCACAAGATAAAGATGGCCTCGTTCCGCAGCCCAACATGTTGGCCACGTTCAAGGAAGAGCTGACGAGGGCCTCGAAGGACGACAAGATCAAAGCCGTAGTCGTTCGCATCAACAGTCCGGGCGGAACCGTGACCGCCTCGGACATCCTGTATCACGAGTTGCGGGACTTCAAAACCAAGAAAAAGGTCCCCGTGATTGTTTCGATGATGGATGTGGCGGCGTCAGGGGGCTACTACCTGGCCATGGCGGCGGACAGCATTTTGGTTCATCCCTCGACGGTGACGGGCAGTATTGGCGTCATCATGTTGACCGTCAACGCCCGGGGATTGCTCGAAAAAGTGGGTGTCGAGGCCAATGCCATCACGTCCGGCCCCCGCAAGGACATGGGTTCACCCTTCCGGGTCATGACGGCTGAGGAGCGGGGGATCTTTCAAGGTGTGATTGACTCGTTCTATCTCCGGTTCCTGGCAGTAGTACAGGAGGGGCGTCCCAATCTGTCGGCTGATCAAATCAAGAAACTGGCAGATGGACGGATCTATTCCGGAGATCAGGCCAAGGCGGCAGGTTTAATCGACGAGATCGGGTATCTTGATGACGCGCTCGAGATGGCCAAGAAGAAAGCGGGTCTGACGGAGGCACGGGTCGTGACCTATGGACGTCGGGGGGAATATCAAAATAATGTCTATTCGCGCCTGTTCGGGACGAGTTCGGGCATCACCGGGTTAGCCAATTTGGATTTGCTGTCGATGGTGCGGGGTGGAACGCCGCAGTTCATGTACCTCTGGATGCCATGACCAAAATTTCTCATTGAGTGATTTATCGATTTGTTCATTGAGGTGATCCTGCAATGGTTCAATCGCCAGATCACAAAATTGACAAATTCTTAGCGACGCCGGTCGGACGCCGGGCGATGCTGGCTCTGGGCGCCCAGGGGGCGATGAGCCTCTGTACGGCCCTTGGGGTTGGGGCGGCCCTGAGCCTGTTCGGCAGCTTGACCGGTTGTTATCGCGCGCCGGGAACAGCCCGCGATCAGGTAATCTTTTTCTCCGAAGAGAAGGAACTGCAATTTGGATTGAGCGCATTCCGCGAGGTCTTACGGGCTGCTCCGCTCAGTGACAACGCGGAAGTGAATGAGTTGGTGCACCGCGTAGGACGAAAAATCGCTGAAGCCGCCAACAAGCCGGAGTATCAGTGGGAGTTTGCGGTCATTCAAGACGATAAGATGGTCAATGCCTTCGCGCTGCCAGGTGGGAAGGTCGCTATCTTCACCGGGATTCTCAAATTTACGAAAGACGATGCTGGATTGGCGACGGTGATGGGTCATGAGGTCGCGCATGCGTTGCAGCGTCACGGGGTGGAGCGGATGAGCCGGAGTATCTTGGACCAAATTGCGCAATTGGGCGCATTGGGTGCGGCGGCATCCGGAAAGGCCAATGCCGGTGCGATCCAGGGTTTGTTGGGGGCGTATGGGGTCAATGTGTCGTTGCCCTTCAATCGGAAGCAAGAATCAGAAGCCGACTACATCGGACTTCGATTGATGGCGCAGGCCGGGTACGATCCGCGTGAAGCCGTGCCGTTTTGGGAGCGCATGAGCGGCTGTCCAAGGCAGATGATTGAGAAGCTCTGTTTCCGGTCGCAGCAGGCGGTACCGGAATTTCTTTCCACCCATCCGTCCGATGTGACACGTATCAATCAGATCGAAGCCTGGCTGCCCGAGGCGCTCAAGTACTATCATGGGCCGGGGGGAGGCGCGGCTCCACCGGCACCGGCGCCATACCGGCCGGCGATCGGGCCGATGCCACAAACCAGTTGACGCTGAAACGAGGTTTCCGTGCCAAGGCAAACAGATATCAAGTCCATTTTACTGATCGGGTCTGGCCCGATCGTGATCGGCCAGGCTTGCGAGTTCGACTATTCCGGCACGCAGGCCTGCAAAGCGCTCAAAGAAGAAGGCTACCGGGTGATTCTCATCAACAGCAACCCTGCGACGATCATGACTGATCCAGAGTTGGCCGATCGGACCTATGTGGAGCCGATCACGGTCGAGGTTGTCGAGAAAGTGATCGAGCGCGAACGTCCCGACGCCTTGCTCCCGACCATGGGGGGACAGACCGCGTTGAATACGACGATGGAATTGGTCAAGCGGGGGACGCTCGAAAAATACGGGGTCAGATTGATCGGGGCGTCTGCCGAGGCGATTCATAAGGCCGAGGATCGCGCAGCCTTCAAGCATGCGATGCAGCGAATTGGGTTGCGAGTGCCGGCCAGCGGCACGGCGCATAACCGTGAAGAAGCCATCAAGATTCTCGAACGGATCGGATTTCCGGCGATCATTCGACCGTCGTTCACCATGGGCGGGACCGGTGGAAATATTGCGTACAACCGGGAAGAGTTCGAGAAGATTGTCGAGTGGGGTTTCGCCATGAGCCCCATCGGCCAACTTCTGATCGAAGAATCCGTGATCGGGTGGAAAGAATACGAACTGGAGGTGATGCGGGACCTCAAAGACAATGTCGTCATTGTCTGTCCGATCGAAAATCTGGACCCGATGGGGGTACACACGGGTGACAGTATCACGGTCGCGCCGGCCATGACGCTTTCGGACAAAGAGTACCAGCGCATGAGGGATGCCGCGGTTCGGATCATCCGTGAGATTGGCGTCGATACCGGCGGGTCGAACATCCAATTTGGCCTGGATCCTAAGAACGGCGACATGGTGGTCATCGAAATGAATCCACGCGTGTCGAGGAGTTCCGCGCTCGCCTCGAAGGCGACGGGGTTTCCCATCGCCAAGATTGCCGCGAAACTAGCCGTGGGCTACACGTTGGATGAAATCACCAATGACATCACCGGTGTGACAAAAGCTTCGTTCGAACCCACGATCGACTATGTGGTGGTGAAGATCCCTCGCTTTGCCTTCCAGAAGTTCCGGGGGGCCGATCCCACCCTCACGACGCAGATGAAATCGGTGGGCGAAGTGATGGCGATTGGGCGGACTTTTAAAGAGTCCTTGCAGAAGGCGATTCGTTCGCTGGAGTTGAACATGAACGGGCTCTCCTCGCGGGAGGGGTTGGATCGCGGCATTCCTGAAGGGTTCGATCGGCAA
>CAZPWD010000122.1:6500-7690 GCA_964590025.1 uncultured Nitrospira sp.
AGGCTAAGGAACTTGGTTTTTCAGACGATCGTATCGCACAGCTCATCGGCGTGACCTCAGCCTCGGTCCGGAAGCAGAGGACCAAGGCCGGCCAGGGCCGAAGAGGGGTGACCTATAAACGCGTCGACACCTGCGCCGCAGAGTTTGAAGCCCATACCCCGTATCTTTATTCGACGTACGGAAGCGAATGTGAAGCTCGCCCGACAGACCGGAAGAAAGTGATCATCCTCGGCGGGGGGCCGAATCGTATCGGGCAGGGGATCGAATTCGACTACTGTTGTGTCCATGCGGCCATGGCGCTTCGCGAAGAAGGTATCGAATCGATCATGGTGAATTGTAACCCCGAAACGGTGAGTACAGACTACGACACCTCGGACCGACTCTATTTTGAGCCGTTGACTGAGGAAGACGTCCTCAACATCGTGGAGCGCGAACAGCCGTTGGGAGTCGTGTTGCAGTTCGGCGGGCAGACGCCCCTCAAGCTCGCGCTGGCCTTGTCCAAGGCCGGGGTGAGAATTTTGGGCACGAGTTCTGAGGCGATCGATCGCGCGGAAGATCGAGAACGATTCCGCGATCTCTTGACTAAGCTCGGGCTCCGCCAAGCGGAGAGTGGCATGGCCCGATCCGTAGAGGAGGCCCTTCGGATCGCCTCGCAGATCAGCTATCCGGTCATGGTGCGGCCTTCGTATGTGTTGGGCGGGCGATCCATGCAGATTGTCTACGACGAATCCGGGTTGCTGGAGTATATGGGATCGGCGGTCAAAGCCTCGCCGAAACATCCCGTGCTGATCGACAAGTATCTTTCGGATGCGATTGAAGTTGATGCCGATGCTATTTCAGATGGGACGAACGTCGTGGTGGCCGGGATCATGGAACATATCGAAGAAGCCGGGGTGCATTCGGGGGACTCGGCCTGTTCGTTGCCGCCCTATTCGCTGGGTCAGAAAGTTGTCGAAGAGATTCGTCGACAAATGAAAGCGTTGGCTCTGGAGCTCGGCGTGATCGGTCTGATGAATGCACAATTTGCCATCAAAGACCACACGGTCTACGTGCTGGAGGTCAATCCTCGAGGCTCGCGCACTGTGCCGTTCGTCAGTAAAGCCATCGGTGTGCCGCTTGCCAAGCTGGCCATGAAGACCATGGTGGGCAAGAGCCTTCCGGAGCTGGGGTTGATCGAGGCCCCTACTCCC
>CAZPWD010000123.1:0-7580 GCA_964590025.1 uncultured Nitrospira sp.
CGAGGCTCTCGAACTTCGCGAAGCGGTCGTGGAAGAAGAGTTCCTTTCTCCCGATGGGGCCGTTGCGATGTTTACTCACGAGAATATCGGCAATGCCCTTCCGTTCGGAGTTCTGGTCATACACGTCCTCACGGTAAATGAACATGACCACATCCGCATCCTGTTCTATGGCACCGCTTTCGCGAAGGTCGGCCAGCATGGGCATCGGTGGCTTCCGGGCTTCCACCGCACGGCTGAGCTGCGACAGCGCAACGACCGGCACGTTGAGCTCCTTGGCCAAGGCTTTGAGCGAGCGAGAAATATCGGAGATTTCCTGCTGACGGGATTCCGAGTCGCTCCGCCCCTGCATCAGCTGGAGGTAGTCGACAATCAATAGGTCGAGCCCCCGCTCGGCTTTCAACCGACGCGCCTTACCCCGCATCTGCTGCACGGTGATGCCACCGGTATCGTCGATATAGATCGGCGCTTGTTCCAGCCGGCCTGCCGCTTCCGCAAGACGCCACCAATCTTCTTTCTGAAGCTTGCCGGTTCGGAGACCATGCGAATCGACTCTCGCTTCTGAACTCAACATGCGCAGTACGATCTGCGGCTTTGACATTTCCAGGCTAAAGATTCCGACCACGGTGCCCGCGTGGATGGCAGCATGGGCTGCCATCCCCAGCGCCAGGCTGGTCTTCCCCATGCTGGGCCGCCCCGCGATCACCACGAGATCGGAGGGTTGGAGCCCCGCCGTGATGTCGTCGAGGTCGTAAAAGCCTGTGGGAACACCTGTGATATGTTCTTTTCGCTTTGACAGCTTATCGACGAGATCGAGACTTTCCTTAATGATGGAATTAATGGGGGTGAACGACCGATCCCGTTTCCCCTGGACGATGCTGAACACCGACCGCTCCGCGAAATCGAGCAGATCCTCGACTGAAGAGGTGCCTTCGTACCCGCGCGTGAGGACTTCCGTGGAGGTATGGATCAGGTCTCGTAGCAGCGCCTTGTCGCGCACGATCTTGCAGTGGTAGCGAATATTGGCGGAGCTGGCCACGCTCTGCACAAGCTCCGCTAAATAGGCTGCCCCTCCGATGGCCTCAATTTCTCCCTGCGCCTTCAACCGTTCCGTCAACGTAATCTGATCGATCACTTCTCCGACTTCCGACAATTCCAGCATTGCACGATAGATCTTCCGATGCGACGTGCGGTAGAAATTCTCTTCGACCAGCAATTCCATTGCCTTGGCCATCGCGCTATTGTCGAGGAGGACTGCGCCGAGAACCGATTGCTCGGCCTCCACATTCTGAGGGGGCAGTTTAGGCTGGGACAGATCGACGGCTGACATGGATTTCATGACCGTTCCTTTGCCTGCCGCCGAGACCGACGAGCCGCGGCCACCAGATCAGCAATCCCCACCTTCTTCGAAAGATGACTCAGATTGCCGGTTCGTCGGCCATGTATGTGAGCAGCGAGGGGCTCGACCACCAGCACGTCATCATGATCTATCCCTGGTGCACCCACCACAACCACGGCCGCTGCCTGCTGGGCCAACCCCGCCGTCACTGCGGCAGACACGAGCGCCGCGTCGCTCCCCTTCATCGTCTGCTGCACCACTCGGGAGCGAGTCCGACGCAACTGCGCCGCGACCGCCGTCAACAAACGAGTGGCGCGGCGTGGCGCGGCGACAAGATAGTCGACTCGCGCCGATGCCGATCCTTCCTCAGGGAACTCCACGGTGCGAAAGAGCCGATCGACGTCCAAGCCAAAACCGGTTGAAGGCAGTGGCCGGCCAAATCGACCGATCAAGTGATCGTACCGTCCGCCGCCGCCTAACTCCACCCCCATCCCTTCGGCAAACACGTCGAAAACGACACCATCATAATAGTCAAACCCGCGGAACTCTCCGAGGTCCAGAAGCAGCGACTCCCGGTGGCCTGCCGCACAAAGCAGCTGATACACCTGGGCAAGCCGTTCGAGCGAAGCGGCTAATACCGGATCGCCGGCCGCGAGGACCCGTCCGCGTGCCAGCACTTCCTCTTGACCATACAGCTCAGGCGCTTCCCGAATGGCGCGCGCTGCCGTGTTGGAGATACGTTCGATGGCAAGGATCTCTTCGAGTCTCGGCAGATCTTTTCGGGCCGCCGCCTGCTCAGCCAATTTCTGCCCCTGCACCGACAGCCCGGATCGCATCAGGAGCCCCTTAATAAAGCCCACATGTCCAAGAGACACTATAAAAGACTGAAGACCGATCGTGCGGAGACACTCGATCATCAAACCGATGACCTCGCTGTCGCTCGTGACATCGTCCAGACCAATGAGCTCGACTCCGACCTGAAAAATTTCTCGACCGCGCCCAGCATGTTCCTGCTCGTAGCGAAAGACGGACGTTCGATAGGAAAGACGCAACGGCAGCGTCGTGCCCGTGAGCCCCATAGCGACCGTCCTGGCGATCTGCGCCGTGGCATCCGGACGGAGAAGTAGCGTCCGCCCCGTCGTACGATCGACGAATTGATAGCAGTGCTCGATCAGTTCCGGCTCAAGCCCTGGAGCCAAGACGTCGAGATACTCGAACGTGGGAAGAATGATCTCATCGTAGCCCCAACGGTTGACTTGAGCGAGTAACTGTTCTTCAAGGCGGCGGACCTGTTTCGCCGCGCGAGGAAGAATCGTCGCCATGCCCACGGGGACGAGCGAGCGCTCGCGGGACGACGGAACCTGTCCCGAAGAAGGGCGGGGCTTCGGAGGAGCGGAGACCATGGCTGACCTGATTGATGGCGCGCGGGGTTAGGACAGAGCCGCGACTTTGACTGAGAGAATGTCCTTGCTGGATTTGATCGTCTCAAGCACCGTGTTCGGGAAGACCGCATCGGATCCAATGATGAGCAGCGCATTCCCACCCCGCTTCTCGAGTGCGCATTGCATCCGGACGATGTTGATCTGGTTGTCGCCGAGCACCTTCCCCACCATCCCGATCACCCCTGGGCGATCGATGTTGTGGATCAGGAGCATGTGTCCCTCCGGCACAACCTCAACATTAAACTGATCGATCTCAACGACGCGCGGATCTTTCTTGTGATAGAGCGTGCCGGCCACCTGGTACGATTTCTTACCGGCCTCCACTCGCACACGAATCAAGCTGGTGAAATCGCCCGCATCGGAGCTCTTCACTTCCTTAACTTCAATCCCACGTTCCTTCGCGACGATCGGCGCGTTCACGTAGTTCACAGGCGCTTCCATAATCGGGTTCAACAATCCCTTCAACACGGCGATCGTGAGCGGCGCGATCGACAGACTTGCAACCTCTCCGCTGTATTCGACGGTCACGCGCTCAAGCCCGCCTTCGCACAACTGCGTTTGCAACTTCCCCAGCTGTTCGGCCAAAGATAAGAACGGCTGGAGCCTCGGCAACAACTCCGGAGAGACAGACGGGATATTGACTGCCCCACGGGCAATGCCTTTGGTGAAATAATCGACGATCTGCTCCGCGATGCCGACGGCCACATTCTCTTGCGCCTCGGTCGTCTGGGCTCCGATGTGCGGCGTACAGATAAAATTATCCAGCGTCAACAACGGATGATCCGCCTTCACCGGCTCTTCTTCAAACACGTCGAACGCGGCGGCCGCCACGCGCTTGACCTTCAAGGCTTCAAACAGATCACCCTCATGAATAATCCCTCCGCGGGCACAATTCACGATCATGACCCCCGGCTTCATCGTCGAGATCGATTGCGCATTGATGAGGCCCTTGGTCTCAGGCGTCAACGGCGTGTGGACAGAGATGATATCGGCGCGCTTGAAGAGCTCATCCAGCGGCATCATGGTGACGCCCATCTCCCGCGCGCGCTCTTCGGCCAAATAGGGATCGTAGGCGACCACGCTCATACCGAACCCCTGCGCCAGCTTCGTGAGATGGCTGCCGATTTGCCCCACGCCGACGATGCCGAGCACCTTGTTGTAGAGTTCGACACCCATGAATTTGTCTTTTTCCCACTTGCCGGCCTTCACAGACGTGGTGGCTTGGGGAATGCGCCGGCTCATGGCACAAATCAGCGACATGGTGTGCTCGGCAGTGGTGACCGTGTTGCCGCCCGGCGTATTCATGACCACGATGCCCCGACGGGTGGCCGCAGGGGTATCGACATTGTCCAGCCCTGACCCGGCCCGCCCCACGACTTTCAGTCGCTCGGCCGCTGCGATCAACTCCGCCGTGACTTTCGTCCCGGATCGCACAATCAGCCCATCGGCATCCTTGATCTCCTTAAACAACTCTTCCTTCGGCATCTTGGATTTCACGACCACAGTGAATCCAGCCTTTTCCAACAGCTCCACGCCCTGCATCGACAAACTATCGCTAATCAGAATTTTCATCATGTCACAAGCCCATAAAGTCTGAAAGTCGTCAAGTCTCTCGTCCCGAATTCCTCGGATTGGGACTTTGGACTTTTGGACTTGATAGACTTTCCGACTGGTTACCCTTTCGCCATGAGAATTTCTTGCGCCTTTGCGACACCGCTTCCAAGCTTTACGGGATGCCCCAGCCCTTTGAGTACCATTTCAACGGCCGCCACCGCCATGATGATATCGAAGCGGTCCATGTAGCCCATGTGAGAGAGCCGGAAGATCTTCCCCTTCAAATGGTCTTGCCCACCGGCCGCCGTCATGCCGTATTGGACACGCAGATTCTTGTAGATCGCCTGCCCGTCAACGCCTTCCGGCGCTAAAATAGCGGTGAGGGCATCGCTGGGCGACTCTTTTGGAAACAGCGACAGCCCGGCACCCTGCACCCCTTCACGCATGGCCTTCGCGAGCATGGCTTGGCGGCCGAACACCCCCTCAAGTCCCTCCGCTTTCATCATCTTCAGCACTTCCTGCAAGCCGACAATGAGAGACACGGCCGGTGTATAGGCCGTCTGATTCTTCTGCTGATTCTCGTGCTCTTTCTTGAAATTGAAATAGAACGCCGTGTTCTTCGCCTTCTCTGCCAACTGCCAGGCTTTATCGCTCACGCTCACAAATGCAAGGCCCGGCGGGAGCATCAGCGCCTTTTGCGACCCCGTAATCACGACATCGATCCCCCACTCATCGGTCTTGATGTCGAACACTCCGAGGGCGGTAATGGCATCCACCACAAGAATGGTCTCGCCATAGGGTTTCACGATCTCCGCAAGAGCCTTGATGTCGTGCGCCACACCGGTGGAGGTTTCACTCGCTTGCACATACACCGCTTTGATTCCCGGATCTTTTTTCAGCGCATCGGCCACCGCGCGGGGATCGACGGCTCGCCCCCATTCCACCTTGATTTCGGTCACCTCGGCGCCGAACGTCTTGCAGAGCTTGGTCCATCGTTCCCCAAACTTCCCCCCGTTAATGGTGAGGGCCTTGTCGCCGGGAGAGAGAAAGTTAGACACTGAACCTTCCATGCCTCCGGTTCCGGAAGCCGCCAGCATGAGCACATTGTTTTTTGTTTGGAACAGCCACTTGAGTCCATCGCGGACCTCCGCGAACACCTTATCGAACTCGGGGGCACGATGATGGAACATGGGCCGCGCCATGGCCAGCAGCACTTCAGGGGGCACAGGCGTCGGACCGGGAGCCAGCAAATACCGCTTCAGCATCGACTGATCCTCCTACCGGATGAAACGTGGAGCCCCACGGCTTTATCCATCCTCCGTAGCAGACTACTGTGGAGGACGGGCAGCCGTGGTACCTCTGGTTTCTTCGGCGAAACCCGCCGAAGCATGTCCTCCTTCGCCAAGGCTTCGGAGGACACCCGCTGCGCATTCCTCCACGGCTTCACAGCCGTGGCTTCCTGCGTAGGCGGGTGAAAAATCTTACGCGGGACGGTGGGACGATACCATTGCCTCCCAAAAGCTGTCAAGGCGAGGAACCGTCTAGACACGCGTGTTTTCAGACTGTTGCGGCCTGCTGATGCCGGCGTGACTTCCGCTCGCAATTTTGCGCGGACGCTGGAGCGCCTGGCCTCTGTGCTACCAAAGGAGGGGCATTATTCCCCTTGCAGTTCCTTGACAAGAGCGCAGTCCATCGATAGTCTAGCCTCACAGAACATGACGAACCTCACACGCGATACTGATTGCCACCGCGCTTCGATGACGCCACTCAGGCCAGGACATGCCGTCCTCCCGATGGCGTTCTTCCTTGGAATGTGGTTCAGCTTCTTCGCTCCTACTATTATGGTAGTGCAGGCTGCAACTCCTTCCGAACCCACTACGGTTGACCCGTCTGCGCTTGTGGACGAGAACGCAGCGGCGGAAGACGACCCGGACGCAAATCTGGTCCCGCTCGATACCGAAGGCCCGCCACCGGAGGTCACCAGCCCTCCCACAGCAACGACTAGCACGGTCCCGAGGGTTGAAGATCTCTTACAGCTGAACCCAGCGGGAAACTCACCGGCGACCGCGCGGTTTTCAGACGCCTTGAATCCTCCGGCTGAACTAACCCAGACACAAGACCCTTCCCGAAATGCCGCAGATCAGACGGAATATGTGAGCTACAATGTTCCGATCGTCATGGACTCCTCGGTCCAGGCCCACATTCGCTACTTCAATACAGCCATTCACGGTCGCTTCGAACAGTGGCTCTTCCGACTCAGCCGCTATCGGCCCCTTGTTGAGACAATCTTCACGGAATTTCACCTCCCCAGCGATCTGGTCTACCTCTCACTGGTGGAAAGCGGATTCAATCCCTACGCGTACTCACGATCCAAAGCCACAGGCCCCTGGCAGTTCATGAAGGGTACAGCCAAGGTTTATGGGCTTCGCGTCGACAAGTACGTTGATGAACGTCGGGATCCCATCAAGTCAACGGTTGCTGCGGCACGCTATCTCCGCGATCTCTACGACCTCTTCGGCGCCTGGCCGCTTGCAATGGCTGCCTACAATGCCGGAGAAGGCAAGGTGATGCGAGCCCTCCAGAAGGCCCGGGTCGAAAGCTTTTCCGAGATTTCAAAGACACGATTGATTCGGCGTGAGACGAAGGAGTACGTGCCGCGATTTATGGCCGCCACCATTATTGCGAGGAACCCCGATCGATACGGCTTCACTCAGGAATCTGCCGAGCCGCATCAATTTGATGAAGCGATCATCACACGACCCGTCCATTTTCGCGCGATCGCCAACGTCACCGGCATTCCGTATGAAGAGCTCCGGCTCTTAAATCCTGAGCTGCGGCGAGACGCGACACCCCCCGGCGACGAGACCTATCACCTGAAGGTTCCGGTGGGAACGAAAGCGAAAGTGGAACAGTTGCTTGACCGCATCCCGACTTACAAGTTCCCACAACTTCCGGCACAGGCTCATTTTGTCACCGCCGGGCCCTCTCGCTGGTATAAAGTCCGCATGGGAGACACGCTGGGAAAAGTGTCGAAACGGTTTAGCATCCCGCTCAAGACGCTCAAGACGAAGAATAGCCTCTCCGGCCCGACGATTCGACCGGGCGACTTTCTCGTTATCAGCCGCTAAAGACGATCTCCCCTCTCCGCGATCCGCAGAACGGGACACTCCCGCAGGCTGCTCAAAAAGGCCGGCCAGCAAGGCCGCAGCCGATGAAAGCACCGGAGGCGTAGCCTCTGGGCTACGTTG
>CAZPWD010000124.1:0-7513 GCA_964590025.1 uncultured Nitrospira sp.
GAGAATCCGATGCTGATGAGGAATTGGCCGAGCGCGTGACGCAGATTAAGACGAAGTTTTGGATTTCCGAGGAAGAACAGAACGATCTCTTCCAAGCCACCAAGCTCATCATGAAGCTGCTCGACGACAAACATCTATTGTCGGACCCGTCATTTCAGATTCCATGTGCCAGCGGACCAGCACAGAAACCACCAACTTGAGTGGGAGGGGAGGGTAGGGAGCGGCCAGGTGCCCTTCTTGCTCGCAGAACGCGCACGGTGAAACTGTGCTCGTTCGATGCGCGCAGTAAAGGGCAACCTTGGCCACTCCCTTGAGCGAAAAGCGAGCAAGCTTGGAAGGATCATCATATTTCTTCCCCTCGTCCTATGGAAGCCATCTCACCATCATTTGGAAGCTCCCTCATGTTGCCTCCATCTGAGTGCGCGCGCACGCGGGGTTCCGCTGGTGCAGGGAAAGTCATGGCGAGCGTCCTGCTTGGAGGACTTCTGACCGTCCTGCATGCGGTACCAGCTCTGGCGAGCATGGAATTCGCGCCGTCGTCGGTCAAGAAGGGTGTGCTCTTGGTGGCCAGCCCATCGCTGGATGATCCAAACTTCCGCCAAGCTGTCGTGCTCGTCGTGGAGCACGGGCCTGAGGGAACCGTCGGGCTTATTCTGAATCGTTCCACGAAGGTCCTCCTGTCTGAGGTATTGCCGGACCTCACCGTGCTCAAGGGGACCAGCTACCGGCTGTTTGCGGGTGGGCCGGTCGAGGCAACCCGCCTTCTCCTGCTGTTCCGACTCAAGGAGCCTCCAGCAGACGCACGATCGGTTTTCGACGGGGTCTATGTGGGGGGCACACCTAAGGTCCTGGAACGCATCATTACGCAGGCGAAACCGACTGAAACCTTCCGGGCTTTTGCCGGATTTGCCGCATGGGCTCCGAGGCAGCTGGAAGCTGAGATGCTTCTGGGGGCGTGGGGGATCTTGCCGCCAGATTCGTTCAGCATCTTTGACCAGGACCCTGCCACACTCTGGCTGGACTGTCTCAGCCGACTCCAAGCGCCCAGGGTGATCTCCAATTAGAAAAGGGCGCGGGTCCTGTCGTCGACCAGCCCAGCCGGCTTCGCACCCCGCCCGGTGTAGGGACCCCGCTGCAGGCGGCTGGGCTCCCAGGTCGACGCCACCCGCTAGGGGAGAAAAATGAGCAAGCTTGGAAGGAGTATGAGAGGGCAGACTAGATGATCTCCTGTGCTTGCGCAACGCGCGGCCTCAGAAGGAATGGGGAGGGAGTGGCCAGGTGCCCTTCTTGCTCGCAGAACGCGCACGGTGAAAGGGGTGGAATGACACCCGTGCTGATCCCTTGCTCCCGGAGCGCGCACGATAAGAATGTGCTCGCTCGACGGCCGCAGTTGGGGACCAATCCAGGTCACCTCCGCCTCACCCTCATCTTGTCGCTCACATTGGCCCGAATTCGTTCAAGTTGAAGAGGTTAGCGGGGTTCCCCCGATCTGCTATTCTTAATTGGTAGGTCGGTGGTTCCATGCAATTCTTTCCAGTCAGGAGCTGCCATCTCTCATTGCGAAGGGGTCACTCATGACGACACGTGTCATCGGCTGCGTGGTAGCGTTGATTCTGCTCAATATCGCGGAGGTACAGGCTCAGGGGTATCTCGATGGCCTCATGGATCGGGCCACCGAAAGCGCTAAGCGCAAAGCGCAGGATCGAGTGAACCAGAACATCGAACAATCCATCGACAAGGCCATCAAGAAGACCGAAGAGACAGTGAAGTGCGTCGCGACGGACCGGGAGTGCCTCAGGCGCGCAAAAGAGGAAGGGAAGCAGGTCGAGATGGCTGAAGCGCCGGCTGCCAAAGACACCATTAAATGTCTGGTGACTGACACCGGTTGCATGAAGCAGGCGAAGGCCCAACGCAAGAAGGTCGAGATTGTCGAAGAAAGTGAACTCGATACACTCCGTTGTGCAGCGACGGACGCCGACTGTCTCAAGCGCGCACAGGCGAAGGGGAAGAAAGTCGACATCATCGACTGAACAGAGACGTGCACTACGACGACCTCGTGACTCCGCTGCTCAATCTCCCCAAACCGATCGTCAAGATTCAGAGACTCAACCTGATCAACTGCCCAACATGTGGGACGGCAAGACCTAACCCTCGTTCCCTGCCAGTTCGCATCCACGCGATCAGCTATAGGCCATCAGCCATCAGCTCTTAGCTCTCAACGACATACGAACGACGAGCCACGATCCGAGACACGAGAGACACTTCACGATGCCCGCTTCACGAGACTCCATGGCTACGCGCGCAGTAGGGGATCAACCAGGCGTGGTAAAGTGGGCCATGTCCATCCCGCCGTTCACTCCTTGTCCCGCCACTGGAGACGCATTCATCGGTCGGCAAGGGCTTGTCAGGAACCTGCGTGGCCGCATCGCGAAGGGCGAATCGCTGGCGGTGATCGGCGGGCCGAAGCTGGGGAAGACCTCGCTGGTTCGCACCGCCCTGGACGGACTGTCGGACCGCACAGTGGTCGAGGTGGATTGTGGCACAGATCCGTCACCCCGGCTCGATGTGCTGCCCGGATCGATCGTGGTCCTGGACAATCTGGACGATGTCGCCGGCCCGGCGATCGAACCACTGCTCGCGCGCCTGTCGGCGGCGGGAGCCGCCGGCCTCGTCGTGACCGGTGGCCGCCGACTGCGGACGCTGCTGGGCCACTCCGGGACATTGGCCGCGGTGAAATTTCGGCTGTATCCGCTGTCAGTCCTGCTCGATGGGGAGATGCGACGGCTGATCGGCAGAGACAGGAGTCCTTCTCTGGCCGCCTGGACGGGAAACCACCCCTACCTGACAAAGCTGCTACTCCATTATAAGGACCATAGGGGGGACGATGCCGTCGCGGCTGGCCGGTGCCAATGGGAGCCATTCGTGCAACGTCTGGCTGCCGAAATCGGCGAGGGCCCCGAGCGGCGGCTGCTGTGCTACCTGATCGAGCGCGGGAAACCCGTGAATCCCACCAAGGCCCAATCCGACACCGGAATCCGAGACATCAAGACGGTCGCGGACACACTCACCTACCTGGGTGTCATCAGCCGCTGGATTCGGAATGAAGAGGCAACACTCTTCGCTGGTTGTCGGCTGCTCAACAACTACATCACCGCGGTCTGAATTGGCGACGATAGGCAGCAACCAGGCCGCCCTTCTTGCTCGCAGACCGCGCACACAAGACGGATGGGAAGGGTGACCCGTTGATCTCCTGTGCTCGCGGAACGCGCGGCCTCAGAAGGGTGGGGAGGGAGCGGCCAGGTGCCCTTCTTGCTCGCAGAACGCGCACGGTGAAACTGTGCTCGTTCGATGCGCGCAGTAAAGGGCAGCCTTGGCCACTCCCTTGAAGAGAGGTAAAGAGGATTGGAGGGCCCTCGCTTGGGCTAATGGCACGTCCCGGGAGATCGATTGCGAGCTATCTCGGAGGGTAGGGCGGGTGAAAAGTATCTGCCTGTGGGTGGGCGGGTGAGAAAGTTGCGTGCGTGGGAGACCAATCAGAACACCCTCTTGGGGAGAATAACGAGCAAGATCGGAGGGATCATTGATATTAGCTTTTTCGCGAAGTCCCGCAATTGATGGTATTTCCCATATAAGTGGGTTGACACAATTCCATGGAAAAAGTAGCCTGTCGCCGACTCTAGCTCGTTAGAATCTGTTTCGACCGTTCGTTCCCACTTTTCAGATTAAGCTGATGACCAATACCAGGCCCTCTCTAAGTACTCCGAAGCGCGCGGGGAATATTGGTGTCGGAAAAGCCGCGTTGTACTCATACTATGCTGGGTACTCACCTTCGTTTGTTCGAGATGTGCTTGGCGCGCTCGATTTGAAAAAAAACTCCATTATTTGTGATCCGTGGAATGGCTCGGGTACTACTACCCAGGTCGCGCACGATCTTGGATATTCAGCTTTCGGATATGACTTGAATCCCGTCATGGTGACCGTTGCTAAGGCAAGACTTCTGGGCCCCCACACGGAACCTAGCCATGCTGTTCTGTGCACCCACATTATGAGAAAAGCTTCCACATACTGTTCATCAGTACTAGAGCCTGACCCGCTGTCAGTGTGGTTCACTCCCCAATCTGTCCGTTTCCTTAGGAACATAGAACGAGCAGTGCAGCGTCTGCTCGTGGATGATGGAGAATATCTTAGTCTTTCGGCGCGAGGAGAGTTCGGACGCTTATCAAGCCTCGCCGCATTCTTCTATGTCGCGTTGTTCCGTACAGTTCGTCAGCTATTGACGACCTTCGGAACCACCAACCCGACTTGGCTGAAGATTCCATCCAGCGCCGCCGCGCGATTGCGGCCAACCTCAGCCCTCGTTCGAACCACATTCTGTGAGCAGGTGACCGCGATGGCAACTTGGTTGTCTGGCGCAACACATTTCACTAGCGGTGCTCCAATTAGTGGGCAACAGGTTGAGATCACGGTGGCTGATTCGCAGTCGCTTCCGCTCGCCGCTAACAGCGTGGACGCAGTTATCGGCTCGCCGCCTTACTGCACCAGGATTGATTACATCGTCGCGACGCGGCCCGAACTCGCTCTACTGGGATATAATGGCGATGCCCTGCGTGAGATCAGAGATCGAATGATCGGCACCACAACCATTAACAGTGAAATGCCTGTAGCAAAGAGTGAGTGGGGTCCAGCCTGCAACGCGTTTCTTAAAGGTGTCCGTACGCACAAATCCCGTGCCTCTGATACCTATTACTGGAAGAACCACGTCCAATACTTCGATGGACTTCAGGCTTCTCTCTGTGAGGTCCGACGGATTCTCCGACCTCGCGCGTCGTGTGTGCTTGTTGTCCAGGACTCCTACTACAAAGAAATCCGGAACGATCTTCCGACCTATATAACCGAGATGGCTGGGCAACTTGGGTTATCGCTGAGAAATCGATACGATTACGATGTAAAGCACACTTTCGCGGGACTTCACGAACATCGAAAAACCTATCGTTCGCACGCTACTGCTATAGAGAGCGTACTCTGGTTCGTTCGACAATAGAAGTTTGTTAACAGCGATAGACTTGTGGAGGGCAAACGCAAATCAATCGTCTGCTGAGAAAATTATTACTGCAGCATGGTTGCAAGAGATTCAGTTGCTATGCTTCGAAATTAGCCACCATTAACAATCAGAAATGCTGATGCCAAGACGTAGCAAACAGCTGCTTGATCCTAAGCAGGTTGTCTATTTGTGGGGTGCAGGGGCAACACAGGCCGAAATCACCTATCTCGGAGCTCAGAACGTCAACCTTCTGATGCAAGATAGTGACCTAGGGCAAGGGATTGCTACTCGCATCCTGCAACGACTACCCAAGAAATGGCAGTCGTCATTCATGACGGACCAAGGGACCGACATCGAAAAGCTGATCAGCCTCCTTGCTGCTAGCAACGTGGCCGAATATGAGAAGTTGGCACACCAAATTCGCGAGCTCTACTTCGATGATATCTGTACGACCTTGTCCAAAGCTAAGATCTTATCGAACCCCAAACTTGCAATTGGTTTGCTAGAAATGCACAGCAATCCAGAATTCATGAGGCAAGAAATATTGTCCGGAATTATTACTACAAACCATGATGGGCTAGTGCAAATGGCCATGCAACGGGTTCATGGTCATGTAAATATCGGGATTCCGTTTGAGTGTGATAATCTCGCCCACGGCACAAATGCATCACCCTTATTGCAGCTACACGGTTCATTTACTTGGACTTTTGGCCTCCCGGTCAGAGTATCTTTGCTACATAAAAATTCGGTGTATTCGTCGAATACTGTATGGATACCGCCAGCGATTCTGAAGGAATCAAAAAACTATCCGTTCAATAAACTTGCAGGGCTCGCATATGAAATGTTATCGAAACGTTGCGATGTCCTGAGGGTTGTTGGGTCTTCTCTTACACAAAACGACTGGAATATCCTATCTATGATCTTCAACGCGCAACGGCAGAAGGAACTTACAAAGGAGGTAGCATTCCGCGTAGAACTCATCATCGACCAGGGGGCAGGTGTTGAAATCACAAGGAGTTGTTCATACCTGCGGAACGTAACCCCAATTGGTCAGCTAACAGACGGCGACTTTGCAGACTACAAAGACGAAGCCTGCGCTACACCGGATATGAAAAACCCGCTCTTTTATTGGCTGAAGCAGAAAATCCAGTTTCACGAACGACGCGGGGACTTTGGTGGCTCCGCTCTTGGGCCTGCAATGGCTCAGATCGTGGGAGACACTCCATGAAGCGGCGCGTGGAAAGTTGGAGTGTTGAGAAGCTACATAAGACTCGGACGAGTATCTCCTTTCCCGAATACCAGCGGCAGCCCAAACTGTGGTCTGTCGAGATGAATCAGCGATTGATTGATTCAATACTCCGCGACATGGACATACCAAAGCTCTACTTCAATGAAGCGAAAAGTGGGGAGTTCGAAGTCGTTGACGGCCAGCAAAGGCTCTGGGCAATTTGGGGGTTCATTGATGACGCGTATCCCTACGAGGCCGGTGGTAAGAGCAGGAAGTTCTCAAACCTATCCTCAGAACAACAGAAGACAATACGTACTTACTGTCTGCAGGTCACAATCTTTGAGGACGCTAATAATGAATATCTGAGAGAGCTTTTCCTAAGATTGCAATTCGGACTCTTGCTCGTGACAGGCGAGAAGTTACATGCCGCAACGGGTGCGATGAAGGATCTTGTGTTCGACAAAATGGCCGCTCATAACTTTATTCGTAACGTTAAAATACCGAAACGTCGATTTGCGAAAGAAACGCTTTGTGCGCAGATTGCGATCAATTCATTTATGCAGGCGAAGAACCAGGTATTCGCCAGAACTCGATATGAAGATCTGCATTTCTTTTTCAAGGAATATGAGCATCCACAGAGAAATGATCTCGAGTTATTTCGTAAACAGTCGACGAGTATCCTGTCGGTTCTTGACGAACTTTGGGCATGTTTTGGTGAACGGACGAAAGAACTGAGCAGCCGCACCTACATCATCTCGGTCTATTTCCTCTTCGAAAAACTTCGTGAAAGCCTCACCTCTTCTGAAGCTAGGCAGAAGTTTGTAAGGTTTGTTTTTGCACTCTGGAAACGCCTTAGGGAGGAAATCAGTGCTGGATTTGATCGAGAAAACAAAGAGCTGTATGTATTCGAGACAATGCTTAGCAGCGCCCCAGGGGAAAAGTATCAGATCGAGCGACGTCACGAGAAACTCATGGAGTACTACAATTACTTCGCAAGCATGAGAAAAATAAAGGGAGACTAGTGGTCTAAAGTCGCAATCCACAGAGGCGGATCGGCAGTAAGGAGATTCTACCTTTCTGAACGCCTAGTTCGCGCGCAGGTTGCGATCGTCGAATACCTTGAGGGTTACCTATGCGCGCATTGAGCTGTGAGAGGGGTCTATGAATAGGACATACGTCGTGGCGGTGGCCGCAGCGGTGCTCTTGGTTGCGTCGGCGGCTGCGGCTGAAGTTCAAACTAGAGA
>CAZPWD010000125.1:0-2362 GCA_964590025.1 uncultured Nitrospira sp.
TGCTCTCCATCCAACCAAGCACCGTGGCATTGGTGACGGCTTCATCGCCAGACGCAAACATCGATTCCACTTGGGCCCGATGCTCCGTCGCCACCCATCCTCTGACTTCGTCAGGCGTGAGGCGTGAAACGTGAGGCGAGGGGGAAGACATGGACACAGCGCGTCCAGACTCAATAAGCGATGGAAAAAACGTTGCCCAATCGATAGCCGATGACTCGGGAACCCACACTAGAGTCAGCAAGGCATCGTGCAATTCATCCGGATCGCGCACGACGGGCCAGGACTCCCGTTGGACTTCCTCAATCGCTGCTGGGTCCAACGCCCCGACCTCGCCGGCCAGCTGAGCCGGCAGCGTGCGCCGCATCTCCACCGCCCGCGCCCGCCGCTCTTCCAACGGCGCATCGTCGAGAAACGCGTAGGGGTTGGCATTCAAGATCTCGTGCGAGAACGGAGAGGGCATCGGCGTATCGACCGCCACACAGCGAATAGCCCCGGCTTCAATCTGCTTGAGGAGTTCGGTCAACCCGTCGAGATCCATCGCCTCAGTGAAACAGTCACGCAAGGTCTCGTTCACGAGCGGATGATCCGGGATCCGGCGAGTCCGCTCGCCAACAATATTGTCTTGACAGGCCATCGCATCAGGGAAAACGGCGCCAAGAAGATCCTCTGCCTTCATCCGTTGAATCTGCGGGGGAACCTTCTTACCATGAGAGAAACGCAACAAGACCAACGAACGGCTGACATTCCAGCGCCAGCGCGTCATAAACATCGGCGCCTGGAGCACGGCGGGAAGCAAGACCTCGCGAAGCGTATGGCTGTGCAGGAACCCGAACACCGCCTCGAGCGGGAAGCTGTGCTTCTCGCCAAGCGAGATGACGATCCCGTTGTCAGTCGCCGCAGCTTGCAATTCGAAATCGAAAGTCATGCAGAACCGCTTCCGCAAGGCGAGGCCCCAGGCACGGTTGATCCGGCCCCCGAATGGCGTATGCAATACCAACTGCATCCCGCCGCTTTCATCGAAGAACCGCTCCGCGACGATCGTCTGTTGCGTCGGGACGATTCCAAGCACAGCCTTGCCGGCCAGCACATACTCGATAGCCTGCTGTGCTCCGCGCTGATCCAGGGCGCACTCTTGTTGGAGCCATTGAACAGGTGAGGCGTACGGGGTGAGGGGTGAAGCGTCGTGCGTGAAGCGTGAGGCGTGAGGCGTGAGGCGATTGCCGGAGGAAGAGTCTGTGCCACTGGTGAGAAGCCGATCTAATTCAGCTCGTAACGACGACACCTCAGCTGAAAGCTCTGCCGTCCTCGACGGCGCTTCGCCACGCCAGAAGGGAATGTTAGGCGGTGCTCCATGGGCGTCTTCCACTCTCACCTTGCCCATCTCCACGCCCTTGATGCGCCAGGAGGTGTTGCCCAACAACATGATATCACCGGCCAGACTCTCCACCGCAAAGTCTTCATCGACCGATCCCACGACCGTGCCCTCAGGCTCCGCGACCACGGCATAGTTCGCTGTGTCCGGGATGGCCCCGCCTGACGTGATCGCCGCCAGTCGTGCCCCACGTCGGCCTTTAATATGGCGATTGATCCGATCGTGATGCAGATAGGCCAGACCCCTCCCGCGATTGGTCGCGATCCCATCCGCCAACATCCGCAGCACCTGATCGAACTCCGAACGAGCCAATGTCCGATAGGGATCGGCCCGTCGGCAGAGATCGAACAAGTCGTCTTCCTGCCAGGTCTGCGTCGCCGCTGCTGCCACCAATTGCTGCGCCAAAATATCGAGCGGAGCCGGCGGCACGGCAATGCGATCCAAGACACCTGTCCGAATTGCACGCATCAATGCGGCACATTCGAGCAAGTCATCCCTCGTCATCGCGAACAGTCGGCCCTTGGGAACGGCCTTGATCCAGTGGCCGGCCCGGCCAACCCGCTGCAGACAGGTGGCAATCGAGCGGGGCGATCCGATCTGACAGACGAGATCCACGGTGCCGATATCGATGCCGAGTTCCAGCGAGGCTGTGGCGACGACGACGCGCGTCTTGCCGCTCTTGAGCCGTTCTTCCGCCGACAAGCGAATCTGGCGTGAGAGGCTGCCATGGTGCGCCGCAACGACGTCGGCGCCTAAGTCCCGTAGCCGTTCCTCCAGGGAGTGCGACACTCGTTCGGCGAGGCGCCTCGTATTGACGAAGACCAAGGTCGAGCGATGTTGCCGGACCAATTCAGCGACGCGATCATAGACATCGGCCCAAATTGCGTTCGTGGCTACGGCGCTCAGTTCGTCCTTCGGCACTTCCACGGCCAGATCCATCTCACGCTTGTGGCCCATGTCGATGATCTGACAAGGACTCGTGAGGCGTGA
>CAZPWD010000125.1:2462-2828 GCA_964590025.1 uncultured Nitrospira sp.
GAATAGCAGGCCAAGCCTGAACCTGGACATCGGTGGGGGTGCCGACATTCGAGCGAAACCACTCGGCGATGAGAGGATGAAATCGGGGAAGGGGCATGGCGCCTTGATGCTACCATGCCCCGAAGGGAAGCTCTACCGGCTAGGGTAGTGCTCGGACGTAGATGTGAGAGCCACTTCCCGCGACGAGATTGGTGGCCTGAGAGAAGAAGGCGACAAATCCGCCATCGCTGTTCGTCGAAGGCGTGTTACTTACACCGCCAGCTCCCTCGACATTCGTATTAGTGTTGTCTTGAGACGCTAAGGAACTCTGTCCAAGCTGACGGTCACGGATGTAGATTTGCTGCCCGGCTAACACCGCCGGACCAG
>CAZPWD010000125.1:2928-4284 GCA_964590025.1 uncultured Nitrospira sp.
GCGCCAACAGATCTGTCGCAAGCGACACAAACGCGACATACCGCCCATCGGCGCTGATCGACGGAGCACTGCTGACGCCAGTGCCGGGATTGGGCGGCACGTTATTATCCACGGACACCAGACTTGTCAGGCCTGTCTGGCGGTCCCGCACATAGATCTGCTGCCCGGCTGGCACCGCCGGACCAGGCGCCAACAGATCTGTCGCAAGCGACACAAACGCGACATACCGCCCATCGGCGCTCATGGTGGGTGCATTACTCACACCATTACCCTCAGTCACGACGCTCGCGCTGTTGTCCCGAGAAACAAGTTCGATCTGATTCGTTTGTCGGTTATGGACATAGATCTGTGTGCCGCTGACCGTTGCCACAAAATTCGCTGATAGTGAAGCAAAGGCCACGAGGCTTCCGTCACCGCTGATGGAAGGAGCCGAACTGGCGCCGTTCCCTGCCGTACCGTTGCTATCCACTGAGACGCGATCCGTCCTCGGATGGATGGCAAACAGCACCGATCCGGTCGCGGTCTGACCTATGCTGTCTGTCACAGTGAAAGTCGCCGTGAAATTCCCGGCGGGTGCTACTGGCGTACCAGTCACTGCACCTGTGGACGCATTCAATGATAATCCAGCCGGCAAGGCCCCGGTGAAGAGCGTCCAGGTGAACGGAGCCGTCCCTCCTGTGGCCGAAAGGGTCGAAGTATAGGCGTTTCCGACCACACCAAAATCGGCCGCGGTCGTCGACACTGCAAAGGCTGATGTGCTGCCCCCGCCGCCGCCCCCACTGCCTGGACAGCCTAAGAGTCCGAACCCAAGGGCAATGATCGACAACACAGACGCAATGGATTTCATATAGGCATTCTCCTACGAATTCCTCTTTGGGGTAACAGTTGTGCCATCTTACTCAACTGTGAAAGGATGGACTAGCCTTACGGATGGGGGGTATTGAGTGACGCGGCAGGCGACTTCACCGCTCGTTGTGCTGGGATCTGGCTACACAGGACGTGTGTTGCACAGAACAGGAACCTCGCAGGGGTGGGCTGTCCATGCCACCAGCAGGAATCCCCCGAACAATCTCGCAGGTATTCCTTCGGAACAGCGCATGAGGTTCGATTTGGAACAGCCCTCGACCTGGCTGAACATTCCGGCGGGCGCCAATCTCATCTGGTGTTTTCCCGCCACACCGCTTGAACAGGTACAGGCCTTCGCACGCACGCTCGACGCGCCACCTCGACGCATTGTCGTCTTAGGGAGCACCTCAGCTTACGATGCACCGAGTCAATCGACTGAATATCCTCCGCCCTGGATTGACGAATCCGCCCCGGTCAACCTGACCAAGCCGCGCGTGCAGGGGGAAGAGT
>CAZPWD010000125.1:4384-7475 GCA_964590025.1 uncultured Nitrospira sp.
CACACCAGCAAATTATTGATGGCATGGGCCAGGATGCCGGGCAGCAGGCTCCCGGTTTTTTCATACAACCAAGCCCAGAGGACGCCACTCCACAGGACGCTGATGAAGCCGACCAATCCATAGCCATGGGCGATGGCGAAGATGCTCGCGCTGATCAGCGCGGCCGGCAGGAAGCGGAACTTTCGGCGCAGGATGGCGAACAGGAGCCCGCGAAACGCGAGTTCCTCAAACACGGGCGCAAAGATCACGTATTCGACCAAACTTATCGCCGTCAGGGAGGGCGCGGCCCAGACGAGATCTGCGTCGAACCATTCGGCCCAGTGACTCGTCAGATGGAAAGGCTCCGACAAGCGATCCATCACCCACTCGCCCCACAAACTGGCTGCCACCACCGCCAATACCACAGTCACCAGACGACCGACACGGGCCCATCCGATTTCCAGTCCAAATCCTTCATCAAACGTCATGCCGGACGGCCGGAAGAGATGATGGTAGGCCAAGAGGAGTAACGGCATATTCGTCATCGGAATGGTCAATGCCCGGAGCGAGACATTGTCGGGTGGCGCATAGATCAAGAACAGCGCCGTGAGCATCGCACCGATCGCGCCGCCTCGCAGCAACACCGCCGCGCCGACGCCGCCTGGCCACGGCGGCGGCACGCCCGGCTCATGAAACCTGACGACACTGGAAGGCTCATTCCGTCTGAACCAGAGCAACAGGCACACCACGGTGCCGACGGCCATCGCTCCGAGTTCAACGAACGTTAAGCGATGCGACCGGACAAACTGGCGGTCGACACGCACTGCGGCCTGTTCCTGGATCCTGGCTACGAGCGCGGCATCATTGGCACGGCGTGCCAGGCGTTCAGCCAGGCGATCGTAGAACCAGCCGGCCGGCAACACCTCTGCCACCTCTGCTTGCCACAAGACATACCTGTCCGCGTCATGAACCGGTCCTTCGCCATAGGCGGCCACCACCAGATCGGCAAACTGAGGAAGCGGGTCTTCTGCCCCGGCCCACTCATGCGCGGAGAGGAGCGCTTGCGAAACATGACCGGCCTCGGCCTGGAGAATTGCCAAATGAAGCGGCACCAACGGGTCTTCGGAGATCTCCGCCAGTTCTTGATACCATTCAATCTCGTGCGCCCGTTCAGTCTCGTTGTCGCCGGTGGCCCAGGCCAAGAGCTGCTGTTCCCACTGGGGCGCACGATTGAGTCCTTCCTGCACATCCCTGGTCCGACTGACCATCAGACTGAGCGCTCGCTCGGGCGACTCGATCCGCTCCAACTTGGATGATGAGACTGACAACCACACAACCGACGCCAGCGCCACCGTGAGAAAGAGCGCAGACAACAGCGTGACCGTGGGCGAGAACCGCCCAGAATAGACCCCGATCGTCGGCGGCGCGTCTATGGCTCGCCACCAGGACTTAGGCTCATGCGGTTCATTGAGAGAAAGAGAGGCAGGTTCCATAATCTTTGAAACTATAACATGCTGTTTTTCTCTCTCGAAACCCCCTCTCGTCTCGCCTCTCCCGCCAGTCGCGCGCTCCTATTCAGAATACCCGTGGCCGAAGGCGACTGAACTCCGCTATACTAACCTCTCGTTTGAGGCGTGAGCGAGACAAGCAAGACGTGCGCGACAGGCGCGACGCGCGAA
This sequence comes from uncultured Nitrospira sp., assembly GCA_964590025.1. Taxonomy (GTDB): domain Bacteria; phylum Nitrospirota; class Nitrospiria; order Nitrospirales; family Nitrospiraceae; genus Palsa-1315. The sequence continues at coordinate 6,043 of CAZPWD010000125.1, forward strand.
GATAAAATTTCCGCCCAGTCGCGCTTTTCTCGCAAGTCACGCGAGTCTCGCATTTTTGGAGTGATATGCCAGTTCAGAGCTTTATCCCCCCACGCCGGCTGCTCCTTGGCCCAGGGCCGAGCATGGTACATCCGCGAGTCCTGCGGGCCCTCTCAACTCCCCTGCTCGGCCATTTGGACCCAGTCTTTCTTGCGATCATGGACGATATCCAAGCCCTGTTGCGCTTCGTCTTTCAGACCAAGAACCGCTTCACCATCGCGGTCTCCGGCACCGGCTCAGCCGGTATGGAGGCTTCGATCGTGAATATCGTTGAGCCGGGCGATGCGGTAATCGTCGGGGTCAATGGCGTGTTTGGCACGAGATGGGCCACCATCGTCGAACGCTGCGGCGGTAAAGCGATTCGCGTGGAAGCCCCCTGGGGACAGATCATAGAACCAGAGGCCATTGAACAGGCGTTGCGCCGATCCGGCCCGGTGAAAGCCGTGGCCATCGTGCATGCCGAAACCTCGACCGGCGTCTGCCAGCCGCTTGAGCCGATCGCCCGCCTCTGCCGCGACCATGACATGCTCTTCCTCGTTGATGCCGTGACCTCGCTGGGAGGCGCACCGGTCGAGATCGATCGTTGGAACATCGATGTCTGCTATAGCAGCACGCAGAAATGTCTGAGCTGTCCGCCCGGGTTGTCTCCCTTCACCCTCAGCGACCGCGCGTTGGCCGCCATCAGAGCCCGGCGCACCTCGTGCCAGAGTTGGTACTTGGATATGGCCTTGATCGCGGACTACTGGGCCGAAGGCACCAGATCCTACCACCACACGGCTCCGATCTCCATGCTCTATGCCCTGCGGGAAGCGTTGCGACTCGTCGAAGAAGAGGGGCTGCCCGCCCGCTTCGTTCGCCATCAGCTAAATAGCGAAGCCTTGGTCGCTGGCTTGACCGAACTCGGGCTTTCTCCCCTTCCCCCGACAGGACATCGACTCCCAATGTTGACCTGTGTCACAGTCCCCTCTCACATTCCTGAAGCCGAGATACGGACCAACTTGCTCTCGACCTATGGCATTGAAATCGGCGGCGGGCTCGGCCCACTCAAGGGGAAGGTCTGGCGCATCGGCTTGATGGGTGAATCATCGACCGAGGCTCACGTCTTGACCTTACTCAATGCGCTGGAAGAAATTTTTACCCGCGGCGGCTGGCTTTCCACTCCCGGGGTTGCACTCCAGGCTGCCGCACGGGTCTATGGCCGCACGGTATCCTAGCCCACATTATTCATGAAGCTTCGTGAATAATGTGGGCTAACAGCCGAGGACATCGATCACATGAAGAACAAACGATTACTCTGGATGCTCGCTGGCGGGGCCCTTGCCTTTCTCCTCATGATCGCGTACTTGATCTTCGCCCTGACGTTGGCCGACCTCATGCAGCCGGATCTCGTTCCG
>CAZPWD010000126.1:0-7446 GCA_964590025.1 uncultured Nitrospira sp.
ATCAGCAAACCGTCGCTCTGGAGCGGGCTGCCGACTGCGCCAGGGCGCGCTATGGATAGCGATCCTGTTGTTTTGAACGCGCGCAACCAGGGGATGTAGAGCTGGGCAGAAGCAAGCGCTGCGCCCGCCGAAGTTCCACCGACAATGAGGACGCTGTTGTTATGAGGAAGCAGGAAGGCAAGATGGTTCCGGCGCGGGGTTGCGAGGCTGGCAGTGGCTTTCCAGCCTTTGGCTTTGGGATCAAATACCTCCGCGGTTGCCAGGTCGGCCTTGCCGTCGTTGCCTCCAGCTACCAGAATTGTTCCATCTAACAGACTCGTAGCGGAGAGTCCTGCCCGTTTCGAAGAAAGTTTTGAGCCGGGCGAAACAGAGCTCGTTGCCGGATCGTAAACATCGACCGAATGGAGAACGGTTTCTCCATTCGCTCCCCCCAAGATGAGTACCTTTCCGTCAGCAAGGATTGCTGTGGCGTGGTCTTTTCGCGGGGAAGAAAGCTCCCCCCCATATGCAAATTTCTCTGTGGCCGGGTCAAAGATTTCGATGCTGGAACTCACCACGGAAGAATTCGTGCCTCCCGCAAGAAGTACCCGTCCGTCCTTCATGAGAGTTGCAGTATGGCCCGAACGTGCCTCGACCATTCCACCCGGCACGACTGACCAGGAGCCGTCGGAGGAGCTGAAGATCTCCGCCGAATTGGTGGTTCCGCTGCCTGACGTGATCCCGCCGGTAACTAGCACGCGACCGTCCTGGAGGAGAACGGAGGCATGTCCCCTGCGCGTGACGCTCATGGGTGCTGCGGCAGAAAAGGTGCCGTCACCTTCGAAGAGCTCCGCGCTCGCCAGCGGTCCGCTACCGCCGTCTCCGCCAGTGATCAAGATACGTCCGTCCGGCAGCAGAACAGCGGAAGCACCGGCGCGAGCTTCAGCCATATTGGCGGCGGGGCTCCACGTGCCGCTCTGTACTCGCGGGATGGCGCTCTTCAAGAGCGTCGTCAAAATTAGAATCACGGCAGCGGCGTAGACATAATTCAGGGTTCGGCGCATGGGATGCCCCCTTTTGCTTGGCCTACCTTGTAAAAGCAGAGACATAAAGCCGCAAGTATTAAGTGCAGATGCCCCGACTCCTCAAGGGCCCAAAATTCTAACTCTTGCCTTGTTTCTGCAATCTTGGGCGAGAAAGATATTTAGGCCCATGGAGAGCGACCTGGCCACGGTCTTGACTCCTGGAGGTGGTACAGGGGGACGGCTTTCTCAAACTGCACCAAGGTGAACAGACTTAAAAAGTTCCCCCTAAGCTATTCATTCGGCGGCTTGGGCTGATTCCCAGCCCGGGCGCTCGGCGGCGCAACAGCTGCATCAAGTTCACTGAGGATTTCCCGGGCCATCTGACTTACGGCCGGGTTCGAATCGTACAGCGCGCGCTCGGCAACCCACCTTAGCTTCGGATCCACAGGAAGAGCCCCAAACGCCAACACTCTGACACTTGCAGACTCGTCGTTCAATGCCAGGTTAATCAGAGACTCCTGCGGGATTCCCACGCCCGAGCTCAACGCCCGGTGGAGAACCCTTGTCCGGACTTTCTCGTCAGCTCCTTTTAGTGCCTCCAGCACTTCATCCGCCGACTGGTGTCCCCTGGGCCTCATCAGCACCTCGGTGGCCCGCGCTGCCGAGATGTCCGGTGGAGCTGGCTTGAGCCCCCGCCCCCGGCTCGCTGCATATACCCAAACAGCCTTCAGGGTGGCGGCGCCTGTCTTTCCCTCAGCCGCACCGTAAAAGAAAAAGGCATCGTTATCTTTCAAGATCTGGTGAAGCGCTTCATCTACGCGGTAGTGCTGGAACTCAACTGAGATTTGCTCGTTGCCCAGGCCCTCACCAAGGACGATGCCCACCTTAGCCTTGTCCCCAATTTGCTCCAGAATGGATCGGAGCGTCTGATTTTTGGCGTGGAAGGTCAGCATCCCATTGCGAAAAGCATTCTCGAAGGTTTCGGCTTTTGCTTCGGGCGCTGCAGGATTTGCTAAAGTGGCCTTGCGTTCCGCCACTGATTTAGGGCGCGATATCCCGGAGGTGTCAACCGGCGCAAGTGCCGGCGCCTCGGCCACCTCATTTCGGCGGGTGTGGTGCTCCTTCTTACCCTGCTCAACAGGCGTTTCAGGAGCCACCGGGCCGCTGGCCGCGGCCGCAATCGCCGAAGCAAACGCCACCGTGACCCCCTTGCCTTCTAATTTGACGTCGTAGCGAACCCCAGGCTCGATGTCAATCACCACTCGCGCTACGTCGGGCTTGAATTGGCCGAGGCGAACCCTGAGAACGGGCTTCAGACCGCTCGGAATTAAAGTTCGCTTTGGGCTCAGACGCGCTCCAGAAAAGTCCAACACCACCCGTTCGGGGTTGTTCAAACGCTCCGTCTGGCAGGTCAAGCGACCACTACCTTCCACGCGTACGATTGTTTGGTCCCCAAGACGGCCGATCTCGACTTGCGTGATGATCGTGTCTTCCGAAGAGGCATGGGCTGGCCCAACAGACGGCTGCCGATTGACTCGCGCAGGGCGGTCTCCCGACGAAGCAGGCTTTTGCCGCGGTTCCGTGAAACCGGCAAAGGCCCCAAGCGTGAGCGTGAACACTCCGACGACAAGAGCATGGCTGTAGAGCCTACCACTGATCTTCATGGTTGGTTTCCTAGTGGAAAAAATTGTCCGGATAACTGACCACGGCCATCATGCGGGTTGGTGAGTATCAATCTGTAGAGATTCGGGCAGGCGCCCTGCCTTCGTTTCCTCAGCCAGGCACCAAATCGTTGAGAACTGTTTGCGTTGAACGAATCGTTTGGGTCGAGCTAGCTGCGTGAATGCCTGCTGGTGGATGAACGCTAATCTCAGGCGACGTGGCGAACCGGCTCATGTCACCCCACTAATTTTGATCCAGTGACTACTGGAGAACGAACAACCGATAACATTTGGGTTCGAAGCCAGTCAAGTCCCTTTTCCGCAAATCAGAGAGACCCTGTGGAAATCTCAGCGAAAGTTGAAATGGCTGCAGTACTGGTACCCAGCAGTAGAGTTGCTGTGGATGCCGCTAGGATTGCCGCCCTCCGCGCCCAGGGAGCCCCCTGGCGTGCGATTTCACGCCAGCTAGGGCAGAGCGTCAGGACGGCTCGCCGGGCTACTCTACGGTGTGGCAAAAACCAGCCTCGCGCGCTTGCGGCAAGTGCCTGAACCTGCTAGCCCACGTTCAGCCTTCCTGCCCGGGGCGAAAACAGAAGTGTGACCACCGCGGCCGAAACCGTAATTACAGCCCAAACGTTCCGCCGTATCCGGTTGGCGAAGATCTGCAGAGTGGCTTGGTCTGGCAGCATTGCGCCGCCAGAGGCTATCACCCGTTTGCGCGCCGGGCAAGGCAGTCTATCCTACGGCCCTGACCAGAGCGCCTTGCCATCGGGATCTTTACGACTCTGTTTTATGGGAATGGGCAGGGGCTTTACGCGAAGCTGTCCGCGCCTAGCTCGTTTTCGGCTTCCGCGTCAAAAGCATTTCCTCCTGGAACTGCTTCGTTATTGGAGCAACAAGAAGCTGTGTTGGCAGATCTTAGATCGAAACAAAACCCTGCTCGCGACCCACTGAACCAGCTCCTGAACCAAGGAAAGGAGACCGGGATCATGATGGAACCAACGTAACGTTACGTACGTTACGTCACGGGACTCCACGGCTGCAAGGATTCGGCGAGAAAAATTACGAGAGGAAACCTAGAAACGGCCTAAAAAGTTCATCGGGGCCACACTTCGGGCACTTCCCGCGAAGCGCGGGGCCTTTATAGCCGCAGGTACATTCGATGTAATATTCCTGCCGGATAATTTGATGCACCTTTTTCTTGCGCTCGCGGTCGCAAATATTGCGCGAAGTGCGCGGACGAATCCCTCCTCTACCGGCCAGTGAGTCCGCGAGGAATCGGATCCGGGGTTCATACCTCTTCGGGAATAGGGGATCGTGGATAACCTTTAGAATTACACCAGCTATTGAGGCGAATTCCTTGGTGTAACGGCCGTCCTCCTCGAACGCTTGAATCACCTCTTGGTCCGTTTTCGCCTTCAACAAGGGCCCGCCCACAACATCCCAGATCTGGCTGAAAATCAATCGGTAGTGGTCAGCACGGCCTCTGATCTCTGAGGCCCGAACTCCGGGCCGTCCCTTGCCTCGCTTCCCGGAGAACGTGTCAAGAACTTTTTCGGGCCTCTGGCCCGACTTCATGCGCCCCGACATTTTTAAGGAAAAACCTCCCCATCCGAGTTCGAATTTTAGGTGAAGTTCCCGGGAAAAGGGGTGGAATTATGGGGAAACTCCAATGTCGCCTCCTCTTGACCGTAGGTTCCCTTCCCAAGTCATTCTGTAATCCGGCTTTATTATTTAATTGAAACAAGAGCGAATCTGCCCCTTCGAGGGCGTTGAGGATTTCAACGATGGCCACCGGAAAGGGAAAAAGGATGTTTCCTTGCCCCGTATGTACGGAGGCGCGGGAGGTTCGGCTCACAAAGAAGGACAAGCCGTACATCGTCTGTGACCCGTGCGGAGTTCAGGTCTTTGTCCGGGGACCCTTTGGGATAGCCGCCTTCAATACACTCCTTGACCGCGCTAACGGAGAAGACCTGTGGGCCAGGCTTGCTGAAATGGAGCGACGCTACCACCTGAAATGCCCCAAGTGCGGCGGCCGATTCTGGATCGAGCCGGGGTTAGCCAAAACGAGCATTTTTGACGGGCACCTCCAAGGATTCCGTTGTCCCGATGAGAGGTGCAGCGCAATCGTTGCGTGGGAGGAAAAGCAGTGAAAATCACCGTTATAGGAGCAGTCCTCATCGCGGCGGCAATTATCGCTGCGGTTCTCTTGATCCGCGCCCTGACTGAGAAGAGGGTCAGCGTTTCCGATCCGAAGCAGCCCCCCAATGGAACAGAAAGCTAGAAAAGTCGCAGCCCTCTACGCCCGGGTCAGCACCTTGGACCAAAACTGTGAGGTGCAACTCGAAGATCTTCGGCGCGACGCGGAACACCGCTTTCCCGTGTGCCGTGAATACATCGATGTTGGAGTCAGCGGAGCCCAACGGCACCGACCACAGCTCGATGTGCTGATGCAAGATGCCCGAAAGCGTCTTTTGTGAACTGATGTCGAACGATTCACAACTCGAATCGGGGCCTCGTGGTAGTATCTGCGCTGGGCAATCGAGTCATCGGGCGAATGGAGGCTCGATGGCTCGAAGAAGGTTTCAGAAGGGAAGGTTGTTTTTGCGGGGAAAGAAAAACCCAGTGTGGACAGGGCGTTGGCGCGAAGACGTCATTGGAGCAGATGGGAGGGTAATTCGGATCGAGAGATCTCAAGTTCTTGGCCCGAAAACAGAGCTACCGACTCAAAGGTTGGCGGAGCGCAAGCTCGAACAATTACTTCTCCGAGTCAACGCGACCGATTACCGCCCCATAAGGATTGCAACCGTGGCGGAATTTGCCGAGAGATGGCAGGCGGAGGTACTGGTCAACCGGAAGCCCTCGACCATTCTCGTTTCCAAGGTTCATCTTCGCTGCCACATTCTGCCCATCTTGGGAAAGCTCAAGCTAGACGAAGTAGGCTCCGAAGCTCAGCAGTATTTCGTAAACCGCATTGCCGTCAGACTTTCGCGCAAGACCGTCGTCAACGTGCTGGGTACGCTTTCCTCCATGCTCGGCACGGCGAAGCGATGGGGATATGCCTGCGCAACGGTCCGAATTGCCGACCTGTCACTCCCAGAATCGGCCGTGACTAAATCGGCCCGGTTTTTTAGTGCCGATGAGGTTCGGAAGATCATTGCGGCCGCGTCGGAGCCGTGGGCGACGCTTTTTTCGCTCGCGGCCATGACCGGCATGCGAATTGGCGAAATACTAGGGTTGCAGCTCGGGGACCTAGATTTTCAGGCGGGGCTGATCCACGTGCGGCGCTCTTCTTGGCGTGGCCGCATTCAAACGCCCAAGAGCGCAGCGAGTGTGGCGGCCTTACCGATGCCTAAGCACTTGGCCGAGGTTCTTCAAAGCTACTTGCAACAATGGCGGAGCAACCCGATGCGTTTGCTTTTCGCGAACAAGAAGGGCGGCCCGTTACTTGCGGACAAAGTTGTTCGGGACAGGTTATGGCCGATTCTCGACCAACTAGAAATTCCGCGCTGTGGCATGCACGCCTTTCGACATACGCACACCAGTTTGCTGTGGGACGTTGGTGCCTCTGCAACCGTTGCGCAAGCACAGTTGCGGCACTCGGACGCCCGCATCACATTGGGAGTTTACGGCCACGTCATGGGGGACTCGCAGCGTCAAGCAGTGGAGAGGATTGCGGACTTGTTGCGCCCCGATGCGCCCAGGTTGCCGCAATCGTCTCAATTGGTTCAATAACTTAACTGGCGGGGCGTTATGTTCGACTCCCACACGCTTCCGCCATATCTCCCTTCTCCTTGAACAATTTGGAGAATGGCGAGGAAGCATGAGGGAGCAGTCAGCAAGCTCGCGCCTCTTTTCATGCCGCTTTCTTCTCCGGCAACAGGATGCTGACCACCTTACTGTTCGCTTGACGTAAATGCTCCGGCACGGCTTTCGTGTAGATGTTCATCGTCGTGCGGATGTCTGCGTGGCGTAACAGCGACTGCTGAACTTTCAAGTCAGTCCCCTGTTCGTTCAGCAGCGTGGAGTAGCTGTGCCGGAACGTATGCCAGCCGATACGTCCAACGCCGGCCTTCACGCCCGCTGGCCAAAGCCAAGTGCGAGAAGCACTCCACGGATGCGATGGCTTGCCCGTCCGTGGACTGGCGAATACCCACGGATTACCATGAGCCCATGCTTCGTTCCTGCTCCGATGTTCCAATAGGAGTTCGGCCAGGATCGCGTCAACCGGCATCCACGCTCTTGAGTTTTCGGTCTTCGTTGCGCCGACCTGACCTTCCACCCAAGACCGCTGGATTTTCACCTGGCCTCGTTGCCAGTCGAAGTCCCCCCACTGTAGGCCGAGGACTTCACTGATACGCAAGCCCAGGCAGGCAGCCACGATGCACATGGTCTTGTACGGCACCGCGATGTGCTGAATGACCTTCCGGAACTCCTCGACGGTCAATGTCACAGGTTCGCGAAGCCACTTGCTGCTGTCCTTTACCCGCACGAGACGCATGGGATTTTCGCCGACTGGCATGAGTTCCCATCGCATCGCACAGTTGAACAGTATGCGCATCAGGCTTTTCAAATGAGCCTTGCTCTTGGGAGCGAGGTCGAGTCCCTTTAGCCACGCCTCAACGAATCGTGGCCTGACCTCACTCAAAAGGCGCTTACCCCACTTCGGCTTGATGTAGCGTTTCAGCCAACAGCGATACCGACTCGCGAGCATGTCCCAAGTTTAAGCGACGCTCCTGATTCAGCCCGCGCGCGACCAGGTCTTCCAGTAACACCTTCGC
>CAZPWD010000127.1:0-3392 GCA_964590025.1 uncultured Nitrospira sp.
TCTGCCCTGTCCGCTTCAACATGAAACCCAGTCGCGCGTCCCGCCTGCCGAGCCCACGCGGGAAGCGGCACAACCGTATCTGCCAACCCACCTGTCTTTCTCACTACGGGAACCGTTCCATAGCGGAGACTGTAGAGCTGGCTCAGGCCACATGGCTCATACCGCGACGGCATCACAAACACATCTGCTCCGCCCTCGATACGATGCGCGAGTCCCTCGTCGAAGCCGATACGAAGTCCCAGGCGATGAGGATAGCGTGCCTGGAGCGCCTTCAACTTGGCTTCGAGCTCCGGCTCGCCAGTTCCCAAGATCACCAGCTGCAGATCCATCGCCATGAGTTGCGGAATAATGGTCGCCACAAGATCTAAACCCTTCTGCGACGTCAGCCGTGCAATCACGCCAAGAAGCGGAACCGATGAGTCCGGCAACTGAAACTCCCGTTGAAGCGCCTGCTTGCACACCTGTTTCCCTGAGCGATCGGTAGCTGAATAATTCGCGGGAAGATAGGGATCAGTTTCCGGATTCCATCGATCGATATCGATACCGTTCAGAATGCCCAGGGGTCGGTCCGCACGATTGCGCAGCACACCATCAAGCCCAAAACCGAATTCTGGCGTGAGGATTTCTCGCGCATAGGTGGGGCTGACCGTCGTCACATAATCAGCAAACACAATTCCCCCTTTGAGCAGATTCACCGAGCCATAATACTCAAGGCCCGCAAGAGTAAACAGCGATGGGGGCAGACCGGTTTTCTTGAATTGCTCTCCGGGGAAGAGGCCTTGATACCCCACATTGTGTAGAGTCAGTACCGTGCGCACCCCCTGGACCTCCGGTCGATCTCGATCAACGGTATTGAGATAGACCGCGCATAACGCTGTTTGCCAATCATGCAGATGGAGGATATGGGTATTCCATCGGCACGCGGTTCTGAGATGGGCGATCACCTCAATCGTCGCGCGGCAGAAGAATGAAAACCGGTCGAGATTATCGGGATAGTCGGTACCGCGATCTTGATACAGCTCCGGCCGGTCGAAGAAGGCCTCGTTCCGAATCGTCCACACCCGAGCCCGGCGACCATCTTGGCCGACGGGAATGACATCTTCTTCAATCAGCGTGTCGACAAGCCCCTGAGGTGTCGGCACATGTAGCCGACAGACGGAACGGAAGGATCGTCCTGACTCACTCAGGCAACGATAGCGCGGGAGGAGGAGAATGACGTCATGGCCAAGCTTCGCCAACTCAAGAGGCAACGCGCCAGCGACATCGGCAAGCCCACCGGTCTTGGCATAGGGGACCGCTTCGGAGGAGACCATGAGCACATTCATGGGATGCTTCGTCACGGAAGGCCTAGCCCGCATTATTCACGAGGGTTCGTGACGAAATGGTGGAGTGGTTCGAGTCGCGCTTTTCCCGCCAGTCTCGCCCGTCTCGCTTGAGTCATGGAGCGGCCGGGACTTCAAACCTGGAGCGAAACTTATCTTCGTGTTGCCAATTGCGTCCCAACTCATGGAGTTGCGCCGCGGTCAGCGCTTCGCGATAGACAAGCCGTTCCTCAAAAAACACCACCAGCCATCCGTGATCCGGGTAAGCCAAAAACAGCGCATCGCCGACCTCAATACCGCCCTCCCACCCTCGCGGCGGTACTCCGCTCGCCAACCTCGACCGTGGAATAAGCGAGTCGTCTTTCATGCCGAAGAACTGCATGAACTCGACATGCTGATATGTCGGCGCTCCCCATGCCCCGACAAACGCGCGGGGGGTCAACTGATGGAGCACCAACTGGTTGTCTCGCACGTGGCGCTCTTGTTCTTCCAGCGAAGGCATCCCGCTGCAACTAAGGACCAACCCGATAGCGACCACGACTAACACACCGGCCCATCCCGAGCGCCTCAGAACATCAAGGCCCCGGAACCGCTGCGCACCGCACCAGGTCGGTCTAAACATGCCCGCGAGTTTCCTCACAATAGGCGTCGGCTCCTTGGTTCAACAGGCTTCACAGGCTGACAGACGTCACATTGACAGAGCCGCCGAAGAAGGGCATAGGAGTAAATACCGGTATCGTGGCCATCGCTCCAGGTGAATTGCAGCGCATACCGTCCGACCGGCTGCACATCCTGCAATATGATCAAGAGGGGTACATCGTTCGGCTGCAAACGCCGTGCACCAGACCACTCGTCCACGCAGGCTGCGCAGGGACATTGCTGGCGGAGATACCGGACAGGATAGACGGCCTTGTGCCCATCGTTCCATTCGATGCCCAACACACCCTTCTCAATCCAGGACATGTCTCTCGGTTCGCACACCGTCTCTGTCACGTTCATGAACTCCTTCTTACGACGTGACTACTCAGGTGTTCAGGCTGAAGGCGATGATAAGCAGGTATTCAGGCTGAAGGCTGAAGTGTTCAGAACTTCGATCCCCGACCTTCAGCCTTCCCAGCTTCAGCCTTCGAACCCTCGCGTCCCGCCAGTCTCGCGTGCAAATTCTCATGACGGATACGACAGAAAATTCACAGGAGGCAGTTGTCTGCCTGCCACAACGGTGACATACCCTTCAATCACGTTTTCCACCTCGTGCCGAACTTGCCCGGAGGCCTTCAAACGATCGACTACAGTGGGCGAGAGCCGCAACGCTTGATGCAGAAACGCCAGGCTCCCTCGCGAGAGCGGCAAACAGCGGAAGGCCTGGCGCGCAGCACAGACCACACAGACCAGGCCTCCGGACAGAGGCGAGAACTGCGGTTCTCCCATCAACCGGCCCTTGCCACAAGCGGCACAGTGATCGGTCTGAGGGCGAAACCCGATAAGGCCCAGCAGCCGAATCTGAAACAGCAGCGCCGTCAACGCCGGGTCCCGGCTCGTGACTAATGCGCGCAAGCCCTGTTCGAGCGTTTCGAAGAGCTGCGGGTCCGGATCCCCGTCCGGCGTCACCGCACCCACCACATTGACCATCCGCGCGGCAGCGGTCATCAGCGTTAGGTCTTCGCGAAACCGCATGAACGGCTCAACGAGATCGACTTGAGACACTCGATAGAGCGAATCGCCTGACTTTTCGAACAGGTTCAGATGGCAGATGGTGAGCGGTTCGAGTGATGCGCCGAGTCGGCTCTTCATCCGACGAGCCCCCCGCGCCACCGCGCGAACTTTTCCCATCTCCTTGGTATAGAAGGTCACGATACGATCCGCATCGCCCCACTTCCGACTTTTCAGCGTGATGGCCGCAGTCTTGATCAGCGGCATGGGGGATACTCGCGGGACTGGCGGGAAAGGCGAGACGAGCGAGACTGGCTGAAGGCTGAAGGCTGAAGTGTTCGGAACCTCGAACCCCGAACTTCGAGTCGCGCCTGTCGCGCACGTCTTGCTTGTCTCGCCCACACTTCACGCCTCACGTTT
>CAZPWD010000127.1:3492-7433 GCA_964590025.1 uncultured Nitrospira sp.
GCCAAGGAGAGATAGATGGTAATGCCCGTGATGTCGTTGGCCGTCGTCACAAAGGGACCGGCTGCAACGGCAGGATCCACCCCCATTCGCTTTAGCACGATCGGCATGAATGTCGCCATACTGGTCGAGACCACGAACGCCATAATCAGCGACACCCCCACGACCATGCCCAGAAACTCTTGATGCCAAATCCAGCCGACGATCGTGAGAATCACACCGCAGGCGAGCCCCATCAGTAGTCCGACCTTGATTTCCCTGAAAAACACGGTGCGCACATCTGTGAGCTCGATCAGCCCTGTCGCCAATCCGCGAATAATGAGGGTCGAAGACTGAAGGCCCACGTTTCCACCCATGGCGGCGATGACCGGAATAAAACTTACGATGGCCACCACTTCTTGAATCGTGTACCGGAACTCCCACAGAATCGCGCCCGAGAACAAACTGCCGACTAGATTCGTAAAAAGCCACGGGAGCCGGTGTTTTGCCGACGCCACACTGGAGGATTTCGAGACCGAATCCTCTTCGATCGCACCGGCCATCTTGAGCATGTCTTCGGTCGCTTCTTCCCGGATCACGTCCACGACGTCGTCAACCGTGATAATGCCGACCAATTTGTTGTCGTTGTCGATGACCGGAATCGCGAGCAAGTTGTAACTCGCCACCTGACGGGCGACTTCTTCCTGGTCCATGTCGACCGTCACGCTGATCACGTCGCGCATGGCGATGTTTTTCAGCGGCGTCGTGGGAGGAACCGTCAGCAACTGCCGCAGAGAGAGCACCCCGACCAAGCGCTCATCCTTGTCAGTCACGTAAATATAAAACACCATTTCCGCTTCCGTCGCCAGCTGGAGGCGTCGGATGGCATCTTGCGCCGTCGCATCTTCCGGGAGCGCGAAGAATTCCGTCGTCATGATGCCGCCGGCCGTACCCTTCGGATACTTCAGCAGGTCGGCGACTTCCGTGGAGTCTTCCGTCCGCATCAGCGAGAGAATCTCTTTGGCTCGTTCTTCCGGCAGAACCCCGAGGAGGTAGGCCACGTCGTCAGGGCCGAGGTCTTTGATCAGCCAAGCGATATCCGAGTGCAGCAGGTCCGCCAGCACCTGATTGATACTGTCGCTGTCGAGCTCGCTCAGCACTTGGCCGCGCTTCGACTCGCCTCGCACTAGTTCGAAGACTTCCCGCTTTTCTTTGGGGGACGACAGATGCATAATCACATTCGCCACGTCGGCCTGATGCATCCGGCCCAGCATCTTCGCAAGGTTGGTGATCGCACCCCGGTGCAACAGCCGTTGCACCGACAACTGCACGATGTCGGACTTGGTCCGGCCTCGATCGGCCTGGTCACGCAGCGTGTCGCGGAGGAGATCTTTATCCCCTGGACGAGGGGGCGGATCCACTGGATTCGATTCTGTCACACGTTCTGTCGGCTGCATCACGATCCTGTTAGTAGCCTAATTCAGTGAGGGCATGCTCATCTTCTCGCCACGCCTCCCGCACTTTCACCCACAGCTGCAGAAACACTTTCATCCCAAAGATCTGCTCCATCTCACGTCGTGCATCGGTCCCGACCTCCTTGAGCCTCTCTCCGTGCTTCCCGATCACGATCGCCTTGTGAGACTCTCGCTCGACCAGCACCGTCGCGCTGATGCGGGCCAGCTTCCCCTCCTCGATAAATTCGTCGATCTCCACGGCAACCGAGTAGGGCACTTCTTCATAGGTCTGATGCAAAATCTTCTCGCGAATCATCTCGGCCGCCAAGGTCCGCATGGACTGATCGGTGACGGTGTCTGCATCATAGGCCGCATCCCCTTCCGAAAGATGGGCCACGGTCACGGACAGCAATCGATCGACATTATCGCCGGTTTCAGCCGATACCGGCACCACTTCCGTCCAACCGAATAACCTGGCGTACGTTTCCATCACCGGCAGCAACTTGAGCTTATTGACCAGATCCACCTTGTTCAAGACTAGAATGACCGGACGCGGACGCTTCCTGACCGCCCCTTTCACATGATCAATGACCAAGAGATCGCCGGGACCAGGTAAACTCGTCGTGTCCATCAACACGTACAAGATATCTGCCTCCTCCAGCACGTCGACCGTGGTACGGACCATGCGACGATTGAGCAGATGTTGCGGCTTGTGTAACCCCGGCGTATCGAGCAAGGCAATCTGCGCACCCGGTGCATGCACGACCCCCAGAATTCTCGTCCTCGTCGTTTGCGGTTTGTCCGAGACAATCGCAATCTTCTGCTCAAGCAATCGATTGAGCAAGGTCGACTTGCCGACGTTTGGTCGTCCAATAATCGCCACTGTGCCAAACTTCATGGTGCTACGGGCGTGGCCGCTCCTGTGATGGTGATGGAACCAACTGATACACGGTTTCACCTTTGCGAACGTAGCCGAGCTGTTCTCGCGCCAGCTGTTCGATTTTCGCAGGATCGTGTTCCACACGATCGATGTCCTCCCGAAGTGTGCGGGTCGTCCGTTGCAATTCCTGAAGGTCCACGTCCAGCTGTTGGGCGTGCTCGCGCATGGAGAAGTAGCGCGGCAGACCCATGTCGCCAAAGATCAAGACGATCAGCAGCAGCAGGCACGTGGCGATTCCAACATAGTACGCGCCCGTCACCATGCGACGCTGCCAATCGAGCCACTGCCGTCCCCGATTCCGCTTAATGATCATCGTGACTCGCTCGTCGTCAGCATCGCCCCGGTACCGCCTCACGACCCCGATAGACTGCGTTCGAACCCAGCTCTTCCTCGATCCGGAGCAATTGATTGTACTTGGCCACGCGATCCGTTCGGGACAGCGACCCGGTCTTGATGAGCCCGCTATTAGTCGCGACCGCCACGTCCGCAATCGTCGTATCCTCCGTTTCCCCGGATCGATGCGAAATGATCGCCGTGTAGCCAGACCGTTTCGCCAACTCAATCGCCTCCAGCGTTTCCGTCAACGTGCCGATCTGGTTGAGCTTGATCAAAATGGAATTCGCGATCCCTTCCTTGATCCCTTTGGCAAAGATCTCCACATTGGTCACGAAGATATCGTCTCCGACCAATTGGACCCGCTTGCCCAACTTCTCCGTCATCATCTTCCAGCCCTTCCAATCCAACTCGCTCAACCCATCCTCAATGGAGAGAATCGGGTATCGATCCACGAGCTTCCCATAGTAACTGATCATCTCCTCGGAGGAGCGCTCAGGATTCTTTTCGGCTTCAAGACGGTACCGGCCCTTCTCATAGAGTTCACTGGCCGCACAGTCCAATGCGAGGGCGATATCGCGCCCCGGTTTATAGCCGGCCTCTTCGATTGCCTGCATGATCAGGCTGAGCGCCTCTTCATTCGACTGGAGGTCCGGCGCAAACCCGCCTTCGTCACCGACCGCCGTGTTCAACCCTTTTTTCTTTAACAACGACTTGAGTGTATGGAACACCTCCGTCGCCATCCGGAGGGCCTCGCTGAAACATGTCGCCCCCACCGGCATAATCATGAACTCTTGCAAGTCCAACCGATTATCGGCATGGGCTCCGCCGTTGATGATGTTCATGAGCGGCACCGGCAGCACTCGGGCATTGGTCCCGCCAAGATATCGATAGAGCGGCTGGCCTGTTTCCGCCGCCGCCGCCTTCGCCACAGCCAGCGACACACCGAGAATGGCGTTGGCGCCGAGCTTGCCCTTCGTTTTCGTGCCATCCAGATCGATCATCGTCTGATCGATGCCGACTTGGTCGAACGCTTCCTTCCCTAACAGCTCTGGTGCGATCAGCTTGCTGATATTGGCCACGGCCTTCGAGACGCCTTTCCCCATCCAGCGCTTCTTGTCGCCATCGCGCAGTTCGATCGCTTCCTTCTCGCCGGTCGAGGCCCCGGACGGCACCGCCGCCCGCCCATGCGCCCCACTCTCCAGCGTGACCTCCGCCTCGATCGTCGGATTCCCCCG
>CAZPWD010000128.1:0-7351 GCA_964590025.1 uncultured Nitrospira sp.
TGCGCATGCAGGCTATTCGAAGTGCGGTACGTACCTCCTCGCCTCTTCGCTCGCTGCGGCCTTGCTGGACGACCTTTTTGAATAGCCTGCATGCGCGCGGGCGGCAATGGAGCTCTCAGTCCGCAGGCGCTGTGGGGGCACAGGGCCCGCTCAGCTGCTTCAGCTCACCCGACTTTGTGTAACTTCATCAAATTGGTCCCCCCGGTCTGACCAATCCTGGTCCCAGACAGAATCACGATCCGCTGTCCCGTTGTCGCCAGTCCCTCGGTCTTCAGGCGGCGTTCCGCTTCATCGATCCGTTCATCAGTGTGAGCGATCTGCTGCATCGTGTGAGGGATCACACCCCAGTACAGCGCCATCCGCTGCCGTACGGCCTCAAACGGAGTCAATGAAATAATTGACGCGTCGGGTCGCTGCTTCGACAGCAAGCGCGCAGTCGTACCCCGTTCGCTAAATGCCACGATGACGCTCGCTCCGATGGCTGAGGCTGCCGAAGAGGCCGAATGGCAAATGGCCTCCGGGAATGAGCCTTCTCCCTGTGGCGCGTCGGGCGAGCGCGGACACCACGATCGAGTCCCTTCTTCTGCGGCTCGAACGATTCGGTCCATGACACGGACTGCTTCAACCGGGTGCTGTCCGATCGCCGTTTCTGCGGAAAGCATGACGGCATCAGTCCCATCGAGCACAGCATTAGCCACATCCGACGCTTCTGCCCTTGTCGGGCGCGTGTGGTGTGTCATGGACTCCAACATCTGACTGGCCGTGATCACGAGGCGGCGCCTGCGGTTGGCTTCGGCGATAATGCGCTTCTGTAGGAGCGGAACCGCCTCCGGCCCCATCTCCACTCCCAGATCACCCCGCGCAACCATCACACCGTCCGCCTGATCAAGGATCGCGTCCAAGCACTCAATCGCTTCCGGCCTTTCAATCTTCGCAATAATCGGTACGTCGCCGCCCCAATCTGCCACTAACTTCCTTGCGGCCACCACGTCATCGGGACCTCTCACAAACGAGAGGGCCACATAGTCCACCCCCTGCGCGATGCCGAACCGGAGATCGTCCCGATCTTTGTCTGTCAGAGTGGGAGCGCTGATTCGAGTATCCGGCAGGTTCATGCCCTTGTGCGAGGTGAGTCGTCCCCCGGTCACGACTCCGCATTTGACGGCGCCGCCGATAATCCGATCAGCAATCAGCTCGATTAACCCGTCACCGATCAGGATGCGGGCGCCTGGCTGGACATCCCGCACCAGGTATTGGTACGACACCGGAATCTCAAGCATGCCGGACGGAGCGATTGACTGTGCGCCCAGTTGACCGCCAGACCGGAGCAGAGACGTCACGAGCCTCACAGTCTGGCCGGCTACCAAATCGAGCCCGCCCTGATCGACTTCTCCAACACGGATCCTCGGTCCTTGCAGGTCCTGGATGATCGCAACCGCCACGCGCCGACGACCCGCTGCTTCGCGAATGGCCTTGATCGCGCGCGCATGCGATTCGTGGGTCCCATGGGAAAAGTTGAGTCGCGCCGCGTCCATGCCACTTTCAATTAACTGATCCAGCAAGGTGGGCGAATCGCTGGCGGGGCCAATGGTGCACACGATTTTGGCTTTACGCATACACAATGCTTTCACTGGTCATTGGTCAATCGGGATGTGCGCCGCGCGAGACAGACGGACCGAGCGAGGGTTCGAGGTCCGATGTTCGAGGTTTTCGGAACTTCGAACCCCCAACGTCGAACTTCGGATCGCGCCTTTCGCGCACGTCCCGCTTTTCCCGCTCTTCTCGCGATGATGTCCGGGGATGTCATTCTAGCAAACGACCACCAAGCCCACAACGCAATCGCCGTTTCAGGTGCAGGCCACCCGGTTCAACCTTGATCGAGTCGCCCTGTGACGATGAGTAGAAATGGAATTAGGGAACGGCCTTCACGGTGAAACGCCACGCTCCATTCACCCCGCTACGGCAGCTCGCTTCCGTGCATTCGGGCGAAGATCTCCCAGTCGAACTGTTTCGGTGCCACAGCGTGGAGTGGGATCGCCTCGATAGTGCCTGGCCCTCGATAGGCCAACATGCACCCGACCACCCGCTCCGGCTCCTTGACGAGACGGCGAATCACTTCGTAGGCCAGATCTTGTCCGATGGTCTTGTCCTCGGGGGTCGGAGGTGCCCCCCGTAATGTGTGCCCGAGGATCGTGGCTTTGGTTGCAGGGGCGAGGCGATATTCACCAGGGCGTGCCTGAAACTGTGGCCACGTGCTAAGTGTGCCGGCGACATACTCGACAAGACCACGCACGCCGCCATCCGGGTGATGGCGATGGGGCGTCTGTTCCGCCACCACAAATAGATGGCTTTTATTCGGGACGCCCAAGGTGCGGTTGAGTGTGCCCAGGATGAAGTCGTCGATATACGCGTCGGGATCGGGATGCTCGTTGACCAAGAGGCCTTCAGCTCTGGCCTGATACGCACAGGCGAGGGCGAGATGGCCGGACCCCGCCCCCATAATCTCGACGAAAAAGACGCTGCCCATGGCGGAACTGGTGGCTTTCAGCGACTCGATGGATTGATTCGCCAGAGACACGGCCGAATGAAAACCCAGGGAGGTCGTCCCTGCGAGATTGTTGTCGATCGTGCCAGGAATCCCTACTGCCTGAACCCCAAATCCTTCATAGAGCGCCCGCGCGCCTCGAAGACTCCCGTCTCCACCAATGACCACCAAGGCTCCATCTTCCATATAGGGCCGAAGATGCCGCATGGTGGCCTGCTGCACCTGCTCGTCCTTGAAATCTTCGAAGCGGCTGCTCCCAATCGGACTGCTCGCATGGCTACCCATACCGCGGGTATCGTCCTCGGTCACCGCTTCGATCCAGTTGTTGGCCAGACCTAAAAACCCGTGACGGACGAAGTAGACTTCCAGGCCAAACCGGTGTCCTGTCACGCGCAGTTCTTTCAACGCGGCGCCGGCACCGGCGAAATCGCCACCCGAGACCAATGCCACGATCCGCTTGATCTGTCTTGGCTTGAGCGTGATCCGGTCTCTGCGTTCGCGCTCCACTTTCACCCAGGTCTCCCGCGCCGCCCGTTCCCGCGCTGACAGACCCACCGCGGTGGAATAGCCGGATAAGAGGCCCTGTTCATAGGTCAGTAGAACGACGTTGTCTTGTCCCTCCTTGTATTCGCCAAACTCGGTGAAGGCTTCGCGAAAGGGACGAGGATCGAGATAAATCATGAGCGCCCGCAGCGTGGAACTGTGGCTATACACACACACGGCCTTCCCCTGGTGAGACTGACCCAACCGGCGGAAGCCATCGACAATATCCACATAGACATCGAAGAAGGAATGCCCGCCCGGGTAGCTGTAGAGGGGATGTTTAATCAGGCGCTTGGCCGTTTGCACGTCCACGCCGAAGGCCTTTGCGGCCTCCTCGGCTTCCACCTTCTTCTCCAGACCTGTGACCCATCCAAAATCCTGGGAGTCTAAGGCGGGATCGCAGGCGGGTGGGAGTGCCTCAGCATGATGCGCCTGCGCCTGCATCAGCGCCGCGATCACCCGCTCGTACAGTTGCCGCGTATTGGGGCTCTGGCTCACCAGATGGACGAAGGTGCGCGGGTCAAGGTAGTTGTGAATGTGCAGGAAGTCCAGCTGTTGCCCGACCACGCCCAACATCCGAGCCAGGGCTGCACCGACTGCGTCGGCTTTGGGGACACCTCGCTCAGGATCCAGCACGTTTGCGAGGCGTCGCCCGACTCGATAGGTACCGCTCTCCACGCGTGAGATACCATGACGCATCGTGAACAGGAGCGTGCGGCCGGTTAAATCGCGCGGCAAGAGCCAAAACCGATCCTCGCCCAAGTCCAGCACGATACGATCCTCGACCAACTGCGGCGTCAGTTGTGCGCGTGGCACGATCGCCACCGGCCGGCGATGCGCTGGCTTCTGCACTGACCTGATTGGCACGCGGAAGAGCGGGGCCAACTCGCCTGCTGCGAGAAGAGCATTCCAGGCGGCAAAGAACACCAATTCATCGCCCCGGCAACCTTCTTCGATCACAGCGCGACGGGTAGCCCGATACTCCGCTGCCCCAGGAAAACCCCCTTGCGCACCGTGCACAAACGCCCTGATCTTCTCCATGGCGTCACGGGTTCGCTGTGGTCGATCGACTGAGGAAGTCGGGATGGGTGGGAGCGCAATTCCCTCACCGGCGATGCGACGCGCCAGCATCTCTCCATAGGCCAGGAGCCCTTCGACTGTCACAAACTCAAGCCGGTCCACTGCGGATTCCAATCTATACCTCGTTGACTCGTCCTAGGAGCCTGTCCGATCTGCCCGTATGGTGGCCGGGAGGTGCCGGTCTGGAGAACATCCTCAACAGGATGAATACGTTGGATGCTACGCTGGCGAATGAGCGATAGCAACAATGCCGGGCCTCGAGCGCCCACTCCTCTCACGCCCGTTGATCCTCCAAGATCGTGCGTGCTAGGGTTCGTACCGTGCTGCCTCGCCTCGTGATACGAACGCGAAACTATGGATCGAACTTGGAAGATTTATGGAATACTCGTCGTCCTTGGTGGGATACTGTTCGGCGGTCCCACGGGTACTCCCAAGGCCGACTCGTCGTCTGAACCGACTGTACCGTCTGCCTCTGTCCCATCCGTTCAGTCCGCAGGGCCTACTATACCGGTAACCATTACCGGACGTTCATGCCATTGAGTGAGACACCATGACTCCGAAACACACACTGGCATTGACCGCCTATCTCCAATCGACGAAGGCCCCCTGGACCTCATTGCTTATGGTCACAGCAGGGCAGCACGCCAAATCGCTGGTGCGCCCGCCGACCGGGTTGGCGCTGAAGGTCATCAAGGGCCGTCACTGCAAGACGCCAGCAAATCTGTTTGCGGAATTCGCACGGGTATTGGAGTTCCCTGACTACTTCGGCCACAACTGGGACGCCTTGGAGGAATGTCTGGCCGATCTGGAATGGCTGCCGGCCAAGGGCTATATTCTGCTCATCACCGATGCGACCCATGTGTTATCCGACGACGAAGCAGAGTATGAAACCTTTCTTGAGATCTTGCGTGATGCGGGAGAAGCCTGGGGAAACGGACAGGCGGAAATGGGCGCGCAACGAGCAACGCCCTTTCACGTGCTGTTTGCTGTATCGGAGCGAGAGAAAGCCAAGCGGGCCCACTGGGGGATGAACGAAATCAATGCGGAACCGACTCGGGAGCCGGGAGTACGGCGCCGGGCTTCTTCAAGACGGATCTAACCCACAGAATAGTCGCGCGAGACAAGCGGGACTGGCGAGACGGATGAAGGTTGATCTGGTTCATCTGGTCTGTCTGGTTCAACCAAACAAACGAGACAGACCCGATAAACAAGAGAGACCAGCCGGATCTCGCGCTTCACGGTTCGACAGGCTCACCGTCTTGAGCCATGTCGAAGGACGCGCTACGGTCCATAGACGCGGACGGCACGTTTCAACATCCGGTAAGGGAAGGAATCGGTCAGCTGCTCAAGATGTTTCAGGGGAAAATCGGAAGGTAACTTCCGGTAGATCGACAAGAAGATGCTCCTGTCCTACGGGCGCATCTTCTTGGTTACGTTCAGCAAGCCTGTCCAGCGGAAGAGTGCAGGAGACAGTCCGGTCGAGACTCCAGAGTGTACGGCAGTGTGAATCGATGCCTGCCAGCGGGCTTCGACGTCGTGGCGATGAACGACGCAAATCCCATGTGTTTCCCGAGCATCGTCGAGAGGCGTCTTCTCGCCCACCAGCTCGGGTTTCCCTTCCTGTCGGCACCACGAACAGACAATCTTCATCGTTGATCTCTAAATCGTTTTCTAGAATTCTTATTAATTCCCACTAAATTAGGCAAGAGTCGGGCCTCACTCGACTGGTAGAATGAATCAGCATATTTGCAAGGGATTACGAAAAGTCCCTGCCTCGCCGTAAAATAGCTCGTATCAAAAATTGGTGAGAAAGGTATCTCTTCGGACACTTTAGACACTTTTTGGCCCCAGTCGCTTTTTCACGCCGTATAAAACTTCTCTTTCTTGACCGAGGCTCGACTGCGTGGTACTGTGCGCCCCCATTATGAAAACCACTCGTTCCGCCAAGCTGTTTGCTAACGCGCAGCAGTTGATTCCCGGGGGCGTAAATAGTCCGGTGCGGGCCTTTCGCTCCGTCGGAGGCCAACCCCGGTTTATCGAGCGCGCCAAAGGTGCCCGCCTCTACGACGTTGATGGGAACGCCTACATCGACTATGTCCTGTCATGGGGCCCGATGATTTTGGGTCATGCCGCCCCATCGGTCATCAGTACGATCAAAAAGGCTGCCGCAAACGGAACCAGTTACGGCGCGCCGACCGAGCTGGAGGTCATGCTCGCCCGCATGATCCGCGACGCCTTCCCATCGATGGAAAAGGTCCGACTCGTCAGCTCCGGCACCGAGGCAGTCATGAGCGCGATTCGTGTCGCGCGTGGCTTTACGAAGCGAGACAGTATTCTGAAATTTGAAGGGTGCTATCACGGCCATAGCGATTATTTGCTGGCGAAGGCCGGCTCGGGTTTGGCCACGTTGGGGATCCCGGATTCGCTTGGAGTTCCGGCTGACTTTGCGAAGCACACCTTGACCGTCCCGTACAACGACTTCCGAGCGGTTCAACAGATCGTCAAGGAACATCGGAACACGTTGGCCTGCATTATTCTGGAACCGATCGCAGGGAACATGGGCGTCGTGCCGCCGGCGCCGGAATTCCTTGTGTCGCTCCGTCGACTCACCGCAGAAAACGACATCCTCCTGATTTTCGACGAGGTGATCTCCGGCTTTCGCGTGACCTACGGCGGAGCCCAAACGCTCTACGGAATTACTCCGGATCTGACGGTGCTGGGGAAAATCATCGGCGGAGGATTGCCGGTCGGCGCCTACGGAGGGCGGAAAGAGATCATGGATCTGATCGCGCCATTGGGGCCGGTCTATCAGGCGGGAACGTTGTCGGGAAATCCGTTGGCCGTGTCCGCCGGCATTGAAACGCTCAAGCAGCTCAAAGCCCATGGGGTCTACAAGAAGCTGGAAGAGAAATCAGCTGCCCTGGCCAAAGGGATTGGAGACGCCGCGAAAAAGGCGGGTGTGCCGCTCACGCAAACCAGAGTCGGTTCGATGCTAGGGGCCTTCTTTACGTCAGGCCCGGTGGTGGATTGGAATACCGCAAAACTGTCAGACGTGAAGCGCTACGGGCAATTCTTTCACACGATGCTGGAACAGGGGGTGTACTTGGCCCCCTCTCAATTCGAAGCCGCCTTCCTCTCGACCGCTCATTCACCCCGCGACATCGAATACACAATCAAAGCCGC
>CAZPWD010000129.1:0-7248 GCA_964590025.1 uncultured Nitrospira sp.
AGGCGTACGCTTCGGTACGTTGAGCCTCTGAGCGAAGCGAGAACGAAGCTGGCGGGCTTTTTCAGCATCCTGCCAACAAATAGGGAGACGGTTATGGAGCGTGAACAAAGCGGAGACCGAGACGGCGGTGGTGGCGGACGGTTTTTTCAACGCAGACGGCCTTGCAGATTTTGTATTGATAAAGGGTCGATCGATTTCAAAGATGTCGGGCTGCTGAGAAACTTTTTAACAGAGCGGGGCCGGATTGTCCCGCGGCGTATCTCCGGCAATTGCATGAGGCACCAGCGCGAATTGACAGCCGCCGTCAAGCGGGCTCGGCACATCGCTCTCATCAGCTTTGCGGAAGAGCGATAACCGGTCACGTTGGGGATGGGAATGCAGGTAGGTGCCGCGATGGAACTGCTCAGGCCGCTGCTGGCTGACATAACTGCCGATGGGCTTTCGCTGGTCGGCGAGGTCACGGCTGAAGAACTCGGCCTCACCGAGGATGATGCCGTGGTCCTGGGTCCGCTGGCTGTGAGTCTGGACCTGACCAACGTCGAAGGGCTGGTCGCTGTGACCGGTGTGCTGGAAGGTACGATCGTCCGCGAATGTGTGCGGTGCTTGAAGGAGTATGAGGATCCGCTGGCTTTTTCTGTGCGGGCGGCCTTTATCCCGGAGCCCAAGTCGGCGCCGCGTTATCCGAAGCGAGTCGATTCCCGAAAGGCGCGTGCGAAGGGCGTGGAGGCCGAACCAGAAGAGGAGCCGGACGATCAGTATCAATATCAGGGCAACCAGTTGGAACTGGCTTCCATGTTGCGTGAGCACGTGATCCTGTCCGCGCCGATGCAGCCTCTCTGCGGCGACGACTGCTTGGGGCTCTGCGCGCGATGTGGGAAAAATTTGAATGAGGGGTCCTGTCAGTGTGTCGCGGAACTACCGATCCCGACATTTCGGGTGGTCCAGGTCACGAACCGCAAGAACGGCGGACCGTCGGCATCATAGCGTGACCGCCTGCTATCGAAAGTGAGAAGGAGTTGCCATGCCAAATCCGAAACATAAACATTCCCGGGAACGACGCGACAAGCGGCGCACACAAAAGCTGCGCATCACACCGCCGGGCATGTCCGTCTGTCCGCAGTGCCACGAGATCAAGTTGCCGCATTATACCTGCTTGAATTGCGGAACGTATAAAGGCAAGGCGGTCATCCAGGTCGAAGAGTCCTAGGAGGCTGTTGAAAAAGTCGGTCATTTCACCCGCCCAGCCCCGGCGCGCCGAGACGCGCCTTTCCCCGGGCGGCGTTCTCGCGTAGCTCAGAGGCTCCACGTACGGGACGGAGTACGTGTCGCCGCTTCGCTCGCTGCGGCCTTGCTTGGGGCAAGGCGCGTCTCGGCGCGCTAGGGTCGGGCGGGTGAGAAGTCTAGCCTTTTTGAACAGCCTACTAGGCCGGTTCGTGACAGGGCCGTTGGGCCGTGCCTGCAGGGCTCATGGCCCAAAAGGTCACGACGGGATGGCATCTGTTTGCCGGTTGCGTCGACTATTTCACTGCTCTAAACTCCTGCCGCATGTAGCGTGGTGACGGCTGCATTTCTTTTGTGACCACGGGACACTTCATCACTCGATGAGTACTCAGCCGTTATGAAGATTGCACTTGACGCCATGGGCGGAGACGATGGACCAGCCCCGGCCATTGAGGGGGCTCTCCAGGCCGCCCAGGAATGTGATGTCGAAGTGCTGCTGGTTGGCGACGAGGCCATTCTCACCGCCGAATGTCGCCGTCTCGGTTGCACGGATTCCCGCCTGTCCATTCGACATGCCTCGCAAGTCGTCGAGATGCACGAGTCGCCGGCTACCGTAGCCCGCAAGAAGCGGGATTCCTCTATCTGGGTTGCCACTGAGTTGGTCAAGAGTGGCGAGGCGAGTGCCGTGGTCAGTCCCGGGAACACCGGCGCCAGCATGGTGTCGTCATTCTTTGTGCTCGGGCTGACGAAGGGTGTCGAGCGCCCGGCGATCGCGACAAGCCTGCCCACTCTGACCGGTACGGCGATCATGTTGGATGTCGGGGCTAATGTGGACTCTACGGCTCAGCATCTGGCCCAATTCGCCATCATGGGGAATGAGTATGGCAAGTATCTCTTTGGGAAGCCCAACCCACGTGTCGGGCTGCTGAGTATCGGGGAAGAAGACAGCAAAGGGAATGAGGTCACGAAGGAGGCGTTCAAGCTCCTCAAAACCAGTCCGCTCAACTTCATCGGCAATATCGAGGGCCGTGATGTGTACAGCGGGAGCGCTGATGTGGTGGTGTGCGATGGCTTCATCGGGAACGTCGCGCTGAAGATTTCCGAGGGAGTGGCCGATACGATCAAGAAGTTGTTGGTCAAGGAAATCTCCGGATCCTTCTTCGGCCGCTTGGCCTATCCGCTCATTGCCGCGCCGCTGCTTAGCTTGAAGAAGAGAATCGATTACGCGGAATTCGGTGGGGCGCCGCTCCTGGGCGTTAACGGTATTACCATGATCTGCCATGGACGTTCGTCTGCCAAGGCGATCAAGAATGCCATTCGCCGGGCGAAGGGGTTGGCAGAGAGTCGCGTCCATGAGCTGATTCAACGCGCTATTGAAGAGAGCCATTCACAAACCAAGCCCACTGAGGATATGCCGGCATGAGGGCCCGCATTGTAGGGACTGGATCGTACGTGCCGGCCAAGGTGTTGACCAATGCCGATCTCGAAAGGATGGTGGCCACCTCGGACGAATGGATTGTCGAACGGACCGGTATCCGCGAGCGACATGTGGCCGGTTCCGGTGAAGCCTGTTCTGATTTGGCGGTGAAGGCGGCGGAGAGGGCCCTGACGGCCGCGGGGGTGAGTGCGGCCGATCTTAACCTCATTCTGTTGGCCACCTGCACCGGTGATTATCCGATTCCTGCTACCGCGTGCCTGATTCAACATCAGCTGGGGGCGACGCGTGCGGCGGCCTGTGACCTGTCGGCCGCCTGTTGCGGGTTCGTCTATGCGTTATCGGTGGCAGATGCCTATGTGAAAACCGGCATGCGCCACGTATTGATCATCGGGTCGGAAGTGATGTCGGCGATTACCGACTGGACCGATCGCAACACCTGTATTTTGTTCGGCGATGGAGCTGGCGCGGTAGTCCTCAGCGCCAGTGAGAACGACCGGGGCGTCCTGTCTACGCATCTTCGTTCCGATGGCGCCCTCTGCGATTTGATTGCGGTGCCAGGGGGAGGGTCACGTCTGCCGCCCTCTGAAAAAGTCGTGGCGGAACGGATGCAGTACATCAAGATGAAGGGGAACGAGACCTTCAAGGTGGCGGTTCGGACCTTGGAAGAAATCGCACGCGAAACCTTGGCTGCGAATCATCTCCGTGTTGAGGATCTCGATCTCTATGTGCCGCACCAAGCGAATGTGCGTATTCTCAAGGCGGTGGCCGAGCGTCTCGGACTCCCGCCAGAGAAAGTGATGTTGAATCTCGATCGGTATGGAAATACGTCAGCGGCCTCAATTCCCATTGCCTTGGATGAAGCCATACAACAGGGGCGAATCAAAGAAGGGAGCCTGGTGATGTTAGGGGCCTTCGGTGCCGGATTGACATGGGCGTCGGCTCTCATTCGATGGTGATGTGGCGGAATGAAACCGGCTTCTAGTCTCGCGCCACTCGCCTTTCAGCCGAAAACTTTTCCCGTTGACATTCAAAGGAAATTCGACGATATCTAACCCCACAAAGACGGCGCAGCGCGCCCTCTCCAGCTTCGAATATTTCGATGACGAGAGTAACCAGTAGCCTCGTGCAATCACTCCGGTAGTATGGCGACTCTCCAATCAAGACAGTCAACCAGTGTTGGGTTGGTCTTTCCAGGCCAGGGGTCTCAGTCAGTCGGAATGGGAAGAGCGTTGGTGGAGGCCCATCCGAGCATCAGGAGTCTCTACGAAGAGGCATCGTCGGTGCTGAGATATGACATTGCCGCGCTGTGTTTTGAGGGACCAGCGGAACGATTGAACCTCACGGAATATACACAGCCGGCATTGTTGGTGAGCAGCATCGCCGCGCTCCATGCGTTCAAGTCATTGGGCATCACCCCGATCGCGGTGGCTGGTCATAGCTTGGGTGAATACTCGGCCCTTGTTGCCGCTGGCGGAATGACTTATCGTGAGGCGGTGGCGATCGTGCAGAAGCGAGGTCGCTATATGGCCGAAGCGGTGCCGCCGGGGACTGGGCTCGTCGCCGCGCTGCTCGGTCTCACGGCAGACGTGGTGAAAGAGGTGTGTCGGGACGCCTCATCTGTGGGAGTTGTGGCCGCGGCGAATTTCAATTCGCCTGGTCAGGTTGTCATTGCAGGGGAAAAGGCTGCCGTGGAACGGGCTATTGAACTGGCGAAGGCCAAGGGATGTAAGAAGGCGATTCCCCTTCCCGTGAGTGTGCCGGTGCATACGCCCCTGATGCAGAAGGCGGCCGATCGACTCGCCGAAGATTTGGCGGCGATCACATGGTCCGATCTCAAGATCCCATTGATTAACAATGCCGAAGCCAGGGCGATCACCAAGGCCAGTGACATCCAGGCATCGCTGGTACGACAACTTCCTTCGCCAGTGCTCTGGGAAGATTCGGTGAAGGCTATGGCCGCGATGGGCGTGACGACGTTCGTCGAGGTTGGGCCGGGAACGGTGTTGAGCGGCTTGATCAAAAGGATTCTGCCGGACGCGGTGACCCTGAATGTCAATGATCCTCATTCGATCGAGGCGACCCGCGCTGCGTTCAGTGCGTGAAGAGATGTGAGGAGCGAGCAGATGTCACTCCGTGGTAAGGTTGCAATTGTCACAGGGGCGGCGCAAGGGATCGGCCGGGCGATAGCCGAGTCATTGGCTCAAGACGGGGCTGATATTGTGGTCGCCGATCTTGATCCGAGCCGGTCGAAGGACACGGTTGCGGCCGTGGAGCAGTTGGGGCGCAAGGCTTTGAATGTCAAAGTTAATGTGGCGGACGCCACTGACACCAAAGCCATGGTCGACCAGGTCCTCAAGGAATGGGGGAAGGTCGATATTCTGGTGAAC
This sequence comes from uncultured Nitrospira sp., assembly GCA_964590025.1. Lineage (GTDB taxonomy): Bacteria > Nitrospirota > Nitrospiria > Nitrospirales > Nitrospiraceae > Palsa-1315. The sequence continues at coordinate 5,047 of CAZPWD010000129.1, forward strand.
AATGCCGGGATTACGCGTGACGGGCTGCTGTTGCGGATGAAGGAGGAAGATTGGAATCTAGTGCTGCAAGTAAATTTGAACGGGACGTTTAACTGCACGAAGGCGGTCTTGCTCTCGATGACCAAGCAGCGGTATGGTCGCATTGTCAACATCTCTTCGATAGTCGGAGTGATGGGTAATGTGGGCCAGGCCAATTACGCGGCATCGAAAGCGGCGGTGATCGGATTGACCAAGACAGTTGCACGGGAATATGCGAGCCGCTCAGTCACGGTGAACGCGGTCGCGCCTGGATTCATTGATACTGCCATGACGCAGGGATTATCGACGGAGGTGAAAGACATGCTCCAGAAGCAAATTCCATTGGGACGGTTGGGCACACCGGCAGATATTGCGGCGGCAGTACGTTTTCTTGTGTCGGACGAGGCAGCCTACATCACCGGGCACGTGTTGCACGTGAACGGTGGGATGTTGATGTCCTGACGACTGCGTAAACAGAATATTGTACGATGCTGCGGCGGCAGGTTCGCAGCGATAAGGAGGGGTTAGGATGGGAAAGGAGGCAGGAAAATCAATGGGTACTGTGGATGAACGGGTAAAAAAAATTATCGGTGAACAGCTCGGAGTCGAAGAGGATGAGGTCACGCCCGAAGCCAGCTTCGTGGAGGATCTCGGCGCCGACTCGCTCGATACGGTTGAGCTGGTGATGGCCCTCGAAGAAGAATTCGGCATCGAGATCCCCGACGAAGACGCAGAGAAGATTCTGACGGTCGGGAAAGCGCTGGACTACATTAAGGAAAAGGCCTAGCGGTCGTAGGACGTGATGAGTCCTCGTTCGACCAGGCGGATTGTGGTGACCGGTCTGGGGCTGATCACGCCTCTGGGAACGGGTGTCGAAAAGACCTGGAAGGCCATCTGTGCCGGTGAATCCGGCATCGGTCGAATCACGAAATTCGATCCTGCGGCTTATGATGCCCAAATCGCCGGTGAAGTGAAAGACTTCGATCCAGCCGAGTTCATCGAAAAAAAAGAAATCAAAAAGATGGATACGTTCATCCATTATGCCGTGGGCGCTGCCCAGATGGCGGTGGATGATGCGGGGTTTACCGTGGTGCCGGAAGAGGCCACAAAAGTCGGTGTGTATATCGGGTCGGGCATCGGGGGGCTTGGGTCAATCGAGCACTACCACAATATTCTGCAGGAAAAAGGCCCCGGGCGTGTTTCGCCATTTTTCATTCCGATGACCATCATCAACCTTGCTTCCGGGCAGGTGGCGATCAGACTGGGCGCCAAGGGGCCAAACTCCTGTGCGGTGACGGCTTGTGCGACGGGCAATCACTGTATCGGCGACGCGTACCGGCTGATTCAGGCGGGCGATGCCGATGTTATGATCGCGGGCGGGGCGGAAGCCGCCATTACGCCGTTGGGGGTTGCAGGGTTTGCGGCGTCGAAAGCCTTGTCGTTTCGCAACGATGACCCGACAAAAGCGAGTCGACCGTTCGACAGGGACCGCGACGGATTCGTGCTCGGCGAAGGGGCTGGAGTCGTGGTCTTGGAGGAACTGGAGCATGCGCGTCGGCGTGGCGTTCGGATCTATGCCGAATTGCTCGGCTACGGCATGAACAGCGACGCCTACCATATTACTGCCCCGTCTGAAGAGGGAGAAGGCGCAGTCCGGTGCATGGAGCTGGCGCTCAAGGATGCCGGTATCAGCAAGGACCAGGTCGGGTATATCAACGCGCATGGTACCTCGACAATGGCGGATGCGATTGAGACCAAGGCCATCAAGCAGGTGTTCGGTGAGCAGGCCTACCGGATCCCGGTGAGTTCGACAAAGTCGATGACCGGCCACTTACTTGGGGCAGCCGGTGGGATTGAAGCGGTGTTTAGTGTTCTGGCGCTTCACCACGGGATTCTTCCTCCGACGATCAACCTGGATCATCCGGATCCTGCCTGCGATCTGGACTATATTCCGCACAGGGCCAGACCGGCTACGGTGACGGCGGCGCTGTCGAATTCTTTTGGATTCGGCGGGGTCAATGCCTGTCTGCTCTTTAGCCGGCTGCGGAACAACTAGGTGGGCACGCCAGAACTTCACTGGTCCGCACGTCTGTGACAACAGGAGCACGCCATGCAGGATGCTCAAAAAGTCCGTCCAGCAAGGCCGCAACGAGCGAAGAGGCGAGGAGGTACAAACCGCACTTC
>CAZPWD010000130.1:0-7236 GCA_964590025.1 uncultured Nitrospira sp.
GGAGTATGAACGGTTGTAGTGTTGCCGACCAACTAGCCCGCACTATTCACGAAGATTTCAACTGCAACCGCCGATGCCTGACTCAAGCGAGACAGGCGAGAATGGCGGGAAAGGCGCGAATCGAAGTTCTGAAAACCTCAAACTTCGGACCTCGAACCCTCCTCCATCTCGCCCGTCCCGCTTTTCTCGCAAGTCTTGCGAGTCTCGCGCGAATAACGAGATACGCCCTTCGACGGGCTCAGGGCGTCCCGAGCTTGTCGAGTGACGCTTCACGGGTGCCGAGAGCGCCGCATAGGGAAAGGCGACCTGTTACAACTTATTTGGGATCCGTTCGGCGTAGCCGGTCAGTTCCATGTAGCCCTGTCCGTGAATCGGTTTTCCCTGTGCCGTGCCGGTTGTTTCGATGGCGCCTTCCCAATAGGTCACTTGTGTGCTGCGTTTGGGGGAGAGTTCTTGATCGGCCATGCGGGGCACGAGTTCCAATGAAAGTTGTTGTGAGGGAATGGTCAGGCGCCAACGCTGCGGATAGTGGGCCTTGCTCGCAGGGCTGGTCCAATAACTGGTTGGTTCGAGCGTGAAGTCTCCGATCAAAAGATGGCGCCCCTGTCCGTCTCGGTCGATCAACGTGCCGCTTGAGGCCGGATGGGCCGATCCGTCTGCCCGGCGGAGCCGATAGAGCATGAGTTCTCTCTGGTCGTCGAGTTGCAGACTGAACCAGTCCCATCCGACCAGATCCTTGTCGAGATCGGCGGACCCGAACTCATGGTCCATCCAACTTGTGCCGGTCACGTCGAACGATTCACTCCCGATCGTGAGTGTGCCGGTCGTGGCCAATCTGGTGAAGGAATAGTAGTGGGAGGCTTGTCCTGTGGCCGAACCTTTGCGGCTGATCCCGTCAGTCCCATGTACGACAAGTGGTTTCCCCGACGAGACCGTGAGTTGGATGGCCATGTCGCCATCCGCTGCTTGGAGGGTCTGTGTGGCGGGAGTGGCCGATGGCGATTCGGCGCTCCATCGATCGATCCAGACGTGGAGACGATCGTGCGCCGCGCCGGCCTTGCCCAAACCGGCCCGGCTCATTTTGTCCGCATAGTGAAACCGGCCCTTGCTGAGATCGCTCACGGCGAAATGGGCCAGGTACAGGTGCGTGACGGCCCACTGTGAAGGCAGGGTTTTCGTCTGATCGCGCAGCATGCCACGGCGGAAGAAGGTGAGTTCATAGCCGAATGGCCGACCGTCCTTCGCCGTGACTTGGCCGGTGTAGTACCACCATTCGGTGCGAAACTCTTCATGCGCCCCGTGATCGCGCGGGAAGGCATATCGATAGCCTTTCGTGGCGAAGCGGAATTCCTGTGCGGTATCGGCTGCGAGCCCGGGCACGACCATGGTCAGACAACTCGCAAGGACCAGAATGTACCGGAGATGGCGCGGCAATTTGTACATGTGGGATGGACCGTCCATGAGATGAAGGAATCGTCGCGTGCGCTTATACCATGCTTCGACAGGCGGCACAAATCTCCTGTGTTGATAGGGGTTTTCGTCAATTCGATGGGTGAAAGATCCCCTTCTCGCGCCGTTGACAACTTTGTCGGCCATCAGCTATCGTGAGCCATGCAGACCGATCACGGGCGAGAACACCACGGACGCGACCAGTGTGACACGGTAACGCCGTTTCCCATTCCCGCGCGGATTCCGGTGTTCCCGCTTCCGAATGTCGTGCTGTTCCCCAAGACCTATCTCCCCCTCCATATCTTTGAGCCACGCTACCGTGCCATGGTCTCGGATGTGGCGATGAGCGGGCAGTGCATCGGCATGGCCCTGCTCAAGGATGGATGGGAAACGGACTATTATGGCCATCCGCCCGTGTTCTCCATGGGCTGTGTCGGTCGATTGGCAAGCGTGCAGCCGTTGGCAGATGGTCGATCCAACATCCTGCTGCAAGGGCTGGAACGGTTTGAGATTGAACGCGAGTGGTACGACAACGCCTATCGTGAGGCCACGATTTCTGTCGCTGTTCGGGGCACTGAGGCGTCGCTGGACCCCGCGGTCCGCCGGCGCCTGTTCACCATCCTAGAGTCCTATCTCCGGTCCCGCAATGACGTGCCCACATGGCAGGAGCTTTTTCGCGAAGAAGTCAGCGACGAGATTGTCGTCAATACCCTGTCCACCTACTTGGAGTGTACGCCCCTGGAAAAGCAGTTTCTGTTGGAGGCTGACAGTCTCCACCAACAAGCCCGCCGTCTCAGTGACCTCATCGAGTTCATGATGCACGATCAATCTGGCGCGAAGGGCTGGGGTTGATGGATCGCGCAATCGCGATCCAGGTGTCTCGGCTCACGAAGACCTTTGATGGCCATACGGCCGTCTCCGATCTGTCGTTTGAGGTCTATTCAGGCGAGATTTTTGCTCTGCTGGGGCCGAACGGGGCGGGGAAAAGCACCACGCTCCGGACGCTCATCACGCTGCTGACGCCCACGTCAGGCACGGCCAGCGTATTGGGCCACGATACGGTGCGCGAGGCGGATGTCGTCCGGCAACTTATCGGCTACGTGCCTCAAGAACGGGCCATCGATCGCTTTCTCACCGGTCGGGAACACCTCGAACTCCTCGGCGCACTGTACCACTTGCCCAAGGCCGAAGCCGCGAAACGCATCGCCGAGCTGCTGAAGCTTGTGGAATTGGAAGAGGCGGCAGATCGCGCGGCGAAAACGTACTCCGGGGGGATGAAGCGGAAGCTCGACATTGCCTGCGGTCTCTTGCCGGACCCCAAGATATTGTTCCTCGACGAGCCGACGTTGGGCTTGGATGTGCAAAGCCGGCTCCGAATTTGGGACTATGTGCGGATGTTGAAGGCGCGCGGCATGACGATCGTGATGACGACGAATTATTTGGATGAGGCGGACCAGCTCTGCGATCGATTGGCCATCATCGACGGGGGAAAGATCAAGACGCTCGGATCGCCGGCTGAGCTGAAGGTCGGGCTGGGCGGCGATATCGTGTCGTTGACCTTGAAGGACCAGAGTAAGATCCCTACGTTGGTGTCTGCGTTGACGAGACAACCAGCGATGCGAGCGGTCAAGGCGACGCCGACCGGCCTGGATATCCGGGTCGAGTCGCCCGAGAAGGCCCTGCCCGCGATCCTCGAGTCCGCCAATCGATTGGATTGCCAACTGGAGTTTATTGAGTACCACCGGCCGCGGCTGGATGACGTGTTCATCGCCCATACGGGCCGATCGATGAAAGATGATGTTCCCATAGAGAAGGAGGGTGTGTGATGCGTTATGTGTGATGCGACACGTCGAGGCTGAGCGTTCCTCGCAGCTCCGACAATACGTTTCACGTTTGACGTTTCACGTTTTACGTCATGAAAGAATACTGGCAGGAAATTCATGCGTTAACGATGCGGTGGGTTCGGCGGCTCAGCCGCGAGAAGTTTAGTATGTTGTTCACGCTCGTACAGCCGATGCTGTTCTGGCTGATCTTCTTCGGCAACCTGTTCCAGCGGGCCGCGGATGTGCAAGTGACGCAGGCCCCGGACTACATCAGCTTCCTGACTGCCGGCGTGGTCGTCATGACGGTGCTCAACAATGGACTCGCCGGGGGCATCGATCTGCTGTTCGACAAGGAGAATGGGTTTCTGGAGCGGTTGATGACCACGCCGATCCATCGTAGTTCCGTGATTCTGAGCCGCTTCATCTTCGTTATGACGATTACCTCGCTCCAAGTGCTCGTGATCCTCGGGGTGGCCTTTCTGTTCGGCGTTCAGCCGGCGACGGGGCTCCTTGGTATCGCCGCGATCTTGATGATCGGGATGCTCTTTGGCGTCGGTCTCACCTCGATTTCCATGGCGATGGCCTTTTCCGTGAAAAGTCACGGCGACTTCTTTTCGGTCCTGGGATTCCTTTCGCTCCCGATGATTTTCTTGAGCTCGGCATTGGTACCCTTGGCGGGGATGCCTGCGTGGATGGGGTTCCTGGCGCGCTTCAATCCGATGACCTGGGCGATCGACGCGGTGCGGCCGTTGATCCTGTCTGGCTGGACTGAGGCTCTCCCCCATGTCGGAATGGTGGTGGTCGTCATGGTGATTTTTGACGCCCTCTGTCTCTACGGGAGCGCCAAAGTGTTCCGTCGGGCGATGGGCTGATGAGCGGATTTTTCGGGAGCCCCACCATGCTGATAAACGAGAGTCAAATCCGGGCCCTGATACGACTGCTGGCCGATGAGGACGAGAAGATCGTCCGGACCATCAGCGGTAAACTCATCGACATCGGTCCCTCTGCAGTTCCCCTGCTTCAGGAAGCGGAAATCGAACAGCCGGAAATGGCTGACCGACTTGTCTCAGTACTTGAGGAAATCCGTGGTGGAAATCTCGAGGATGAACTCATGCAGCTGGCGGCACTGCCGGATGGCCCGATGGATCTCGAACAGGGTGCCTTTCTGATCGCCCGGTATGCCTATCCTTCCTTGACGGTCACCTCATATACGAGACAGCTTGATGAGATGGCGCAGGAAGTGCGAGATCGGATCGGCCCGCGGGCCTCGGGGGAGGAAACGATCAAGACGTTGAACCGGTACCTCTTTACGGAGCAGGGCTTCAAAGGCAACACGAAGAATTATTATGAGTTGGAGAATAGTTACCTCAACTGCGTGATCGACCGGCGAACAGGTATTCCGATCAGCCTATCGACGGTGTACCTCCTTGTCGGGAAGCGGCTGGGTCTTCCGATTCATGGGATCGGGATGCCGGGTCATTTCTTAGTGAAGTATGAATCGGATCGCTACAAGGTTTTCGTCGATTGTTTCAACGGGGGAGCGTTGCTGACCGAGAAAAATTGCCAGCGGTTTCTCACGGAAGCCGGCTATGGATTTGACGAGAAATATTTGCAGCAGAGTCCGGTGCGCGCGATTCTCTCCCGCATGATCAAGAACCTCTTGGCCATCTATGCCAAACTCGACGACCCCCTCAAGAAGGCCCGCCTGACGAAATTCATTGAGATCCTTGGGTGTGATAACCGCGAAGGCGGACTCTAAAACATACGCGAGACTCGCGAGACTTGCGCGAAAAGCGGGACGCGCGCGACGGGAGGAAGTTCGAGGTTTTGGGATCGTCGAACCCAGATAGTCAACTTCGAGTCGCGCTTGTCGCGCACGTCACGCCTGACGCCTCACAATTTGATCGCCATCAAGTCCCGCCCCACCACTATCCCTCCCCCGAACGCTTCCCCTGCCTGTTCCCGCACATTGTACCGTTCGGTGATCGGATACAAATGCGACAGCACGAGCTGGCCGACTCCGGCCTCTCTAGCCACCTGCCCACATTGACCGGCATGCAGATGGACCGGGTTCGGTCGACTAGCCGGGAAGGAACAGTCCAGCACCGCGAGATCGACGTCTCCACAGAGGCGCACGAGGTTGTCACAGTATTGCGAATCGCCGGAATAAGCCAGGGCTTTCCCGCCATATTCAATTCGATATCCCAGGCAATGGAGGTTCTGCGTGTGGGTCACAGTTCGGGGAATCACAGTCGTGTTTCCGATCGAAAACGCCCGATCAGCCACTTCTTTGAAATGAACCGCGAACGGTGCGTGCATAAAGCCTGGTAAGGTGGCGAAGAGGGCTCGGAAGAGTCGCTTCGTGCCACGAGGGCCGATCACAGTGAGCGGCGGCCGTTTTCCTCCTTGGTATTTCGTAAAGATCATCGCATCGAAGAAATAGGTGATGAAGTCCGAAAAGTGATCAGCGTGGTAGTGGGAGAAGAGAATGTGGGTGATCCGATGCCGGTTCACGCCGGTCTTTAGTAAATTCGCCAACGTGCGTGGGCCAAAGTCCAACAGCATCGTATGGTCGGTGCGGACAAGATAGCCCGAAGCTGCTCGCGTGGGGTGTACATTCGTGCCGGAGCCGAGGATGGTTAAGCGCATGGGTCAGATCAGGTTTAGGTAGAGGTTAAGGTTAATTGTAAGGTTAAGCCGAACAGTGTGTCTCTTGCCACTCTGACCTCAGCCTGAACCTCAATCTTCTTGTCGAAAGCTATCCCGCAGGCGAAGCAGCAGCGCACGAGTCTGGTCCACTTCTTCGGGGCTCAAGGCCCGTTCGAAGAATGGACGAAGAAAGGCCAAGTGGGCCGCAAAGGTCTTTCGAAAGAGCGCATCGCCTTTCACGGTTAACGAGATCTTGGTGCAACGGCGATCTCCTTTCATCGCATCCCGCCGGATCAGACCTTTGGAGACTAGGCGATTGAGGACGCCGGTGAGTGTGCCCTTTGTGACGAGCGTATGGGCAGAGAGTTCCGAGCAGATCATGCCTTCCGTATCTCCAAGGGTGGCGATGACATCGAACTGTGAGGGCGTCAGCCGTAGGGATTTGATATGGCGGATGTCGGTGCGCCAGAAGGCCAGATAGGCCTCGACCAGCGGTCGAATGAGTTTGAGATAGGGATCGTCTTTGGGGTGCGGTAGTTCCATGGAATAGAGGATAGTCCGCACTAGAACGAAGGGTCAAGGGGTGGGAGGGGAGCGGCCAGGTGCCCTTCTTGCTCGCAGAGCCCCCACGATGAAGCGGTGGTCGCTCGATGCGCGCAGTGAAGGGCAGCCTCGGCCACTCCCCTAAGAGAGAGATAAAGAATTAGGAAGTGCTCGTTCGACGCGCGCAATCGAGGATCGACCAGGCTGCCCTCAAAGAGATAAGCGAAGGCAGGTTTAGATGAATTCCTGTGCTCGCGCAACGCGCGGTCGCGGACTCCCCTCGTTGGACGCGCGCAGTGGGAGATCAATCAGCCCCCATCCCTGAGAGATAACGAGCAAGCTTGGAGGGAGCATTTAGATGGATGGTGGTCGCTCGATGCGCGCAGTAAAGGGCGACCTCGGCACCTCCTCTAAAGAGAGGTATAGAGAATCAGGAATGTGCTCGTTCGATGCACGCAGGGGGGAAATCCACCAGGTCCTCCCCGCTTGGCCCGTCTCGCTCGTCCCGCATGTCTCGCACGTCTCGCGTTAGGGTCCCTGGACGCGCGCACTCGAGGATCAACCAGGCTACCCTGTGAAGAGAGAAACGAGCGAGGTCGGAAGGATGGGAAAGCAGCCGCCAGATCATCCTTCTTGCTCGCAGAACGCGCACGATGAGACCGTGCTCGTCCGATGCGCGCGCTGAAGGCCAGTCTGGCGACTCCTTTGGGGGAGATGCGGAACAGAGAAGGCCCTTGCCCGGGCTAATGGCACGTCCCGGGAAATCGATTGC
>CAZPWD010000131.1:0-7180 GCA_964590025.1 uncultured Nitrospira sp.
GAGGCCGTTTCTTTTCTTGAGGCGAGCGATTTGTGTATCGCGGTCGGCGGTGACCACGATGATTTTGTCGACGCGTTTGTCTACGCCGGCTTCGAAGAGGAGTGGGACTTCGTAGATGACCACAGTATGGGGTTTGCGCTTGGCGATCCGGCGCACGAGCCGTTGTTGCTCGCGGGCGACGCGGGGATGGATGATGCGTTCGAGTTGCCGTCGTTTCTTCGGATTGTGGAAGACGATGCTTCCGAGGGCTTGACGGTCGAGCGAGTGGTTTTGGTTGAGGACTGTCTTCCCAAATTGTTTGACGATGGCTCGCCAGGCCGGTTTCCCTGGTTCGACAACCTCACGGGCCAGTTTATCGGCATCGATCAAGATGGCGCCGCATCGCTTGAACATCTTCGCGACGGTACTCTTGCCGGTTGCGACACCGCCTGTGAGGCCGACCAAAATCATGGCGCGGAGGATACCATGGGGCTGCTGAAAAAGTCGTCCGACCGGACGAGTCCACGGATTGACATCCAGAGGGGCGCCCTGTATGAATTTCTCCATGATATGTGCCGCAGTTCTGAGTCTTATGTCGGTGCTGGCCCCTTGGGGGTTGGGCCTGGTGTGGGCCGATGAGGGGCCGCCACTTGGTCCTCGGACCCTCGTGGTTGCGCTGGATGGAACCGGGGGCTACGTTTCTCTTCAGGAAGCGGTCGATGCTGCCAGGAAAGGCGACACGGTCTTCGTCAAGGCGGGTCAATATCCTCAGGACGTCACCATTCACAGCAAAGAGAAGATCACGTTCGTCGGGGCTGGCGTGGATCAGGTGACGATTCTGGGGCGTGATATCGTGGTGGGCGCTCTCCATGTGGGCAAGTGGCCCTATGGAGCGACGGACATTGAAATCAGCGATATGACCATTAATGACCAAGGGGGGCATGCCGTCGGTCTCTTCAATGGGCAAGGGATTGTCCTTCGTCGGGTCAAGATCAATGGCATGTTGTTCAGCCAGCAAGTCCACGATGTGCGGATAGAAGATTGTGTCATCGGGGGGAGCGAGACGACCGGCGCTCAGTTTGCCGATTCAGAAGCCGTCCTCATCGGGAATTTTATTCATGATAACGATCATGGCGTCTCGATTGCTGGCACGTCGAATGTGCGGTTGGAGCGAAACGTGATTACCCGAAGTCTTTTTGAAGCCGTCGTTGTCAGCGATCGTGCCCGAGCTGTGCTGGTAAGCAATACCTTGGTTAAGAATGGTGGTGGCGCGGCGTTTCTCGGGCAATCCCGGAGTGACGTCACCGGCAACGTGGTCGGGCTGAATCGAGTGGGTTTTGTGATCGCCCCATCCAGTCAGACCACCACCTCTTTCAATGCGTTCTACAACAGGGATGGTGATTATCTGCGCGCGGGTAATCCGAACCAACCGGCTCCGGAACTGAAAGCCCAGTCAGATATTACCGGCGATCCACACTTTGTTGACGCAGGGCATGACGATTTTCGCCTGCGTCTTGATACACCGCTTCTCAAGATCGGTAATTTCCCATACCTCGGCGCCCTCGCACCTGCCTCAACTGCTGCACGTCGATCGGCTGGAAAGTAGCTTTGAATCAATAAGTTGGCTCACTTTCACCGGAGCACGAATTTCCATGTGCTATGCTACCTATACGCCGTAAGTCAGATGGATGATGAGTCTCTGGCGTAGGAATTGCTGATTCAACTGTCAGAGAAACAGGAGGCGACCGTGGCAAGTTACCGACAAGAGCTGGAAAAGCGTGGACCTGATGGGATTCCGTCGCTCGACGACGTCGAATCAGGCATGCTGGTCGGCGCCGTCCTCCCCATGTCCGAAAAGGCCCAGATCCAGATGCGTAATAGCATCGAAGTGATCGATTACCTCCTCAATCAAGAGCGCGTCGTCTGGAGCTGAGCCCCGCGTTCTCCACTTTCTGAATCCCCGATCCAACGTCGCCATCTTGACAGGCCCTCTCGCGCCTTCGTACGCTCCGTACCGTACATCTTTCCTTTATAACCAGGAGACACACCGATGGCATGCGTTCACCTGCAGCATAGGCGTGCTGTGCCTATGGCGTATCGGCTCATGATCGCAACGGCGGTTGTGATGCTGATGCCTTATACGGTGCCGGCTTCTGATGAGTTGCCGAAAGAGGCAGTCTTGCCGATGGAGCTGGCCGGCAAGGCGATCCAGGCATCGTTGGATGCCTGCAACAAAGATGGCTACCGGGTGAGCGTGTCGGTCGTGGATCGAGCCGGCGTGCTTCGCGCCATGGTCCGAGCCGATGGGGCGGGGCCTCATACGGTCGATAGTAGCAGGAAGAAGGCCTATACCGCGGCTAGTCTCCGCCGTCCTACGACCGAGCTCGCTGAGCTGATCAACAGGGTTCCGACCTTGCAAGCTCTTCGCGAGATGAACGATCAGGTGCTGATGCTCGGCGGCGGATTGCCGATCGAGATCGGCGGTGAGATCGTCGGAGGGATTGGCGTTGGTGGGGCACCCGGTGCACACCTCGATGATGCCTGTGCTCAAGCAGGGCTGGATGCGATTGGCGCAGCGCCGAAAGTTTCAGCAACCAAGTGATTTGGGCGTATCCGGTAAGGTGCTTGGTTGGCCTGCTTCTACTTCTGGCAGCCTGCAACAGCGATGTGCCGGTGCCGGCCTCTGTCGAGTTCTCGGCAGATCAGGTGCGCCTGACGATCACTAGAACCGCCACCAATCCGTTCCTCTCTCGGCACGATCTTCGGCTCACGCTCGTAGGGCCTGGAGGCTGTTCCATCGAGGTTGCACTGTTCCCCAATACGGGGTATGCGAGCCGACGGAATCTCTATCAAGCGGGAGCGGGCTTGCTCTACGTGGTGGGCCAGTTCGATGCCCGGGTCATCGACCCGCTACACTGCACGATCACGCTCGCCGAGTTTCGCACCCTCGATCGCTACGTGACCTTCCTCGGTAGCTTCGATGAGAACGAACAGAAGCGGTGGACCTACTTTCCCGCCAGTCAGCGGTCAGAACTCCCCTTTGAAAAACGGTAACCTGGTACTCCAGAGCGCCGAAGGAATGGGCGGTGGAGGTGGTAGGTTGTCTGTCTAGCCGTGATTTATCCGGATGCGATCAAGTTCGAGAAAATGTTTGTGGTTTCAGGAGGTGGTGGTACGCTTGGCTCTGATGAGGAATGGCAACATAGGCGCATAACTAGGCTTGGTGGAGGAGCGATCCAAGGAGGATGATATGGCAACTGTGGCGTTGAGCGTGTCCCACCCCAATTCTGAGCACATTGTGGCGGGCGTTCGAAAAGAGCAGAGAGCGTACACGTTCAAGATTGCTGTGAGTATGGCGCTCTATGCCTGCCTGTTCTTCGTGCTTGCTTTCTGCGGGCCCTATGTCCTGCCTGCCATTACGCTCGTTTCAGATGCACCATTAACGGATCGCCAGGTCGCTGCGAGCCAGTTGCTCTTGCTGAGCGACACGGTGTGGGTTGCCATCCCAGTGTTTTTCCTTGGGGCTACCCTCTTCAGCATGTTGGTGACCCGTCGCGTTGTCGATGCGCTCGAGCGCCTGGGGCAGAGCGCCAGAGCCTGGGCATCCGGAATGCTGTCGCATCGACTCCAGTTCCGGGAGGCAGACCGGTTGACGGACCTGGCTCAGCTTCTTAATCAAGGCTGGAGTCAAGTTGGGCAGGGGGTCGAGACGATGCAGCAGGAATCATCCCGCGCTCGAGCAGCCGTCGATGGCGCGATGAAAATCATTTCAGCTCAGGGTGTGGGAGGGTCAGAGGCGCTGCGGCAGTTACAGACTACAACGGAGGCGTTGAATCGCATTCAAGCTGTGCTGGGCCGATTTGAGATCGGACCACCTCGCGAACCTCGACAATCATGACGATGTATCGGCACCCCCGCCTGCAGAGCCCTGACGGGTTCACCTTGATCGAGTTGATGATCGTGGTAGCCATCCTGGGGATTCTCGCCTCGGTAGCCACAGTCTCGTACAACCACTTTGTGATCAAGGCAAAGACTGTTGAGGGAGAGATCGTGGTTTATGAGGTCGAGCACTTGGAGCAGGTCTATCATGCATCTAAGGAGGCATATACGGACAGTCTCGCCGACTTGGGATTTGCCATGACAGGGACGTTGAAGTATTACGCACCCGAGGTGCGGATGGGATCCGCAACAGACAAAATCAGCTATCAGGTCCGCGCAGTGCCGGCCGCGGCATCTACAACCGACGCCTGGCTCTTGACGAGCTATCGTGATGGTTCAGTGCAGGTGGACCGGATTCCCATGATTGATCTTCGGGCGTTTTCCACTGTACGGTATCTGGGTAATGCGGCGGCGATGACTTCCAGCGAGGCCACCACCATTTCTCTTGGCAGTGGGGAGTCGGGCAACAACGAGCCTGAATGGTCTGGTGGCGGAAGCAGCAAGGGGTGCCAAGAGTGTGGCCGTGTGGTTATCCACCAACAAGGGGGCTCAGCCCCCGACCAGAAGTGATCCCTTCAATGTGGCCGGCTTATTCGCCAGCATCGCGTCTGAGACGTCGTTCCTAATCCAGTTCGCTTGCGGCGTATTCTTCTCCTTTTGCCCCAACCGTGCGTTCTTCTTCCTCTGCACTACGATGGCTCCCATCACATGCCTTCTTGAAGCCCTCCTTGGCGCTAGTGGGAGCTGCGGTCTTTGAAGGTGAGTTCAGAGGCGGCGGACTTGTCCAGCTCGCCTTTGCCGAGTGCGAGCAGTCGCTGGTATTGATCGTAGGTCGCTTGAGCTAACGGGACGGTGAGCCCGGCGGTCTTCGCTAACGCGAGGGCGATGCCTGAGTCCTTGGCTGCATGGGCAGCCGAGAAGTAGCAGTCATGGGTGCGGTTCTGCATATCCTCGCCGTCCGTCTCTAACACGCGCGACGCGGCTCCTGTTTGGGCGAAGATGTCTCGCAACATCGTCAGATCGAGGCCGAGTGCTGCTCCAAGCCCAAGCCCTTCTGCCAGTGCGGCCGTATTGCAGTTCATCACCATGTTGACAAGGGCTTTGACCTTCGCGGCCTCTCCTGCCGATCCGATGTAGCGGAGGTGCGCGCTCAGTTTTTCCAAGAGCGGCTTCGCTGACTCGAACACATCCGGACGCCCACCGCACATGAGGTATAACGTGCCTTGGCGTGCCTGCGTGATGCTACTGGCCATGCAGGCTTCGAGGCTCTGGCCTCCACGTTGCGTCACCAGAGTTTCGACGTCGACGTGCAGAGCCGGCGAGAGGGTGGCGCAGTTCATGAAGAGCCGGTCCTTGGCGTGGCGGAGAAGACTCTCCGAGCCGGTCACAGAAAAGATCTGGCGCATTGCAGCATCATCGGACACGACAGTGAGAATGATGCCTGCGAGTTCTGCGACGCGGGCAGGGGTTGCAGTCGCTTCACAGCCTAGCTCAATCGCAAGATCGGTGGCCGTGGCGCGATCCCTATCGTACACGGCCACGATAGTTTCCTGTCGATCCCGCAAACGCCGGGCCATGTTGGCCCCCATCCGTCCGACTCCCACGAAGCCGATCCTCGAATCAAACTGCCTCATCACGCGTGCCCCTCCGTTCGTGTTAGCATGCGCACTCGCTCGTGCGAGTGTAACATAGCCCTAACAGGCTGCGAAAAAACCATTTCGGCACAGCGAAATTCGATGGCCCGGGCGTTTCGGACAATAGAAACACCCTCCTCGCAGGATGCTCAAAAAGGCCGTCCAGCAAGGCCGCAGCGAGTGAAGGCCCGAGGAGGTACATACCGCACTTCGTGTGGGCCGTTCGCCCCTAGAATGGATCTTGGCGAACGGAAAAACCCCTTCAGCCACTCCGCTTTCCGAGTATCTTCGTCGGTACGTTGAGGGTCTGAACGATGCGAGAACGACGCTGGCGGACTTTTTGAGCATCCTGCTAAGGAACCGATAACGAGGATGTGAAGGAGGTTCATGCGTGCATCAACCCATTGTCGGATTTCATTTGGACGAATATGGTGATTGGGTGGCCGATCTACAATGTGGCCATGGTCAGCATGTGCGTCACCAGCCACCGATGACGAATCGGCCCTGGGTCCTGACAGAGAAAGGCCGGAGACAGCATCTCGGAGAGACCTTAAAGTGCAAGAAGTGTGACGAAGCGAGCAGTTGAACTATTCGATGGTAGTGACGTTCGGGGAAGGTGCTGCTTTCATGTCGAGGCCGGGTCCTGACCAGGGTTGCAGGCGCGAACCTTCATATCGGTAGCCACCTGTGACGGGATCACTGGCCAGCAAGAGCGGGGTGTCGAGGTCGAGCACGTCGAAGCTGCCGAGTCCCAGGACCAGGCTGAAAGAGCAGCCCATCGCCATACGTGTTTCGACCATCCCGCCGATCATCAACTTGAGGCCGGACGCTTTGGTGAAGGACGCGATTTCCACCGCTTCGACCACGCCGGTCTTCATAATCTTGATATTGATGTAGTCAGCCGCGCCTCGGGCGATGACCTCTTGCGCGTCCGCGAGCGAGCGGACTGATTCATCCGCCGCAACGGGAATGCCGGTCTCTCGACGGATCGCCGCCATGCTGTCGAGGTCGTCCCGCACCACCGGCTGTTCAAGCAGCACCATCGTCCCGCCAAATCTCTTCACCTCCTGTGCAAACGTCAGGCAGTCTTGGCGCGAGAAGCCCTGGTTGCCATCGCCGATGAACGAGATGCCTGGGAGTGCGCGATGCACGGCTTCCAGACGCCGGATGTCGTTCTCGACATCTTTGCCGACCTTCATTTTGAAGAGGCGAAACCCCTTCGCATACCATCCGCGCGCCAGGGCGACGGTCTTGTCGAGGTCGGTGATGGGAATCGTGATGTCCGTCTCTCGCGCTCGCACATCCGCGCCACCCCAGAGCTGCCACATCGGGATGTTCGACGTGCGGCAGTAGGCATCGATGACGGCGATTTCGATTCCACAACGTGCCGCTGGATAAGTGAGCGCCTGTTCAGATAGTAAGCGCCCAATTTCCTTGTAGTCTGCGGCTGAACGACCAAGGACGGCTTTGCCGAGTTGGTGGAGTGCTATAAAGCAGCTCTGGCGAGTTTCTCCCCCTACTTCAGGGAACGGCGCCGCTTCCCCATACCCTTGTGCGCCGTTCGACAGGGTGACTCGCAGGAAGACGTTCTCCGCCATCGTTCGTGCGCCGGTGGCGACGACGAAGGG